>CAZEVF010000039.1:0-1909 GCA_964515845.1 uncultured Candidatus Saccharibacteria bacterium | reverse complement strand
AAAAAGATGCCAGGCCGTATGGGCCACGATCAGGTAACTGTCAAGAATTTGGTAGTTGCTTTTTTGGACCCAGAGAACAATCTCATTGGCCTCAAGGGCGCAGTCCCTGGTCCAAAGAAGGGCATCGTAACCATCGAGGGAAAGGAGTAATATGGCAGATTTGAATAAAGAAATCTTCGGCCTGAACGTCGAAAACCATGAGCTCCTCAAGACAGCTTATGATGCTTACCTCGCCAACTCACGCAGCTCACACGCTAAGACTTTGAAGCGTGGCGAAGTTCGTGGTGGTGGTAAGAAGCCTTGGAAACAGAAAGGTACCGGACGCGCTCGCTTTGGTTCAACTCGTAACCCGATTTGGCGTCACGGTGGTGTCGCTTTTGGTCGCACCGGCAATGAGAACTTCACCAAGAAGCTCAGCAAAAACGCTAAGAAGACAGCCATTCGCCAGGCTCTCAGCCTCAAGAATGCTGACAAAGCTATCATTATCGAAGGCATCGCCACTACTGGCAAGACCAAGGAAATCGCTAAGAAACTGAAAGACTTGAAGCTCGACGATAAGTTCGTCCTGATGGTCGTCAGCGAAAAAGCACCGGAAGTACTACGCGCTACGAACAACTTGGCTAATCTCAAGCTCGTTCGCGCTACTTACCTCAATGTCTTCGACATCCTGAACGCCGACACAATCATCTTCAGCGAGACAGCCTTGCAAGATACTGAAAACTGGCTTTTAGATAAGGAGGAAGCATAATGAGATCTGTACAATATATCCCACGCGCTACCGAAAAAGCCTACGCTATCCAGACCCGTCGCGAGTACATGTTCTATGTACCAAAGGCAGCTTCGAAGCAAGAAATTGCTAAGATGATTGCTGAAGCCTACAAGGTTACCGTTCTCGACGTACGCGCAGCTGTTCGCAAGGGCAAGCCAACCCGTTTCTCGCGTGGCAAGCACGCTTATCCTGGTACCACTTTCCGTCGCGATCATAAAGTCGCTTATATCACCCTCAAGGAAGGTGATAAGATTCCAGTTTTCGAAGAACCTGAAGCCGAGAAGCCAAAGGCTGAAGACAAAACTGACAAGAAAGCCGAAAAAGAAGCTGCAAAAGCCGAGAAAAAGGCAGAGAAAGAAGTAAAGAAAGCCACCAAAAAGGCTGCAAAGGAGGATAAGTAATGAGTATTAAAGCTTATCGCCCAACTACTCCAGCTCAGCGTCAAAAGACTACGCAGGACTTCGACCAGATCACTATCAAGAAGCCTCTCAAGTCTTTGACTCGGAGCAAAAAACAAATGGCTGGCAAAAACAACCAAGGTCGTATCACCGTACGTCATCGTGGTGGAGGTGTCAAGCGCCACTATCGCATCTTGACCTACACTTTGCCAGTCGACAGCACTTTCACTGTGAAAGAAATCGAATACGATCCAAACCGTAGCGCACGCATCGCTCGTGTCCAGGATCAGAATAATGTCTATTACTATGTCATCGCCGACGCCAACATGCGCCAAGGCATGACTTTCGAAACTGGTAAGAACGCTCCAGTCGAGACTAGCAACCGTCTCCCACTCGAGCAAATCCCAGTCGGTACTTTCATCTACGCAATCGAGCTCACTCCGGGCCGAGGTGCACAACTCGTACGCTCAGCCGGAACCGGCGCTCAGCTCATGGCAAAAGAGAATGGCTACGCCACTATCAAAATGCCATCTGGCGAGATGCGCAAAGTTCTTGTGGACTGCGAAGCTAGCATCGGCACCGTCGGTAACGAGCAACACCAGAACATCAAGATTGGTGCAGCCGGTCGACGCCGTCGCAAAGGCATTCGCCCGACCGTCCGTGGTGTTGTCATGAACGCTACTGACCACCCACACGGTGGTGGTGACGGTGGTCGCCATGGTACTGGTAAAGCTCCACGCAC
>CAZEVF010000038.1:0-1986 GCA_964515845.1 uncultured Candidatus Saccharibacteria bacterium | reverse complement strand
AAGTCGCTGACAACAGTGGCGCCAAAGAACTTGGTGTAATCCGTGTCCTTGGTGGAACCAGAGCAAGGTATGCACGCGTAGGTGATATCGTCACATGCAGCGTCAAAGATGCCAGCCCTACCGGCAACGTCAAGAAAAAAGCCGTGGTCAAAGCCGTGATTGTGCGCACTCGTCAGCAAATTAGAAGGCCAGATGGTAGCACCATTCGTTTCGACGACAACGCTGCAGTCTTGGTCAATGATGACAAGACGCCAAAAGGCACTCGTGTCTTCGGTCCAGTCCCAAGGGAACTACGCGAACTTGGCTTCAACAAAATTATCAGCTTAGCTCCGGAGGTACTCTAATATGGCAAAGTGTCTAAAAGTTGGTGATCGCGTCAAGGTTATCGCCGGCGATCATAAAGGCGAAGTTGCTAGCATTGTCAAAGTCGACAAGAAGGCCGGCAAAGCTATGCTCAAAGATATTGAAGTACGCACCCGTCATCTGAAAGCAACTCAATTTAATCCTAAAGGTGGTAAGAAAGATATCCACGTCGGTATCGACTTCTCCAACCTCAAGAAGGAGGATAAGTAATGGCTGAAAAAATGACACCAAGACTCAAGCAATTATACAACGAAAAGATTGCTAAAGAGCTCAAGGAACAGCTTGGTCTCAGCAACATCAACCAAGTGCCAAAGCTCGAGAAAGTCGTTGTCTCTAGTGGCGTCGGCAAAAAGCGTGAAGATAAAAAATTCACCGAAACCGTCGACCTGACTTTAACTAAGATTACCGGTCAAGCTACCACTAGCCGTTTGGCGAAGAAATCGATCGCGACCTTCAAGATTCGTAAAGGTATGGGCGCGCCAGTTGGCTACCTCACAACTTTGCGCAATGACAAGATGTATGAGTTCGTCGATCGTCTGATTAACGTAGTTTTGCCACACGTCCGTGACTTCCACGGCGTCTCGCGCAAGGCTTTTGATGCCCAAGGCAATTACAGCCTCGGTCTCAAAGAGCAAACTGTTTTCCCAGAAATTACTTTCGAAGATGCCTCAGTTTTGCATGGTCTCGAAATTACCTTTATTATTAAAAATGGTTCTAAAGAAGGGAGCACCAAATTGTTGGAAGCATTCGGTATGCCATTTGAAAAGGAGAACAAATAATGGCAAAGAAATCAGCAGTTCTACGCGACGAAAAACGACGCAAAATGTATGAGAAATACAAAGCTAAGCGAGCCGAGCTGAAGGCTGCCGGAGATCTCGAAGGTCTCCAGAAGTTGCCACGCAACGCTAGCCCTACTAGGCTAAAGAATCGCGACATGATCGATGGCCGTCCTCGTGGTTACATGCGCTACTTCGGCCTCAGCCGTATTAATTTCCGTGAAAAAGCCTCAAAGGGCGAAATCCCGGGCGTAACAAAGAGTAGCTGGTAGGAAAGGAGAGAGAATATGTCATTACAATCAACTGATCAAATCGCCGACCTGATTACTCGCATTCGCAATGCTATCATGGTTGGCAAGACCGAAATTCGCGTCCCTACTAGCAAGCTAAAAGTTGCTGTCACCGATGGCCTCAAAAAAGCCGGCTACCTCGCCGACTACACCATCGAAGAAGGTCAGCCTCGTGGCGTCCTCCATGTTACTATCTGTGAAGAAGGCATGCCAGCCAAAATCACCGAGATTACCAAGGTTTCTAAGCCTGGCCGTCGCGTTTACGTCGGTTCCGAGGAAATCCCAGTAGTCAAAAGTGGTCGTGGCGCTGTGCTCATCAGCACCAGCAAGGGCATCATGACCGGTCGCGAAGCCAAGAAGCAACATCTTGGTGGCGAGATCCTCGTCAAAGTCTACTAATTAAAACTAGTAGCGCAAAATCTTCCTCCTCGGAGGAAGATTTTTGTTAAGTTTACCTCTTTCTACCCCTTGTTTTTTATCGACATTCGTGATAAAATGATAAGGATATTAATATAAAGGGAAAATATGAGTCGTATCGGAAAACAACCCATCGCAAT
>CAZEVF010000037.1:0-2085 GCA_964515845.1 uncultured Candidatus Saccharibacteria bacterium | reverse complement strand
CGAAGGAAAGAGGAAATAATGTCTCGAAGTCTTAAAAAAGGTCCATTCGTAGACTATAAGCTCGCGAAGAAAATCGCTGCCCTCTCGACCGAGGATCGCACCGTGATTAAAACTTGGGCCAGGCAGTCCACGATTTCACCAGAAATGGTTGGACGCACGATTGCCGTGCATAACGGCAAGGTTCATGTCCCAGTTTTCGTTAGCGAGAATATGGTCGGACACAAACTCGGTGAGTTTGCCCCGACTCGCAAATTTAAGCGCCATGGTGGCAAAAAAGCTGCCGAAGCAGCCAAGGGAGGTAAATAATGAGTAATACCGTATTTGCCCACGCTGTTGAAAAGGGAATTGACAGTCAGCCACGCAAAGTTAGCATCGTTGCTAGCCTCGTACGCGATCGTTATGTCGCCGACGCTGTAGTGATTCTTGAGAACACTCCACGTCGCGCAGCTAAGGCCGTACGCAAGGCTATCGAATCGGCAGCAGCTAACTTACTCAACAACTCTGACGTCAGCATCGATCCAAAGAGCTTGCGCATCGCACGCATCAGTGTCACAGCTGGCACTCGCATGCGCCGTTACGTTCCAGCTTCCCGTGGTCGCGCATTACCATTTGAGAAAATTAGTAGCAACATCTTTGTCGAAGTTGCAGGTGAAGAGAAGGCGAAAAAAGTCGCCGAAAAATCAGCAAAGACTGCTGAGGAAAAGGAGAAGAAATAATGGGACAAAAAGTCAACCCAGTTTCTTATCGTCTCCAAATCAGCAAGGACTGGTCATCTAAGTGGTTCACACGCAAAGCTGACTTCCGTCACTGGCTCGTGGAAGACGCTAAGATTCGCGACTGCATCGAAAAGCGTTTCAGCAGTCGCCCGACGATCGCTCGCATCGACATCGAGCGCAGTGCCAACCTCACCACCATTACCATCTTGACAGCCAAAGCTGGCGCCGTCATCGGTAAGCAAGGTGCTGGCATCAACGAGCTCAAGAAAGAACTCGAAGCCATCGTGAGTGGCCCAATTCGCATCAATGTCGAAGAAGTCAAGAAACCAGAGCTTTCAGCTAAGCTAGTCGCTGAGAATATCGGCTTCCAACTCGGCAAGCGTATGAACTTCCGTCGCGCCGTCAAAATGGCTTGCCAATCAACCATGAATGCCGGTGCTAAGGGTATCCGTGTCGAAGTTAGTGGCCGTCTCAACGGCGCTGAAATGAGCCGTCGCGAAAAGTTCATCGAAGGTTCCGTACCTCTACATACTTTGCGCGCTGATGTAGATTTCTACGTCTGCCACGCTAAGACTGTAGCCGGTATCGTCGGTGTTAAAGTTTGGATTTATAAGGGGGAGAAATAATCATGGCTATTATGACACCACGTCGCGAAGCTCATCGTAAAGTTCGCAAAGGCAAAAATGAAGGTATCGCTTCTCGCTGCAATCGCGTTTCATTCGGCGATTGGGGCCTCATGTCTCTCGACAACGAGCGTGTTACCAGTCGCCAAATCGAGGCAGCTCGTCAAGCTATCACTCGCTACGTCAAGCGTGGAGGTAAGATTTGGATTCGAATCTTCCCACACACTCCAGTGACCAAGAAGCCACTCGACGTCAAGATGGGTAGTGGTAAAGGTGAACCACAGTTCTACGTTGCCAAAGTCAAAGCCGGAACTGTCATGTTCGAGATTAGCGACGTTACCGAAGAACAGGCAAAAGAGGCCTTCCGTCTAGCCGGCCACAAGTTGCCAGTTCGCACTAAAATTATTAAGAAAGAGGAGTTCTAACATGGCAGGAGAATTGCAAGGTATTGTGAGCTCTGCAAAACGTGATAAGACCATTACCGTCTCCATCGCTAGCCGAGAGACTCATCCACTCTATCGCAAGCAGTATACTAAAACTCGCAAATACACAGCTCATGACGAGAATAACGAAGCTGGCGTCGGCGACAAAGTCGAAATCGTCGCTTGCCGTCCATACTCAAAGACCAAGAGCTACAAGCTCGTCAAGGTTCTTGAGAAGTCTCATGATGCTATCGAGCTGAAGGACGAAGTTCTCGGCCAAGCTACAGAGGGGGAGGAGAAATAATATGATTCAACAGGAAACTA
>CAZEVF010000036.1:0-2226 GCA_964515845.1 uncultured Candidatus Saccharibacteria bacterium | reverse complement strand
AAAGTTAATACGTCTTTGCATATAGCAATACCTCCTAGACCTAAATATTTTGTATGATATGTTTGTCTCGTGGTGCCCTTATGTAAAAGTGTCCTACTACTTTTAACCTTTTTGCTTTAATATAACTACCTAGAGCCTATATCTTGGTAGATACATAAGAAGCTAACGCCTCTTATGTATCTACCATCAACAAAAAGGGCACCACGAGGGTGTATCCGTCTAAAATAGCAATCATTTTTCAAACAAATGCTTATTAGGCTCCTCATGGCGCCCTATTTACATTTGTTTGAAATCAAAATAACAAAATATGATTGCTTTGATTTTAAACGGATACACTTTTATTATAGCATATGTTTTATAAAACAAGCGCTTTTTCATTAAAAATCGAAACTCTTATCACTCATCAGGTCATATACTAAGGTAACTAGTCGCCAGAAGCCAGACAACGTACTGGGAAACCATACCAACGATAATACGGACCGTTCGACGGATCGATTCTAGAGGCATTAAAGCGCAGGTTATACGCAGTAGCCGACGTAGCGTCTGACCACGCAGCAGTAGTTGACGACCAAGCGTAACTAAGTATGCCAGCGAACCCCAAGTAGTCACGGTTCAGGTCGACGAACCCACTGCGCACGAAGTTTTGCTTGATTCAAGTCATTTGGTAACTAGGCGCCAGAAGCTAGACAACGTACTGGGAAACCAATATAACGATTCCCTGGACCGTCTGACGAAAAGAGCACAGTAGAATCAAAACGAAGACGATATGCAGGAGTTGATATATCACCGGATAACACAGTAGTTATAGAAGACCATACATAGCCGAATTGGCCTCCATACCATAGGTAACCGTCGACGAGATTAAGCAACCCACTGCGCACAAAAAATGGAGCCGTTGACTGGGATCGAACCAGCGACCTGCTCGTTACGAATGAGCTGCTCTACCAACTGAGCTACAACGGCACTATCACCATTATAGCATACTCTTTCCCTTTAGGAAATTCCAAAACCTAAGTAACTAGGCACCAGAAGCCAGACAACGTACTGGGAAAGCATGCCAAAAGGAATTGGGTCCTTCCGATGGCAGAAGTTCTATGTCGTTAAATCCGAATGATTGTGTTCTAGCTAGCGCAGCTATTATACATGAGCGATTATAGCCAGCAAGACCTATAAATCTCATAAAGTCAATACCGACAGCCCCACTGCGCACGAAGTATTCTCAATTCACCCCATTTGGGAACGTAGTCGCCAGAAGCCAGACAACGTACTGGGTAACCATACGAGCGATCATACGGCCCAAACGAAGGTGAGAGCTCCAAATTGCCAAAATTGATGTAATATGAATAAGTGAGAGATGATCTAGACCACGCAAAGCCATTAAAACCCACGCGCCTAATAACACCAATTTCCAAATTTAAACCCCCACTGCGCACGAAGATTCTAGTTTGATGAGCTTAGGAACTAGGCGCCAGAAGCTAGACAACGTACTGGGAAACCATCATTACGAGTTGTTGGGCCACCTGACGGAGTAAAATCAGACTGGTAGATGGCAAAGTAGTATGCGCCTAGACCGACCGAGCCCCAAATATTATTGGAAGCGACAGCCGACCAATCATAACCATTAATACCTATAACCCTCGACAAACCAACGCCCAGGTTAACACTCCCACTGCGCACAAAAAGAGCCTCAGAAGCATAGACAATTTAGTAAAACTTTGCTAGTATAGGATTACATATATGGTTAGTGTTTCAGATTTTGGTCTGAAACACTTTTGATTCGAGCTTTTGCAATGATGCACTCAAACCATAAAGCGATTCGAAAACGAATAGACTTTAGATCCATAACCGTTCTCCTTCCCACTCCATACTCTAAAGATTAATGTCCAGAGGCTTCTTTAGACTCTGTCAGGCAGTGTAGCACAAAATGAGAAAAATTAGCAACCATAAGTATGATACTTATCAAGGTGGCAGTAAACTGCCACCTTGATAACCAAACAATACGGTCTAAGCCCTATGCTTCGTGCGCAGTGGGTATATTGATATGACGCATGTATTCATGAGGTTTGCAGGTAATCATGGCTATAGTTGGCCTGCTACAGCTTCTGTATTTACTGATGCAACATCAGCTGTGGCATATATTCTGGATTTTTCTGAAATAGGAATTAACCCATCATCCGGCCCCTACGCCCGCTGGAACGGTTTCCCAGTACGTTGTCTGGCTTCTGG
>CAZEVF010000035.1:0-2485 GCA_964515845.1 uncultured Candidatus Saccharibacteria bacterium | reverse complement strand
GGTACGAGAACGTGTCGATGGATTACCTCCTTTCTAGGGAGTTTGATGCGCAGTTCTTCAGTGATGGAGATTGTAGCTAGGTCGGTTGTGGTTTTGCCAGTAAGCTTGTGGCAAAATGAAGCTCTTTGGAGACACAACGTAAGCTTTGACTTGTCGATGAATTGCACAATTAAGTTGTTAAGCGAAAATCGCCCTAAGGGGTGATTTTTTTGTGGGGTTAGGAGTTTGTAAGCAGCTGTCATGGTCCAATACTAAACTATGATTGATTTCTCCTAGGGTTCGCGTATAATTATAAGTGAAGTCGGTGGGATGTACATTAAGATGTATTATCTTGCTTAGTCTGAGTCTCCATGAAAATCATGGGAAAGGGGGTACAAAATGGCAAAGAAGAAATCGAAACCAAAGATTTGGCCACATACGGCGAGCGAATTGCTGACGATTTGTGTGGATTGGTGTAGAGAATTGGGATATTTTCCGTCGGATCGCAAATGGAAACGTTACGAATATGTCGATTTTGAGGAGATTGTGGCAGTACTGGGGAACGGCAATTGGAGCCAGGCTAAAACAGTGATTATGTCGGCTTTTGGCGAAGGTTCGGGGAAGAAAAAGGCTGCCAAAAAGCAGAAAACTGAAGCCATGCAGATGCAGGCAGCTGAAGAACGTGAGCTGGAGGCAGAAATGGTGGAGAAGACGGAGATGGAGGCAGAGACGCTAGAGGTTTCGGAAGCACCACAGAGATTGGAAATGGTGGAGCCATCTGAGACGCTTGAAGCGCTGGAGGCTGTGGAAACACCGGAGATGCTGGAAGCATCGATGGTGTTGGGGCCTGAAGAAGTTGTGGCGAGAAACTCGAATCGACGTGGTCGACGCGCTTATTCTCGTGCCGAATTGAAAGAAGCCATAGTTGCCATCCAACAATTCTGGGGTATAACGGGGATACCGACTCAACCACAGATTAATGAGGCTGCGCGCCAGATTGGCACTCCGGCATACACGACATTTTCACGAGTTTTTGGACCGAAAAAAGGTTGGTCAAAGATAATAGAAACGAATCCCTGAGTATTAACAGAGATTTTTTCTGTGTCGATTTAAAAGCGTGGTAGAATAAGAATAAGAAAATAAATTTGGTGCGATTTTGGCGCTAGAGAAGCAAGTTATGGCTAAACGATCAAGCAAAATGAAACAAAAAAAGATTCTAGAAACAGAGAAGCCTGAGGAAGAGAGCTCAGAAAGTGAGCCAGAAGAGGCTGAAGAAGCTGGGTTAGAATCTACGACCGAGGCAAAAGGCCTGGAAGAAGAGGCAAAGATTGAGGTTGACCCAGGGGATGATGAGCCGGATTTAGAGTCAGAAACGCAAGGGGAAGAGCAAGAAGATTTAGACGAGATTGATGAAAAAGAACCTGAGGGAGAGTATGAAGAAGAGCTCGAGGAGGACTCTGAAGAGGTAGAAGAGATTGAAGAAACAGGGGAGAAGCCAGAAAAACTGACCATTGGTCAGAAATTGCATAGGATTAACGTGCGTTTGCCATGGCTTAAGATTGTACTGTTGGTGCTTTTGGCTGGCTCGGCAGCTGTGGGGATGGAAGAGTTTTTGCGCCATAGCGTGAAGCCGGCAGTAGTGACGACGACAGGGGTGGAAAACGACATGGCTGAGATAGGTGAGTTGAAGGCCGAGCAGCTGGAGGGGGAAGTAAGAGAGGATTTGGCTGAGGTAGCAAAGCCGGTCGAGGTGGATATGTCGGTAGTGCCGATTCCATATGAGGTGCCGGATTACACTGGGAAAAAGCTGATTGCGCTGACTTTTGATGACGGCCCATCGTCGATAACCACCTCGAGGCTGCTTGATATTTTGCGTGAGAGAGGGGTAAAAGCGACATTTTTCGTGCTGGGGAATATGGCGCAGCGTTCGCCGGAGCTTTTGAAGCGCGAAGTGGCAGAAGGGCATGAGGTTGGCAGCCATACGATGACGCATCGCAATCTGGCGAGAGCGACGGTACAAGAGATTAGCTGGGAAAATGAGCAAATGAATAATATTTTTGTTCAGATTCTAGGGGTAGCGCCAGGGATTATGAGGCCACCTTACGGTGCGATTACAGATACGGTGCGTTCGACTGTGGCGCAGCCAATGGTAATCTGGACGATCGATCCGGAGGATTGGAAATATAAGGATGCCGTGGCCGTGCGATCGAAAGTGGTGAATGCAGCCTTTGACGGGGCGATTATTCTAGTGCATGATATTCATGCTTCGACAATCGATGCGATTCCAGGGATTATTGACGATTTGCGCGCTCAGGGGTATGAGTTTTTGACAGTTTCGGATTTGGCTAAGGTGAGAGGGGTGACGCTAGAACGGGGCTGGACCTACGGCAGTTTTCGGCCATAAAATATCTCTTGATTTTTACGTTACGATAGGGTAAAATGGGGAGTATTGGGGATATAGCTCAGCTGGTTAGAGCGCGTCACTGATAATGACGAGGTCTGTGGT
>CAZEVF010000034.1:0-3424 GCA_964515845.1 uncultured Candidatus Saccharibacteria bacterium | reverse complement strand
ACATCTCATCTTAAAGTTAATACGTCTTTGCATATAGCAATACCTCCTAGACCTTATGACAATCAAAAAGTACTAGTCTCCCTTCTAATTGCCTTGTATTATGTTTGACCACCTTGGGTGTCGCCGTGCGTAGTGCTTATAGTTCGTCCTACTAATATAACCACCTACTACAAAAAGCGACACCGCAAGGTGTCTACTCCATTCGCAACCTACGCTATAGCCTAGAAGCTAAAACGAGTTACTTATGCGGTGCCGCTAAGTGCGTTTTAACTTCCTATGATAGCAATGCGTAGGTTAAAATGGCATAATTTACTACCAAAAACTGGTCGCGACATAAAGTAGACATTTTTATTATAGCACAGATTTTTAAATACAAGCGTTTTTGGCATGGGTTTTTCTAGATTTCAGCCACCATTTTTGCCAAAAATGACCAAAATGGTGTGCTTAAAAAATGTGAACAGGGCGAATAATTTGCTTGAAGAAGTGAATTTAGTTCTAATATCTGTATAAATTATTTGTTCAGAAGATTGATTTTACCCCTGTTAAGTAAAAAATGAGACAGAAAAGATCATGCTTATGATTGTAAAATTGAAAAAAATTTTGTTATAGTCTCGACATAATAAAATTATTAAAAGATTGCGAGGAAATCGTGAAGAAAATACCATATTTATTATTAGCATTAACTTTGTCGAGCGTCGGGGCAGCTTTGCTAAGCTCGGTGGCGCAGGGAACGGAGCTAGAGACATATGGTGGGGCGGTGATTACTGATGAGGCTAAGGCCAAGGCCTTATCTTTGGTCGCTCCTAGAGCTCAAGCAGTAACACTGAACTCGACTAGTGGTGCGCCAGGGGATATCAATGATTTTACCCCGAATACCAGTAACTCTTGGGCGAAGGTAGGGAATGTTTCGCTACGTAATAATAGTATCTCAGTGTCGGCGAATGCTGGGATGAATTATCCGTGGCAGGCTGGGAAAGTGATTGTGGCGCAGCTAGACTACGAGAACGGGGTGACAGAGGAAGAGGCTGATGTGCATATGTCGGGTCTAGGGGTGGAAGATGTTAGTGATTGGGCCGTAATACTGGGTGAGACCGATGTGAGTGGACTGTATGTGGCCAGCGCTACGATCGGCCTGAAAGATAGGAATGTGCTGGATAATTTGACTGATCGGGTATACTATGCTGTGCAATTCGGACATAAAGTGGTGGATGAGAACGGGGAAACGAAGTTTGAAGATACTTGGTGGGTTAGGGGCAAAGCAGATTATCGACGCTGCGTGCGCTCGACGGTTTTCCAGAGTGATGCGATGACATGCGAGGCCCGACCAGTGCTCGAAGACGGGGCAGAGACGGGCAGATTAGCCTACTTGCCGTATCATTTTCGACAAGACAAGTTCTATGACATTCCGGATGATGAGTATATCCTGACTTGGGAGGAAGCTTGGCGCAACACTTTGGCTGAGCGTTACCAAGGTTTAAGGGATGAAATTGAGATTTTTGACGGTTATTTGAGAGAAACTTTGCCGACATTTGAACGTTTAGGGCAGGGCCTTGAGCAGTTGAAGAAGGGCTTGGCCGGCGTGAGCGCGACGATGGGAGGTTACGTTTCGCTGACGGATGCTGAACAGGATAAACTGGCGAAGTTGAAGGCTGATTATCTGATGAGTCAAGGGACAGCAACAGATACGGAGGAACTGGAGATTTTGAGAACGAAAATTGCGGCTTTGGAATCGGAGAAGGATGAGCTCGCCCGAACGAACCAGACTCTCAGTGATGAGAAAAATGAGTTAGAGCAGACGAAATTGGCTCTCGAGGGCGAGAAGGAGGAATTATTGCGCGCGCAGGAACGTCTACAAGAGGTGAATTCTGGTCTCGAGAAAGAGAAGAGCGAGCTTGAGCTGATTAAGCAGGGTCTTGAGCAGGAAATTAGTAATCTGAAGGCGAATATGAAGCCAGAGGAGAACTCGAAAATCCAGGAGTTGCAGCGCGAAATTGCGCGTCTGGAACGAGAGTTGGAGCTAGCACGGAATTCGAAGCCTGATAATGACGCCAAGGACGATAATAAGGCAGATAAGGCGCCGAATGTGGATGATGGGGAAAAGAATGAAAGTTTGCCCGAGAAGCCGGTTTCTGGTGAAGTTAATGGTAGTTATTCTGGTGGTACGGAGGCAGGTGGTGTTGCTACAGGAAATCAAGATATGAATAATACTAGTACTAATGAGGCTGGTGGAGCCGTCAAAGTGATAGAAAGTAGTCAGGAGGAAGATAAGGGCCAGAATCTGAAGCAAAATCAGAATCAGGGGCAGACGAAAGGTGAAGAGACTGAAGTGCCGAAACTAGGTGGAGCGAAACCATTCAAGAATGTCTATTGGTTCACGATTCCAGTGGTAGGAGTCTTGATCGGGCTAGGAGTTTGGGTGAAACGGATGTTTTTCGGTAGACGTTAGAGAGGCGAAAATATAAGATCTAAGGCGTTTGTGCTATAATAGGGATATGACAGGTTGGATTGCAATTATAGTGTTTGTGTGTGGGTTCATGCTGGCACAGCTTTGGAAGTTAGTATCTGGCATTTGGTCAGGGCATCAGGCACATAAGGCTTTGGACTTCGCGACGGCAATCGGATATTTTATGCGATCGGGTGGGATGCCTTCGGGGCATACAGCGAGCTTTACTGGGGCGAGTATTTATCTCGGGTGCGTTTATGGGTTTGATTCGGGTTTATTTGCTTTAGCTGCCTGTGTCTGGGCGATTGTGGTCTATGACGCGATTCATGTGCGCTATGCTGTGGGCGAGCAGGGAAAGGCCTTAAATGGTTTACTAAAGCAGGCTGGTAAGCCAGAGCTGCCGGTAGTCGAAGGGCATACCTTGGACCAGGTGGTGGTAGGCGCGATTTTGGGTATAATTTTGGGAGCTGGCGCTTACTTTATTACTAATGGCATAAGTTTTTAAGTTTTGTATAGGGGTGGAGCGAAAAAAGAGTAAAATTTCACCCCTGTAAAGCTTAAAAAAGTGAAAAAAGTCCAAAAAAGTCGAAAAAAAGTATTGACATAGGATAACATCTGATATAAGATAGGAACAGTCTAAGAACTGCGAGGCTAAAATTAAGATGAAAATCAAATTTAGGTCTTTGGGTTTCTTGGAGAAAGTTTAACAATTTAATTGTGCAATTATGGTTTGCAGATGTGTTGAAGTTTATACTTTGGCATTTTGCAGACTTATCATCGTCAGTCTTTTATTGAGAACCTTGGTTATGTTTTGACATAGTCAAAACATAAAACTCTGCACATCTTCGGAAAAGAAAGTAAACTTTCTTTTCTCTCAGATGTTTGAGTTATCAAGATCTTGGCTGAGTAAGTTTTTAACTGAAAGGTCTTTAATGGAGAGTTTGATCCTGGCTCAGGATGAATGCTGGCGGCGTGCCTAAT
>CAZEVF010000033.1:0-3535 GCA_964515845.1 uncultured Candidatus Saccharibacteria bacterium | reverse complement strand
CAATTCCGACGGGAGTGACAATCACGGTCGGCGACAAAGATATTACTGTCGCTGGGCCGAAAGGTCAACTCTCTGTCCCATTGCAAGAGAAAGTCAAAGTTGCCGTAGCTGACAATGTCATCACTGTCACTCGCGACGATGACGAACCAAAATCTCGAGCTTGGCATGGCCTACAGCGCGCATTGCTCAACAATGCCGTCCAGGGCGTTACCAAAGGTTTCGAGAAAAAGCTTGAAGTCAACGGTGTCGGTTTTCGCCTTAGTGGTGGACCAAAAGAAATCGAAATGGCCTTAGGCTTCTCCCACCCAGTCAAATATCAAGCTCCAGAAGGTGTCGAGCTCAAAACCGACAAGATGACCATCACGGTCTCTGGCATCGACAAGCAAAAAGTCGGCCAAGTCGCAGCCGAGATTCGCGCACTGAAGAAGCCTGAACCGTACAAGGGTAAAGGTATCAAATATGCTGATGAAGTTATCCTTCGCAAGGCAGGAAAGGCAGGTAAGAAATAATGAACACCGTATTTCGTGCAAAGCGCACTCGTGCTAAAATTCATGGTACTGCCGAGCGTCCACGCCTCAGCGTCCATATCAGCAACCAACACATCACTGCCCAGGTCATCGACGATGACAACGGCAAGACTCTAGCCTACGCTACCACCGTCGGTAGCAAAATTACCGGCAGCAAGACCGAAAAAGCTGCAACCATCGGTAAAGAAATCGCTATCAAGGCGAAGAAGGCCAATGTCAAAACCGTAGTCTTTGACCGTGGTGCAAAATTATATGCCGGGCGCATGTCTGCACTCGCAGAGGCTGCTCGCAAGGAAGGATTGGAGTTCTAATATGACTGACGATAATAACGCCAAGGTCATCAACAAATCCGGCACCCTCAAGATGAACGACGACGTCGCTGCTACTAAGCCTCGTCGCGACATTAGTGGCAAGAATATGTCTCGCCGAGGTGGCCGTCGTGATCGTAATCGCAATCAAGATAACACACCAAAAGAATTTGATACCGTCACCATCAACATCGATCGTGTCTCTCGCACCGTTAAAGGTGGTCGTCGCATGCGTTTCAAAGCACTCGTAGCGATCGGTAACCATAAGAATAAAATTGGTATCGGCATCGCTAAAGGTGGCGACGTGACTAGCGCCGTCCAAAAGGCTACAACCAAGGCCAAGAAGTCAATGATCGAGTTTAACATGGATAACGAAACCATCTGCCACGAAGTCGAAACTCGTGCCACTGGCGCCGACGTCCTCATGAAACCAGCAGCGCCTGGTACCGGTATTATCGCCGGTGGCGTTGTACGTAGTATCATTGGCTTGACTGGCATCAAGAACTTGATCTCGAAGAGCCTCGGTAGCACCAACAAGGTTAACATCGCTTACGCTGTCGTCGAAGGCCTACGTCAGCAGACCCCACGCGATCAGTGGGTTGGCAACCAAGGCAAAGCCCAGAAGACCGAAGCTAGCGAGAAGCCAAAGAAAAAAGCTGCAACCAAAAAGTCCACCACAAAGGAGGATAAGTAATGAAGTACAACGATCTACAAGTTAATCGCAACGCTCGTCCGACGCGTGCCGGCCGTGGCATCTCAGCTGGTAAAGGTAAAACTGCTGGCCGTGGTACTAAAGGTCAGAAGTCTCGTACCGGACACCACAAATTACCAGCCGGCTTCATGGGTGGCCAACGTGCCATCATGCAGGCAATTCCAAAGCTCAAAGGCTTCAAAAGCTTGCACGATAAAGCCCAAGTTGTCTACACTGACCGTCTCAACGGTCTTACCGGCAAAGTCGATAACTTTATCCTCGCCGAAAAGAATCTCATCGAGACTCCATACGCCAAGGTTAAAGTCATCTCTCGTGGCGAGCTGACTGCAAAAATCAGCCTAGAGACGCAATTCGCCAGCAAAACTGCCGTCGAAGCCATCAAAAAGGCTGGTGGTGACTTCCAGAAAGTCGCCGTACCGCAGCGCATCGCTGAGCAAAAAGACGAGGCCTAGTCCAGAGCCAAAGTCACAAAATAGCCCCATCCGGGGTTATTTTGTTTTCGTGCGCAGTGGGCTCGTCGCCCTGAGCAACGGCTTCTCGAGGGCCGTAGGCCAGAGCGGCTACGATTGGTCGGCTACTTCTACTGATACCATCTGGGGTTATCCCGGTCTAGGTGCGTACTACCTCGTCTTCTCTGCCTCCGGTCTCTACTCGTCGGCCGGCCCGGCGAATCGCTACGTCGGTTTCCCAGTACGTTGTCTGGCTTCTGGCGCCTAGTTCCCTAGAAAATACCAAAGTGGTCACGCTGACCCACTTTTGACTCTTACTAACAGGGGTGGAAAAACGCCAAAGTGGATCCATGTGGCCACTTTGAGCAATAACGCCTGAACAAGTCCTTTACACAAAGTGTAGCACGGTGCTACACTTTGCAGCTTTTCCACCCCTGTTGTCCCAAGCCAAAACCGTGCGCGTGCGCACGGTTTTAGGTAAATTGGTTTATCGAGCCAGGCAACGCACGGGCATTCCACTATAAATCCAGTCACTATTCGCTGGGGAAACCGATGGCCCATAAGTCCAACCACCTCGCCCACTCCAAAATGTTAACCGATGTTTGTTCGAATCATTACTAACTGTCTCATAAGTACTAGACGAAAGATATCCATAATTCGCCACTGTTTTGATGGCTACATCGGTAACATAACCACTATTGACGATATACATCGGGTTATCACTAATCAATTGGTTCGCACCTTCGTATTTGCCATATAGCATATTAATATGCGCATTATAGCCATTTGCAGGATAATTTAGATAATCTCTATAACCATATGCCCTTAACAAACTATAGAAACTATCGTCTCGATTCAATGGCTTTCCAATCAAGCTTTCATCACCATTTGCATTGCCAGCATAATAGACCCCACTGACCGGCAACTTCCAATTTCTTGGGCAAATGCTAGCCGGCGCATTACCCATTTTCTCAGATATTGCTGCACCAGTCCCAGCCGTAGCTGTATTGTACTGATAATAGTTACCAAACAAATAATGTGCATCATATGTCTTCTCATTCATGTCAACACTCACAATCCTCGGATCCTCGCCTAAGACATCACCAGAATTCGTGGGGTAGGTTGTGCCATTTGGCAAAGTGTATATGCCACCCTGTGCTTTATAAGTCCCACGCCATTCATCCGTGCCCACGTCTAATATGCCAGCATTAGCGCATTCCGTAGCAATAGCCGACAACGTTTTAATATTCTTTATAGCAGTGCTTCCAGGTTCACGGCAACCTTGATACCAAGTCGGAGTCGCTACAATCAATTTTCCTGGGTTCCACGAAGCATCACCTTTGTTAGCAGCTCCATCAAACTCGTAAGCATTAGTATTTGTTCCGGGAGTAAACGCATAGTTGCTTCCATCCACATTTTTTGGTGCAAAAGCTAAATCCGTATCATCCACCGTCAATGTCTTCTCCGTCGATAGGTCCAACGCTAAATTCTGTGTCATCCAACAATTCCCATCTTTAAGTTTAGCTACCCAATAGCTAT
>CAZEVF010000032.1:0-4167 GCA_964515845.1 uncultured Candidatus Saccharibacteria bacterium | reverse complement strand
CACTTGCACGTACTTTCACAGTGTCAAAATCCTTTCCGTTACCTGTTGTAAAACTGCAACTAGTTCTGCTAGCCTTGCGCTTTTGCTAACAAAATCGTTGTAAATTTTACAACACTTGATATTGTTATTGCAATCTGAAGCTGATTCTGCCCTTTGAAAGATCGTAGGGGGTTAACTCAACTTCAACCCGGTCTCCCGGCACTAAGCGAATGAAATTTTTGCGCATACGTCCGCTCATGTGTGCGATGATATTATGGCCGTTCTCAAGCTCTACTCGAAACTGAGTGTTAGGCAACGACTCAACGACCTTGCCTGTGAGTTTGATAACTTCCTTTTGACTATTGCTCGAAGCCTTAGCCTTGGTAGTTTGTTTTTGACTAGCCATAAATTACTTTCTCATTCTATCACGGATATTATAGTCTGTAAAGCCTAAAATTAGATTATTGGACTAAAACGGCTCGGGTAAAGAAGCGATGAGAGTAAGTACGACCACTCAACCAATAATCTCCGGTACAGGTGACGAGAGTGAGTGAAGGCACGCCGGGTTCTGGCGAGGTGAAGGCAAAGTCGCTCATGTATTGATTTGCTTCATCGCCGAGAGCCGGAGTGGCCGTGTCGACTACGCGATAGGTAAATATACGTCCGTCGCCCATCTCGATTTTGATTTCTGTGCCAGGCTTGACTTGAGGGAGGTTGCCGAAGATGCCGACGCCGGGAGCGCCACCGTGACCATTAATTAGTGAAACGCCGTTATCGCCAGGCAGTGCCGAATTAACATACCAGCCACTGTCGTAGATATTGTATGGTGTGGCCATTTCGCCATTAGCTTTTACGCCAACTTCTACGACACGCGAATTATAGACACCGATAGTTGGGATAGACAGATAGCGAGGACGATCGGCTGCAACATGATACTCTTGAATCTCGACTTCGGTCGGCTCGGTATTGTCGGTCTCCTCTTCGGTGTCGATTGGTAAACTATCGTCGGTAGTATCACGTTCGCTACCTTCCATGCGATCGATATAATCATGCTCCCAGATAGCAACTCGACCAAAGAAAACGACGAGGGTAGTTACGATGAGGGCTCCAAGCACATAGCCAACCTTGACATAAATGCGACGAAAGAGAGGCAATTTCATTGGTTCGGGTTGAGATGCGATCTTGGCTGACTTCTTCCGAGAAGTTTTGCCTTTTGCGCTCGTATTGTCGGCGACGGCCGTAACAGGGATCTTCTTTGGCGTTTTCTTGGAAACTTTTGGTTCGATCGGTACTTTTGCTTGTTCAGATGGCGTCTCGGCCATGGTATCCTCGGCTTTTTCGGTAACTTTTTCGGATTTCTTGGTAGTTTTTTTCTCTTTGGTGACTTTTGGCGTTTCCGATGTCTTTGGAGGCTCAGTTGTTTCGGCTGCTTCTGATTCTTCGGCTACTGAGCTATCAGTTACTGCCCCATCGGCTACTATCTCGGGATTGTTAATTTTTTCGGGAATAGCCAGAACTGCCTCTGACTTAGGAGGGGCTAACTCTTTGGAAGCGACAGCTTTCTGCTTGGTTGTCTTTTTAGTTTTGACTGTCGTATTGCCAGAGTCAATTTCGGTTACGTTGATTGTTGTTTTGCCCACTTTGTTTACCTTTCCCTTTATTTATATTCGTCATACGTTACCATGAGCGCACGTGAGTTGAGCTGACGAATGTTTTCGAGCGCCACGGTGACTACGATGAGAAGACCAGTACCGGAGAGCGAGAGACCAATCGGCGCACCAGAAATGATGATAAAAATATAGTCGGTGATGAATGGTAGCATAGCGATGAGACCAAGCGCAAGAGCGCCGAAGAGATTGAGCCGATTGATAGTCTTGCCAAGATATTGGGCTGTCTGCGCGCCAGGACGGATACTTTCGATGAACGCGCCTTGTTTCTGGAGATTGTCGGCGATTTCTTTGGTATTGAAGATGATGCTAGTATAGAAGTAAGTAAAGAGAACAACGAGTACGAAGTAGACGGCTGGATAGAAGAACCATTGAGCTGTAATGCCGTTCGGATAATAAGTGTAGAAATTCGAGGCCGAGGGAGCCGTGAAAAGCTGCATGAGGGTAGTGCCGAAAGTGCCATCGGGATTCACGGTTTGGATGAGCTGACCGATGAGAGCAGGCAGAGAGAGAAAGGCTGTAGCGAAGATGACTGGGACTACACCAGCAGCGATTAGCTTGAGTGGCAAGATGGATTTGATACCACCGTAAGCGCTGTTGCCATGTACACGCTTAGCATAATTGATTGTAATGACGCGCTGGGCTTCGTTGAGCTTCACGAGGAAATAGATAACGACCAGGATAGCGATGGCAAAGCCAATCACGATCCAGAAGATGACTGGGTTGACCGGAAGGTTGAGCCAGCCGAAGAGCGAGAGTGAACCCTCGGAAGTATCAAAGAGGGCTGTGCCGAGGCTAGTAAGAGTGGTCGGTAGCTGCGAGATAATCGAGGTGAAGATGATGATAGAAATACCGTTGCCAATTCCCTGCTCTGTAATGAGCTCGCCGAACCACATGAGGATCATCGAACCGGCTACCATGGCTGTGACGGAGAGAACCCAGTCGGACATGGTCGGAGTATAGGCGAGGGCTGTATTCGAAGCGAGGACGGACTGATAAAGGATGAAAATATAGGCGACAGACTGAACGATAGCTAGAGGAATGGTCAGGACACGAGTCCACTGGTTAATCTTGCGTCGGCCAGTCTCGCCGTCTTGAGAAATTTCCTCGAGGCTAGGTATGGCCTTCGTAATGAGCTGAACGACGATAGATGCAGTAATATATGGTGACAAACCGACTAGAAGAATCGAGAAAGTAGTTAGTCCACCACCAGAGATCAGGTTCAGAAAACCACCGAAATCAGACTTTTCAATCAAGTTCTGGATGGCTTCTTGGAAAGTGACTGGATCGCCCATCGGTACTGGAATATGTGCAATTAAGCGATAGACGACTAATAGACCGACGACGATTAGCATGCGTTTGAGCATGTCTTTATTCTTGAATGACTTGAAAATGGTTTTGAAATTCATGTTCCCTATTTCTCCGTATGTGTTCCATTATACCATGAATTTACTCATGGGCTGTAAAAATATTGAGTTTTTATTTTCTGAGGGTTCGTGCGCAGTGGGCTCGTCAACCCGGGCCGCGGCTTCTTGGGGAACGCAGGCATCCGTGGTTACGATTGGTCATCGGCTGCTGCAACCTTTACTAGCACTACGTCGGCTACTGCGTACTACCTCGTCTTCTCTGCCTCCGGGCTCGGCCCGTCGGGCGGCCCGAACGATCGCTGGCTCGGTTTCCTAGTACGTTGTCTGGCTTCTGGCGCCTAGTTCCCGAGAGTAGGATTTGAGACGTGATTTTTTGATTCGGGAGCGATGTTTTGTGCGCAGTGGGAGCGTTCGCCTGCGCCTCGGCTTCTTGGGGGGCGCAGGCGTCTCTGGTTACGTTTGGTCCTCGGCTGCTGCAGCCTTCTCTAGCGCTACGTCGGCTACTGCGTACTACCTCAACTTCAATGCCTCAGGGCTCTACCCGTCGAACGGCCCGCGCGATCGTTGCAACGGTTTCCCAGTACGTTGTCTGGCTTCTGGTGCCTAGTTGCCTAGTATTAGATAAAAGAGCAAGCTAAGTGAATCGGGTTGTTGTAAAAAGTACAATGAATATTTGGTTGTTTTGTCATTAGCATGATATAATAGGGGTGTCTTACATTCCGAATTACATAATTCGCCGTTTTTTAATCGATTCGTATCGAATTTAGCTGTGTATCATGAGGCATCTGAGCGACATCGCATAAGTAATCCACATGATACATGGCGATTATGAACGGAAGTAAGACACCTTGCGGTGTCGCTTTTTGTATAAGCGTTTTACGGTAGGTAAAGTTAATAGTAGGACAACTTAGCTTTACTCATACAAAAGACTCGCGACACCCAAGGTGCCAAGATTAAATAAAAAACTCATGGAGGTACTAGGTAGTGAGTAGAAAAGGTAAAAGTAAGTTAAAGCTTGGATATGTTAGTCTAGCTGGGATTGGTAGTGTGAGTATACTAGGACTACTAGTACTGGCCATGCTTCTCCCCATGGCTCGTAATGATTCCTACGCCACCTGTGCAGATGGAATAGGAGGAAGTGAAGGAGAAAGTTG
>CAZEVF010000031.1:0-4542 GCA_964515845.1 uncultured Candidatus Saccharibacteria bacterium | reverse complement strand
TTTGGCTCATAACCAAAAGGTCGTTGGTTCAAATCCAACTCCCGCAACCAAAATGAGACCGTTTGTTTAAATCGTCCCCCCGGTTTAACACAGCGGTCTCATTTTGTTGTTTAGACTCTTCAAATCGCCCAGTTACCAGGGCTACTTTTATAAAAACCGAACACATTTCTCCTACTTTTCCACACACAGTGGAAACTCCCTCGCCCCACCCACATTGATAAACCTAAAAATCATGTTATAGCAAAGCTTGCCAAAACTGCGAAAAATAACCATAATCGTATTGACAAACACCAGAATCCGTGCTACAATAGAAATATAAGGTGCTCAGCGCCTAGATTTTGCATGGGGCACTAGCAGTTTTACAGTTAATTACAGTCAAAAACATGAAAGGGGGAATTATATGTTTGACCAAATTCGCATTGTCTGGAACATCACCAACCATTGCGCTTATAATTGTTGGTTTTGTGCAGCTGCGGCCAATCGCTCTGGTCGGGTAGAAACAGCCGAGGAAAAGCTGGCCATCTTGCAGTCGATTCTCACGGCAAATCGCCCCACGGAAATTGACTTTTCCGGTGGCAACCCTTGGCAAGGTGCAGGTTCGGTGGAAACTATGTTGGAGGCACGACGCGCTTTGGGTCGCGAAGCGATTTCTATCTCTGGTCTTGGCATTAATATCTTAGAGTTCAGCGACGGCTTTCTCGCTGGCCTGGCCAAAGAATACGCTTTTACCTACGATCAGCCTTGGTGGTACAAAGATAATCGCCCGGCCTACGCTCTTGCTAATCGTATCGCCATCACGCGCCTGCAAAGTTTGGGCATCGATTGCAGTGTTATCCTGACTTTGAGGGCCAAAGGGGAACATTGGCTTTGCGATATGGTTGAGGAACTCCTCAAGTTGAATCCGTCCAGGATTCAACTTTTACAACTTATGCCGTTAGGGAATAACCAACGTGCTTTCGCAAACGACGAACCTCTGGCCGATGATTTTACGGCGCGCTTACGCCAAGCCGGTTATACTGGTGGGATCACTAAAAACTGCGCGATGAGAGGGGAATGTAATGGTTTTTGTGATAGTAAGCTCGGCCTGGACCAGCATGGCAATTTATATTGTTGTATTTGGGCAGCCGACCTTAATGTGCCTGTCGCCAAGAATCCGTTTTATCTGGGTAACCTCTTAGAGCGCCCCTTGGCTGAGATCCTGGCCGAACAGAACGAGCGAGCCGAGCATTGGCCTCGCGATTATTGTCATGTTTTAAAGTACCTAAACTCTCGATCCTAGATCGGGAGTTTTTCATGCGCTAATTTTTACAAACCGGTTACGCTGGCAAAATCGCTAAAAACTGCGCCATGATTCTACTAATCTCTTCCACCAAAATCTCACCAGCTATCAAAAAAGCCCAACCTATGCTATAACTAAACTATAAGCTTAAACTTTAATGCATTGGTACAAGAGTGGCATTGGAGCGCGAGCTTAAGTACCTCCAATTTGGTTCCTCATGGTGCCCTAGAGTCGGAACCTCATGGTGAACTGCACTCTACGTCTCAACTGGATTATGTTCTAGGTCGATGATCGAGTTGAGATGTAGGTGCAGCCTAGGTTCTGCCGGGAGATCCTGATGAACCCTAGGCAGATCTCATGACGCCCTAGAGGGTTATCTCACGACAAAAAGTGGCCAGTTTACGCTGGCCACCCCTCGTTTGCCCTAAAAGTCTGGACAATCTATTCTTCGGCGCCACTCATTTTTTCGTTGTCATCAACTGCGACTTCTGCCGTCTCCTCAGCCTTAGCCTCAGTTTCGGCTTCATCGCTGCCAGCTTCGCTCAGCGCGTTCAGCAGAGCATCCTCGGCGTTCTTGCGCTTCTTCTTTTCTGGTGCCTTCGCTAGCTCGATGTCCAACTCATAGCCCGTCAACTTCGAAGCCAAGCGTACATTCTGCCCCTGACGACCAATTGCAATCGACTGCTGAT
The DNA here is from genome assembly GCA_964515845.1 of uncultured Candidatus Saccharibacteria bacterium. Classification (GTDB taxonomy): domain Bacteria; phylum Patescibacteriota; class Saccharimonadia; order Saccharimonadales; family Saccharimonadaceae; genus Nanosyncoccus. The sequence continues at coordinate 2,574 of CAZEVF010000031.1, read as the reverse complement.
CCTCGGTGACGTAAACTTTCGCCTTCTTACCTTCAATCTCGACTTTCACCACTTCTGCCGGGCTCAGAGCCTCGCGAATGAACTCGGAAGGATTATCGCTCCAGTTGATAATGTCGATCTTCTCGCGATCGCCAATTTCGTTCATGATCGCCTGTACGCGCATTCCTCGTCCACCGACAAAGGTCCCCACTGGGTCAACCCCTGGCGTAGTCGAGCGCACAGCGATTTTCGTTCGGCGACCAGCTTCGCGTGCAATCGCCTTAATCTCCACAGCCCCATTCTCGAGCTCCGGCACTTCTTGACGGAAAAGATACTCAATAAACTCAGCATTTCCACGCGAAAGAATCAGCTGCGCCTTCATCTCGTCGTGCTCAACACCCTTGATGTAGACCTTAATTCGCTCACCTACGGTATAGTATTCGCCGTCGATTTGTTCGCTGCGAGGCATAATCCCTTGCGCCTTGCCCAGGTCGATACGCACCACGCGTGGCTCAACCCGCGCCACCACACCGGTCATCACTGTTCCGATTTTATCCTCAAACGCCGACAGCACGGCATCGCGCTCGGCTTCACGCAGCCTCTGGACTACCACCTGCTTCGCCGTCATCGCAGCTACGCGACCAAAATCTGTCACCTCACTCGATTCCTCGACAATATCACCAATCTCAGCATCAGCTTTCAACTTTTTCGCCTCAGCCAGAGGAATCTCGGTCGCCGGGTTATAAGCCACGTCATCCTCAATCACTTCGCGCCCCACGAAAACCGTCGCCTTGCCAGTATTCGTATCTAGTAGTGTACGCACATTCATCTCGCGATCGCCATGGTCACGGCGCCAAGCAGCAGCAATCGCCATCTGCACTACATCCAGAATCGTCTCTTCCGGCAGCCCTTTCTCCTCGGCCAAAACTTGCACCATCGCGCTCAGTTGTTTCAGGTCTAAACTCTCCATCTCTCTCCTTTCGGGTTAGTTTATAATTAGCTTCAGCGAGAACTTCTCCCGATAAAACTAAAAACCGCCCCTCTTCGGGTCGGTCAATATCTGTATACCCCAATTATATCGCACCTCGCTCCGAAGTCAAGATTTTTCGCCCAAATTCCACTAACTTCTGGGTTATTTACGAAAAATCCACAGTTTTTCCACATCTTTTCCACCAGAATTAACAGCTTATACACAATCTATATACAACATATGCACAGGATATCCACAATGTACCTACAGTTGTCCACAGCTTATCCACAGAAATCTCAAATTTTTCCACATGTTTTCCACAACCTCACCAGCTAACACATAGCGAACAGGGAAGTTAGCAACCCCCACTAACTTCCCAAGTCGCAGATTATCTGGCGATACAGCGCACTGAACTAGCATGGGCAATATGATACCACTGTTGTGTCAAATTGCCAGCAGCAAAGTTAAAGACAGCGACGCGCACACTATCGCTCGGATTGAGCGTGCTGGACCAATAATAAGCCTGAGCGCCAGCCACCCGAACCACGCCACTAGAGACGACGCTGCCAGCGCGCACAAAATACATCGGATCGCTGGCAACATTATAGTTTACTCCAGCCACACTGCCAGCCGTAGAACCACTAATACCATAGGATCTAAGCAAATCAGTATAGTTACTTTTAGCCGTCATCTCGATGGCGTTACTGGGCAAGGTCCAACCTTTTGGACAAATTGACGCCGTTACGGCGCTTGAGCCATCGGTATAGCCGTTAGCTGCCACTGCGCGATATTGATAATAATTCCCAATCAAATAATGAGCATCGTAAGTTTTTTCGATCTGATTGACAGCAATGAAACTCTTTTGCGAGTTGCCACTAGGAGTGGTATAACTGCCGTCCTGCGCCGTATAAGTCGGCTGCCAGCTTGAGTCCACCTGCAATAACCCTGCTTCTCGACAATCATTGACCATGTAGCTAGGAGTTGCAACGTTTAATCCGTCCCCACTTTGGTCGGAACAGAGTTCACTTGCCAAAGGCTTTACCTTGACAATATGGCTCGCAAAGTTCCATGACAATCCAGACTGAATCTGTTCATTTGTAAAAGGAGTATTGTTGAATATCACCTCGTTGGTACTAGAAGCTGGCCTCCATTCTTCACTCACATCACTATTATCCGGCGTCAGAGTTCGTACATAAGGCGAAGCTTCAGTCGGAGCGTTAGCTGGTCTTTCCCCAAGGTTTAGTGCCAAATTTTGCACCATCCAACAATTCCCATCAGCTAGCTTCGCCACCCAGTATTTATTGCCATCTCTTGTATCAATCAGTTGCTTTGTGGCATAGTGTTCTTTATCGACATAGTCGGTCGTATTAGTACAAATGTCACTGGTCATATCCTGCATATAGGTCAATTGGTATAGACTAGTCACAGTAATTGGGTTAGCTACAGCTGATATTACTATTCCTCCAGTATATTCTCCAGCTGGTAGGTTAGTATCAACCTTCACACCAAAGGCCAGATCGTATTCATTACCAGTAGCTGGGTTAATCTTCGTCTCATTCAGGATTGGTGTAGTTGCAACTACTGGTACTGGGTCATAAGCTTCAGCTGTAGCTAACTTATACCCC
>CAZEVF010000030.1:0-5165 GCA_964515845.1 uncultured Candidatus Saccharibacteria bacterium | reverse complement strand
TAGCCCACTCCTTCCTAAAGTTTTTAAGCTTATCTTCTCATTGTATCACAGATTGATTATAATGTCAAGAGGTTGGGGTGGAAAATTGGGGGAAAGCAAGTCAACGAATGAGGTTTGGAGGCTTTGCAGGGAGAAAATCTAGTAATTTTCCTCCCGGTATGGTATAATGGGCTTATCGGGGCGTAGCACAGTTGGTAGCGCGCAGCGTTTGGGACGCTGAGGTCGCCTGTTCGAGTCAGGTCGCCCCGACCAAGTTTTAGACGTTTAATACATATCAGATGAAGTTTGTAAATGATTTTCCGACCGGTCAGAAGGTTATCCTAGAGAGATTCCCTGAGTTTCGTGGGGCTTTTTTGTCGGGCGATGATTCGGGTTGGGATAATTTTGCGATTTATGTTGATCGGAAATATATTTTTCGTTTCCCTCGACGAGAGGATGCTTTAGAGCAGATTAAGCAAGAAGTCGAAGTTTTATCGAGTGTTCGGCCGAGGCTGCAGGAAAATCTGCAAGTTCCCCATTATCTGGCGAGCGAACTATGCAAGGACTATCCTTTTGTTTATTATAAGATGATTGAAGGTGAGCCACTAACCCTCGAATCGTATCAGAGATTTAGCAAAAGCGACAAGGATCAGCTTGCGCAAAATATCGCAACGTTTCTTAACACGCTGCACGAGACTGATCTGACGGATTGTCAGAGTTTGAAGAAAATTAACGCTAAAGCAAATTATGAAGATTTCTATCGACAAATTACAGAGGTGTGCTTTAAATATTTAGACAGCCAGGAGCAGACGAAGAGTGAGCTGCTGTTTGCAAATTATTTTAAGCATCCAGAATGGCAAGAGTTTAAGCCAACCGTTGTGCATGGGGATTTGTCGGAGAATCATATTTTGCTGTCGAACGGTGGGATTGGGGTGATTGATTTTGGCGATACGAGTATTTTCGACCCGGCGATTGACCTAAGTTGGTTCTATCTCTTTGATAAAGATCTATTTTACAATGTGCTTTCGAGATATTCGGCGCACAAGGATAATCATTTCGAGCAAAGAATCAGCGAATTCTATGCGCCGATTATTCCGTATTATGGCATAATCTTTGGGGAGGAGACAGACAATCAGCAATTGGTTCAGGAAGAGCTGGCAGATTTGAAAGAGAATTTGGGTAAAAACTATCATGTCGACCACTAATGCGACAATAAATCGAGTGAACTAGAAATTCAAAAACTATGATATTTTAGCGCGACATAGTGCTATAATATTATACGTTATACTTATGCATAGAAATCAAAATCAATCATCAAATCATCAAGATAAAACTGCACTCGCCAGACTACACGGTTTAAGCGACGCCGAAGTAACCGAGGCGCGTTTGGCTTACGGCACTAATGAGCTGGAGAAAAAGCGTAAGACGAATCTCCTGCAGAAGATTTTGCATGTCTTGACCGAGCCAATGTTTTTGCTTCTGCTTATTACGGCCAGCATCTACTTTATTCTCGGGGAATTTACTGACGGTACTATTATGCTGGTATTGGTATTTTTTGTGAGTGGCATCGAGTTTGTGCAGGGTTACAAAACGAACAAAGCACTAGAGGCATTGAATACACTTTCGGCAATTAATGTCGATGTCCTACGCAATGGTAAACGTATCACCGTGAACAGTAAAGATATTGTAGTGGGCGATATTGTTTTTCTCGAGGAAGGCGACAAAATTCCGGCCGACGGTAAGATTCTTGAGTTGCAAGGCCTAGGCGTGAACGAGTCGGCTCTGACCGGTGAGTCGGAAGTTGTTTATAAAAAGTTGAAGGATTCTAGTAATGGGCATTTTAAATTAAACATCTGCTACGCTGGCTGCGATGTAACGAACGGGTCGGCTGTGATTCAGATTATCGCTGTGGGCAAAAATACAGAATATGGTAAAATTGGCACAGCACTAAAATCAATTAAGCCAGCGAAAACACCTCTAGAGAAGCAGATTAATAAGCTGGTGGTGATTTGTACGATCATTAGCCTGACTTTCTGTGTCATTGTAGCAGTGGTAAACTTTTTCTATAATGACGCGCTGATTTTGAAGGATCGCATTATCCAGGCGATTCTGTCGGGGCTTACTATGGCGATGGCGACGATTCCGGAAGAAATTCCGGTCGTGCTGACGGTTTTCTTGGCGATGGGAGCTTGGAAGCTGGCAAAGCAACATGCTCTGACTCGGAATATGAAAGCCGTGGAAACTCTGGGCGCCGTGACGGTGCTTTGCACGGATAAAACTGGGACTTTGACACAGAATAAAATGGCCGTGCAAGATACCCTTACGAACGACTCGAACTTCCCTTTTATTGCGCTGCTGGCTTGCCATAAAAATCCTCATGACCCGATGGAGATTGCGATCCAAGAATACGCAGCCGAGCAAGGCATCGATAGGACGAAGCACGATTATCAGCTGGTGCATGAATACGCGTTTAATAACGAGGACAAAATGATGGGGTGCGTTTGGGATTTGGGCGATCAACAAATCCTCTGCGCGAAGGGTGCCCACGAAAGTATCTTGCCACTCTGTGATCTGTCGGAAGCCGAGCGAACGGCCATTATTAACCAGGCGAATCAGTTCTCTAGTCGAGGTTATCGGGTTCTAGCAGTGGGTAAGCGCGAAGCAGTCAAGAGGATTCCGGATGAGCTGCGCGAGAACCGGCTAACTTTCGTCGGCTTGGTGGCTTTGACTGATCCTCCTCGAGTCGGTGTAGAGAAGTCGATTAAGTCTTGTCAAAATGCTGGCGTGCGTGTGATTATGATTACGGGTGATAATGGCAACACTGCTGCTGGGATTGCTAAGAAAATCGGATTAAATAATGATAGCGAGATTATTACCGGCGCTGAGCTTGAAGAGATGAGCGATGAAGAATTGAGGGAACGCGTGAAGACTACGGACATCTTTGCGCGAGTTTATCCGAACCACAAAATGCGTATCGTGAAGGCGTTGCAAAGTATTAACGAAGTGGTGGCAATGACGGGAGATGGCGTGAATGACGCGCCAGCTTTGAAACAGGCCGAGATTGGTATTGCGATGGGACAACGTGGGACGAATGTGGCGAAAGAAGCCGCTGATTTGATTCTGATGGATGATAATTTTTCTACGATTGTGGCAGCGATTGAGAACGGTAGGGTGATTTATAGCAATATTAAAAAGGCGATTGAATATATTCTAGTGATTCATATTCCGATTATTCTGGCTGCACTGATCATTCCGCTGGTTGATTTGCCGATTTTGCTACTACCGATTCATGTAGTGTTGCTTGAGCTAATTATCGATCCGACGTCTTCGATTGTTTTCCAGCGCATTCAGCCGGATGAAAATATTATGAACGAGCCACCACGCCGGCTGAAAGAATCGCTACTGAACTTTCCGACCGTGCTGAAATGTATTCTGCAAGGTTCGGCAATGTTCGCCGTTGCGTTCGTCGCGTATTTTTACCTGATAAAAACCGGCGCCACGCAGGAGCTGGCGACTAGTGTAGCTTTCACCACTCTAGTGCTGGCGAACGTGTTTGTGGTTTATGTCCTGCAATCGGAAGACTATGCGATTAAAAACTTCGTCGTTGATCTAAAAGATAAGGTGATCGTGATTATTAATAGCATTATCATTGGTGTGCTCTTGATGCTAATCTATGTGCCATTTCTTAATCGCTTAGTACACATGACTCCATTATCGCCGGTTGAGCTATTGATTGCGTTTGGGCTGGCAGTGCTTTCGACCTTTGTCTTTGACCTACTCAAGAAACCCCGTCGTAAAAAGTAGACCCAGAATATGACTTCTAGTATAGCAGAATCGAATATATAGCACTATTACTTAAAGTTAGCTGGCGAGATTTGGGTTCGTGCGCAGTGGGGATGTTAGTCTGAGTGACGGCTTCTTGATTCGTATGGGTCTCGATAGTTATTTATGGTCAGCTACAACTATTAATCATATTTGGGGCAGCCCTGGACTTGGTGCGTATCGTTTATATTTTAGCGGTTCGATTACAGTGTCATCGAATGGTCCTGTTGATCGCTGGGCAGGTTTCCCAGTACGTTGTCTGGCTTCTGGCGCCTAGTTACCTAGTGTGGATTGCGCATTTCTTTCTCTGGGGATTTGTGGTAAAATAGAGATGTTCAGGGTGTGGCGCAGTTGGTAGCGCGCGCGGTTCGGGACTGCGAGGTCGTCGGTTCAAATCCGATCACCCTGACCAGATTGGATAACAAAAATAGAGCCTTAGATTAGGCTCTATTTTGGCTATATAAGGTTTTAGCGTTTGCGACCGAGGACTTTACCCTTGACCTTGGCAGTTTCCTTCTTAGCCTCTGACTTTAGTTTCGAAACTTTCTTGGAGGCATCCTTTTTGAGTTTGCTGGCTTCTTTTTCGGTTTTCTTGAGGCCTTTTTCGAGGTTTTTGCCGACCTTTTTAACGTCTTTTTCGAGTTTCTTTTTTGTGCTGGCTAGCGTCATGCTTTGTTCCCTGCTTAAGTTTTTATGCTTATATTGTAGCACAATTTAGTAGCTGTGACGCGATGAAAAACGCAGGTTAGGCCTTTTTTAGAGCCCGATAGGTGGCCGACAAAATTGCTTGCACGCGTTCCTGATTATTGAAATTATCGAGGTGATACATCATGCGCTTGGCGCTGGCATACGGTAAGATTTCTGGCAGATTGAAACTTTTCGTCTCCGGGGTAGATTTAAGCAAGACGCGCCCATCGTAAATGCCTCCGATATACACTCCATTCAGATACAATAAATATTCGCCCATCATCGGCCGGCAAGTAAAATCACCAAAAGGTTCAAGTTGGCTGAGGATGGTGTCTTTTTGGTCTGGCGTTGTTGTCATATTTATATGATATATGACAACAAGAGATTTTGCCAGAGCAATATTCGCAGAGCTAAAACGGTTGCGCCTGACAATTCTGAGCAGGCGTGCTAAAATTAAAGGGTTAGGCATTGCCTAAATCGGGGCTTGGCGCAGTTGGTAGCGCGCACGCCTGGGGGGCGTGAGGTCGCCAGTTCAAGTCTGGTAGCCCCGACCACAGTTTATATAAATGTGATTTTAGTGAGTTCGACCTCTGTAAGATGGTCGCATTTTTTGTTATTAGGTGACCGGAAAGGGCAAGCAAAAATGAGCACTATCAAATTCACCAGTTTACTCCGCC
>CAZEVF010000029.1:0-5482 GCA_964515845.1 uncultured Candidatus Saccharibacteria bacterium | reverse complement strand
CATCCGGCCCCTACGCCCGCTGGAACGGTTTCCCAGTACGTTGTCTGGCTTCTGGTGCCTAGTTACTTAGTGCCACTTTAATACCGAGAATCATCACCAAAAAAAGTAATATCAATAATTTGACGTATTTGCATAAAACATCGAGCTCAATTAGGCTCGTCCTGGGAAATTCCGAGAAATCGTAATTTGTATTACTTAATATCAAAACTTTCCGTCTTCAAATCACAATAATATCTACCACTTGTCGCAGTAAATTTTAGAACACAATAATCCGGATCAGTGACACCTTTTATAAAACATTGTATCGCCCCTTTTCCAAATCATATTCTTCGTTTCTTGGTCGGTCAGAACTTGCATTTCGCCTTTTAGCATCAGCCCAACATACTTAATCAACCCCTTATGATAAAAATAAATACTCGCCTTAGAATTATTGCGATATTGCTGTACTTTCACAGAAGAAGTATTTGTCGAAAAGTAAAATTCTCTTAATCCGGTTCTCTTTCTCGGTTTGAGCATCGCCCTGACACTTGGATAATTTTCATCATCAATCGAACAAATAAAACTGACCTTTTGCTGATCAATAAATTTTTCTAATTTCTTTAAATCCATAAATCTTCTCAAACTGCTGCCTATCTACTTCTCGCAATTCTTGCGATGGGCTTTGAGTTTTTTCATTGCCCAGTCATAATGGCTCGGCATGACGCTGACGAAATATGATCCTAAATCGGTATTTACCCAAGGATAAACCCCACGACCGAAAAGTTGCTCGTTGGTGTATTTCTCCACAAGACTTAGCACCTCATTGTGAGATTTCTCAAACATTTTCTTCGCGTCTTCAAGAGTAGTTTTCTGATGTTTCTCCCAAATTTCGCAGTTCATATCGCCGTAAGTTTTCCAAGAATACGGCTCGGGAATAAATGGCTTTTCTTCTCCACTTTCATTGGCTTTGATCCAGTTGAGTAAAAGTTGATGCCACTCGTAAAGGTGAACATAAATATCGCGTAAGTTTTTATCACGACCCCAATGTCGCTCGGTTTTCTTTGGGTCATTCGAGAAATCAAACTCGGTGGCAAGTTCTTTCTCGGTCATTGAAGTAATGAAATCATTTAGTTTCTCGTATTGTTCGTTGGCAGCTTTGATTAAGTCATCTTTATTTCTTGCTCGTGGCATAATACTCCTTTTGCTGTAAAAATTGTAATTTGTCTTTATCTGATTATAACATTTTGTCGGGTTTTGGCGCAGGCTGTGGCGAGGGCGAGGCGAAGACAATTATTTATCTAACATTTCTATTGCTTCATCTTCGTTAGCAACAAAGAACACATCTTTGCCCTGATTGCTTTCATAAATAAAGTCTTTCAGGGGCTTGCTGATATATTTGGAATAGTCGCCATAAATCGCGAACTTGATGCCGTAATTGACGAACTTTTGTAAAATCTCTCCGGCCAAGCCACTACTCAAAATAAAGAAATCTTCAGTGATAGCTGATTTATTGAGTGCAATTTTATCACATTTTGTCTTGTATTTTATATCCATTACAAAATCCACCACCGAAGCGACATCTTTTACGACAATTTCGTCACTATTTACAACTGCGATATTATTAATAATTTTAGTATCCATTATCTTAATTATACCATTCTCCCAACCGTGGCCTGTTTTATCAGGTGGAAATGAATATTATAAACTTCGTGCGCAGTGGGTATATTAGTATTTACGATGGATTTTTAAATCTTACAAGTGTACGTGGTTATAGTTGGCCATCTTCGGCTGGTACTTTTGCTAGTATTACTTCAGCCAATAGTAACGGTCTTCACTTTGATGCTGCTAACCTTGCTCCATCAAATTCTCTTCGTCGCGCATATGGTTTCCCAGTACGTTGTCTGGCTTCTGGCGCCTAGCTCCCTAGTATCTAAGAATTAAGGACGAAGCTAACTAAAATGAGATACAAGGCGAAGTCGAGCAACAGACCGAGCCGTACTGTATTAGGACGAAGTTATCTCGGAGCTAATGCTAGGAAGTGGTGCGAAGCGCAAGCGAACGGTATTATATATACCGAGAGCGCGCATCGCAAGCCACTGACAACGCAGTAGCCCGAGAGAACGAGTCCCTATTGTTCAAGCTCATCCAGGTGTCGAATAAAGACAACATCATCCACGATGCTCAAGATAGCCGATACAACCATCACGATCCCTACTACCCACATCACCGATTCGAGAGCCTTGAAGCTAACGATAAGGTAAACACCGAGAGCAAGCATTACTAGAGAAATCAGCAGCACGTAGAACCACTGCTTAACACCAGCCGTATGCAGTTTGATAGCAGTATTCATACGTACTAATGCCCCATAAACCAGCCATGCGCCAATCACAATGCTAATCACGCTGCTAATTTGCTTCTGCAAGATCACGATCAACACACCAAACACCAAAGCAATGATACCATAGAGCAAATCATTATTATAAAAGTCGTTCTTACCATGCACGGCAAAGTAATTCACAACTTTGTATACGCCCTTAACAATCAGAAAAATCCCAACCACATAGAAGATCGTCGTCACTACCCAATCGGCATTGATAATCAAAAGAATACCGAAAGCCCCGACTACCAAAGCTTCGAGAATCGCCAACCAACTCGTGCTCTTCAGGCGCTTCAAGAAAAAGCTGCTACTTGAGCTGTTCGATTTATTATTTTTAGTTGTAGTCTTCGTAGCTTTCGCAGTCTTTGTGCTTTTAGTTGACTTTGCGTTGCTAGACTTTGTCGACTTCGTTGACGACTTTTTACTCGTCGAACTTTTCGACGCCGTTTTTGCTGTCATTTTGCCTCCTAATTTATTTATGAACACATCAAATCCTGAGCGTTCAACTATTTTAAACCCATTATAACACAAAACTTAAAACCATAATCATTTTCCAAGTTCTAACGTACTACTACGGCCTTGCGCCCGACGGCATCATAGATCTTCTCCACCTCCGATCGTGGCACATCCCAAGTTCGTCCCCCATCGAGAGTCCACGGATCGACAAAATGCTGCGTACCGGTCGCCTCATTGTAGCCAGTTAAAACCATCACATGCAAATTTTTTGGCGCACCACTCACCCAATATTTTAGAGGATTAAAAGCAAAACTAATATAAATCACCACCGGATTCCCAGCAGCCACTTCCTGATCCAGCTCAGCCAAACTTGCCCCAGAAATATCCACCACATTTGCATAACCTGAGCTCTCACGCCCAAACTGTGCCAGAGGCCCCGGCGCAATCCAAAAAGCATCATCCGGGCTCAAATCATAAATCGAACCATAGAACCCAGTATAAGGATCATTACTTTTTGGCATCATTTCGGCATAAGATTTCAAATCTACGCCTCCGAGTTGGCCTCGACATTGCAGCGCCATCAAAAGCGAAGCAGCTTCGCAACCATTATAAATCGCCTGCAAATTCTGGCTATGATATGTTGGTAAATTGATGACGCGCCAAGCCTCGGCAATCTCCTTTTCGCGTTGACGTCTGAGTTCTTCGGCTCGCCGTCTTGCCTCGGCTGCGCGTCGCCGGGCTTCGGCTGCTGCCTGCTCGCGCTGGACTAGCACTCGATCCACTTTTGCTAACTGCGCCTGATATTTCTCTCGTAATTCTTGCTGTGGCAGCGCCGAAGCCCTCCCCACCAGTTCATCATAAACCGTCCTCGTCACCTCCGTCTTCACCGTTCCCTGTTCCTCATCAGCAAACAAATCCTTAATCGCACTCCCCAGATTCCCCATCTCATCATACTGCGCTACCAGCGTTCCAAATCGGTTAGCCAGTGGCTTTTTATAACCTTCACCTAGCTCCCCATATTTCTGCTTTATTTCTTCAATCTCTTTACCTTCCGTCTCTAGTTTTAGTACCTCGCCGACAAAACATTTCTCCATGCGCTCCCGAAGCAAAACAAAGTCCTTCAAGCTACCCAGTCGCCTCGCTATCTCCTCCTTCCCTTCCTGCAGACGCTCCAGCTCAATCGCGCCCAGCTTCGCCTCAGTCTCCATAATCTGGCTCATACTGAGTTCGTCCCTCGGCACTTCATGCGCAAAATCCTCATACAATTCCGACAAAGCCAAGTTTAGCTCATTATAATTATCTTCCTGCTGTTGACGATACGCCTCAGCACGCAGCGCCGACCAGACAAAAATCCCACCAAATAGCAGTACGAAAGCAAAAACCACCAGCGCAATTACTTTTATCTTCAGCCTTCGCTCAACTTTTGCTCCAGCCAAAGTCTCCTCTGGCAAATCCTCCGGCGTCACTAGCTCACCTGCACCGAGCAACCTACTCGGGTCTTGCTCTGCCTCCGTCCTACCTAAACCACCAATCTCGTTACCTCCGGACATTCTCCAACGTCAAACCAACTTTGACCCCAGAGAATGGTGCGAGTAGAGGGAGTCGGACCCTCGTCTCATCCTTGGGAAGGATACATAATAGCCGTTATACGATACTCGCTTACCTATTCTATTATAGCACACTTTTCCGGATCCTACTACGCCGGCGCCTCAACTTGGCTCGCATCTCCACCGATCGTGATGTATTCCTCGACTTCGTTGTCTTGATAGAGTTTCGCCACCCTGAGGTCAAACTCCGTGAACTTTATCTCCAGCGACGCATAGTTCACTTCCGTATCAGTCTTCTCAATCAATTTCACATAATAATAGCCATCGCCATTGCTCGAAAGGAACTTATCGCTCACTTGGCCGACCTCCAGCTCCATCGCCTTGTTCGATCGCCCTCCGTCCACGTTCATATTATCGACCAGTCGCCCCGTCTCCTGATAATCCACGCTTTCGCCCAAGGCCTCGACTACAGCATAGAGGTCCCCACCGTTCTCAGCCAACATCTGCTCGACTTGCGCTGCCACGTTTTGTGCCGTCGTATCGACTGCTTGCGACACTTTCGACTTCATCAAAGTCAGATACAGCATGCGTCGATATTCTACCTTATTCATCCCAAAGTTATCACTCACAATTTTCAGGAAACTTTCCTCGCTCCGTTCGACGCCTCCGACTTTGCGATGGTCGTCAAAAGCCTTGTCAATCTCTTCATTCGAGACCGTCACCCCCAGCTCCTTCCCCAGCTTAATTGCATAAGTATATTCCACGACCGAGTCCAGCGCAGCCTGTTTCAATCCATCGCGCACCAAATCTGCATCCGAATTCTCCCCCAGCTGCCCACCTTGACGCTCCGATGTCGCCAGGTTGCTCCGATATATCATCAAATAATCACTATATCGCACTTTCTCGCCGGCCACTTCAGCCACCGGCACCGGCAAAATCTGTGTAATCCGGTACACCATGTTTCCCGTATCCTGGAACTTATACAGCATCGCCCATCCAGCCACCACCATCAAGACAATCGCCACCAACGCCACCAGCACGGTATTGATAATTAGTTTATGCTTGGCATATTGCATCGGATATTTGAACTTCCGACCCTGTGCCAAAACCTCTTCGCGCCGTT
>CAZEVF010000028.1:0-7335 GCA_964515845.1 uncultured Candidatus Saccharibacteria bacterium | reverse complement strand
TAGCCCACTCCTTCCTAAAGTTTTTAAGCTTATCTTCTCATTGTATCACAGATTGGTTAGAATGTCAAGAGGTTTAGCTGAAAGTTTCCAAAATAGCAAGCTGCAACCAGTGTTTTAGGGTGAAAAAATCCCCGAATAGGCCAAATTTCATATATAATAAAAGGCATGGATCACGATATTATTTGCCCTCATTGCCACAAAAGCTTCACGATTAACGAAAGTGAATATGCCAGCCTACTGAATCAAGTTAGCAAAAACGAAATCGCTAAAGAAGTCCAGGAGAAGCTTAGCCTAGCTGAACGCGAGAAGACTAACGCCATCGCCCTAGCCGAAGCTAAATTGAAAAATGATTTGGATAAACACCTCTCTCAAAAGGAGTCTGAACTCAATGAGCTGCGTGCTAAGCTAGACAAAGCCGAGCTCGAAAAACAAAACGCAATCACTGAGGTCTCTACCAAGCTCCAAGGCGAATTAGCACGAGCGCAATCGGAAAATATTGCAAAACAAGCAGCCCTCAAATCCCAGCTCGCCAAGTCAGAAATCGAGCAAAAGCTGGCCGTAAGCCAAGCCGTCACAGCGATCGAGAAACAGCGCGATGCACTGCGGTCTCAGCTTGCCACCAAGGAAACCGAGCAGAAACTTATCGAAAATTCTTTGAAAGAAAAGTACGACGCCGAATTGCGTAGCAAGGACGAAATGATCGCCTATTATAAGGATCTCAAGGCGAAAATGTCGACCAAAATGATTGGCGAAAGTCTCGAGCAACATTGCGAAACCGAGTTCAATAAGCTTCGTCCGACAGCTTTTCAGCGTGCTTATTTCGAAAAAGATAATGCTATTTCGAAAACTACTGGCAGTAAGGGCGACTATATTTATCGCGAAACCGACGAGCAGGGCAATGAAATTATCTCCATCATGTTTGAGATGAAGAACGAAAACGAAACTACGGCGACCAAGCATAAGAACGAACACTTTTTCAAGGAGCTTGATAAAGACCGGCGCGAGAAAAATTGCGAATATGCCGTACTGGTTTCGCTGCTCGAAGCTGACAACGAACTTTACAATCAAGGCATCGTCGACGTCTCCTTCCAGTCCGGCTTTGACAAAATGTATGTCATTCGCCCACAGTTTTTTATCACCATGATTACACTCTTGCGTAATGCTGCGCTTAACTCTTTGCAGTATAAAGCCGAACTCGCTGAAGTGCGTGAGCAGAATATTGATATTACAGATTTTGAAGATCGCATTACGAAATGGAAAGATAGTTTTGGTATTAATTCTGATCGTGCGACCAAGAATTTCAATAAAGCGATCAAAGAAATCGATGATAGTATTAAAAAGTTGGAAAACACTCGCGACGCCCTCATCCAAACTGTCAAGAATTTCGAGACAGCGAATAAAAAACTCGATGATCTGACGATCAAAAAACTCACGCGAGGCAACCCTACCATGACGAAAAAGTTTGCCGAACTGGAAGCTGGAAGTGGAGATGAAAGTTAGATTTATCGGCACCGGTTCAATCGCTGGCCAATCACGCAGCGCCAGCACGCTCATTGATGAAAAGATTCTGGTTGACTGTGGGAACGGTATAGTCAAGACTATACCTGAGCAGTACATTCCAAAGATTAATGTACTGCTCATTACGCACCTACATGGTGATCATTTTCTGGATGTAATCTTCCTAATTTTGTTGCGACATTTCGAGCATATGGATAATGATCTAACAATTTACGGTCCGGTTGGCACGGAGAAAGTTGTGCAGCAGCTTTTTAATTTAGCCTATTCTGGTATCGACCAAGCTAAGGTCTTCAGTAACGCTAAAGTGAACTTTATAGAGCTCTCCAATCTGCAAGACAAGGAAGTGCTTCCAAACTATTACGTTACGTCATACTTTGTCGATCATGGTAACGTATCGGCCTATGGTTTTACAATAAAACATGACAATTCTACTATTAGCTTTTCTGGTGATAGTGGCTATTGTCGGGGCATAGAATCTATGGTTGACGTATCAGATGCAGTTGTCTTGGATGCTAATTTTATGATCGGAAATGAAAAACACATGGGTCTAGATAATATCGAACAACTTGCTAAAAAACATCCAGAGGTCAAAATCATACCCACTCATATGCGCGACGAAGTGCGGGCAGCCTTACAAAAGCTACAACTTAATAATTTACTCGTGCCAGATGATGGTCAGGAAATCGAAATATAATACAATTCCATGCTATAATATATCCATAAGCATAAAAAGGGTGAAGCCATATGGATGAAGCTGAAATTCAGCGCAAACGACGCGACAATGAGGAAAAAGCTGCACAGACGCGTGCGCGCATTTTAGGCTTACCTTATCTTGACACGCGAGAGTTTGAGGATGTGATCCCTCTAGTGCCAGAAATGATGAGCGTGGCCGACATGCGTCGCAATTTCATGATCCCTTTACAGAAAGGTGATGACGAGACTCCGTTCCAATTCATGGTTACGAGCCAGACCCCGAATAGTCTCCTGCCGGAAATGCGCAAAGAATACGCTAACGACGGTAAGCACGTTGGCTTCTTCTTGATTTCGAATTCCGCTTTCCAGACTTTCATGATGCGCTACGACCCTCCTCAAGAAGTGCATTACGACGATATTCGCATCGCGAAGGAAGGTGATTCCGAGACCATCGCCGAAGTTAGCCAGACTTTGAACACCGTCGCCTCAGACAAAGTCTTCAACTTCCTTATCGATCAAGCCGACAAGCTGAGCGCCTCCGATATTCATATCGAAAACCTGCGCGACGAGATTCGCATTCGTATGCGTGTCGACGGTATGCTTCATCCGGTCGCGAAAATCGATCGTGATCGCTATCGTGTCATCATGGGTGAGCTTGCGGCGCGTGCCGATATCTCCTCGGCTGCTCAGAAGCCTCAATCTGGCCACATGCAGCAGGATATTTTCCGAGGCAAGTCCTCGCATTTGCTGAACATTCGTGTTGAGACCGTGCCGACGATGTACGGCCAGGATGCCGTGTTGCGTCTCTTTAACTTCGATGAGACCTTGCTGAATCTCGACCTCTTGGGTCTGGCGCAGGGCGAGCTCGATACGATTGAAGAAATCATCTCGCATCCTCGTGGTCTAGTTTTGATGGTCGGTCCTACTGGTTCTGGTAAATCGACTACGCTCTATTCGATCCTCAACGCTCTCAACACTAGCGAACGCAAGATTATCACCTTGGAGGATCCGATTGAATATGGCATCCCAGGCATTACACAGATCCCGATTCACACTAACGATGGTGGTTCTTTCGCCGAGGGTCTGCGCTCAGTCCTCCGTCTCGACCCTGACGTTGTGATGGTGGGTGAGATTCGCGACGCCGATACAGCACGCACGGCGATCCAGGCTTCGATTACCGGTCACCTCGTGCTTTCCAGCTTCCACGCCAATTCAACCTCGGCAGCCTTCGCCCGTATGATTGACCTGATTGGTACGAACCCGATTTTCGCGAGTTCGATTCGCCTGCTTATGGCGCAGCGCCTCGTGCGCAAACTCACAGCCAGCAAAGAGCCCTATCGCCCCGACGCAGCCACCGAGAATTATATTCGCAATGTGCTCTATGGTGTCGATATCGATCTGAGCGACATGACTCTATTTAGGCCAGTTCCGACCGACGCAGCGCCTTTTGGCTACCAGGGAAGGACAGTAATTATGGAGCAACTCGTGGTTTCCGAGGATATTCAAGCCTATTTGCGTGGCGATATCCAGGATATTAATACTCACGCAATCGAAGACACGGCTCGTGCGCAGGGCATGCTCACGCTCGAGCAAAAAGGTCTGATCGCAGCTCTCCGGGGTGAGACTACTCTAGAAGAAGTCTCCCGAGTAATCTAGCTATTAAATCCGGAACTTGCATTGCGTGAGAACGACGCGTCCCCTAAAAATATACCCGTGCAACGCAACTTGGGGTATAATAAGATTAATATGGAAAAATTCTTAGATTACTTCAAGCCCGAACACTACGAGCTTAACCTTAAAATCAATCGCCAGCACGAAATCTTAAGTGGCACTGTTAAAATTCAAGGCGTAATTCAGTCGGAGACCGTCAAATTCCACGCCGGAGGAATGCAGATCGGCTCAGTTGAGTATATGCGCGACTTTTACAGCGAAAACGACAAAGGTACGCCCTGCGAGTTTACCTATGACGGCGAGACGCTGAGTATCCCGGTCTCAGCCAAGATGGCGCCCGAGTTCTACCGTACCCAAGATAGCTCAATTTACGCCAGCCCGGAAGAATATAGTCTCGAGCTGGCTTTCGTAATTCGTTTCGAGACCAAGCTGAATCGCAATATGCAAGGCTGCTATCTTTCGACCTACGAACACCTAGGCGAGGAGCGACGCTTAGTCGCGACGCAATTCGAGTCGCATTATGCGCGCGAGGCTTTTCCTTGTATCGACGAACCGGCAGCCAAGGCTAGTTTTAGCCTCGTGCTCACAGTCGAAGATCTGCAGCCGGATGATGTTGTCTTGGCGAACACGCCTTGCGCCAATACCTATCGCAACAGCTTCTATTTCGAACGCACGCCTCGGATGTCAACCTACCTGCTAGCCTGGGTCATTGGCCCTCTCCAAAGCGTCTCGACCTTCAATCGCAACGGCGTCAAAGTCTCGTCCTACGGTGCGCTGAACCAGCCGATCACCTCGCTGGTCTTCGCGAACGAGACTGCAGCGCGCGCTCTAGAATATTTTGACGAACGTTTTGGCATTAAATATCCTTTGCCCAAGCTCGATCAGGTCGCTCTGCCGGATTTTGAGGCTGGCGCCATGGAAAACTGGGGTCTCGTGACTTATCGTGAGTCAATGATGCTAGCCGACATTACAGCTTCGCTCGCGACTAAGCAAAGCGTCGCCGTTACGATTACCCACGAACTCTCGCACCAATGGTTTGGCGACCTCGTGACCATGTCTTGGTGGGACGATCTCTGGCTGAACGAATCGTTCGCGACCATCATGGAATATTATGCTACCGATGCACTTTATCCAGAGTTTAAGATTTGGCAGGATTTCTTTACTAGCGACTGTCTGATTGCTTTGCGTCGCGATTCGCTCCCCGGCGTTCAGGCCGTGCATCAAGAGGTAAAGAGTCCAGCCGAAATCGCCACCCTCTTCGACAGTGCTATTGTCTATGCTAAGGGCGCAAGGTTGATACTTATGCTAATTCGACTGATGGGCGAAGACCGGTTCAACCAAGGTGTAAAATATTACTTTGATAAATATAAATATCAGAATACCGTGGGCGATGACCTCTGGGTAGCGTTGCAGAATTATGCTGATTTCGACGTGCGCAAGTTCATGGACACTTGGATTTCCCAGCCTGGATACCCCATGGTGAAGCCGGACGGCGAGCAGCACCGCTTCTATGTCGACGGTCGCGATGACCCGGAACAGACCAAGTGGCCCTTGCCTGAGATCAAAGACGACATGTCGGGACATTATTTGCTAAATCTCAACGATACCGAGTTTGGTAAGAAGCTGACGGATTTTGCTGGCCTTTCTATGGAGCAAAAGCTGCGCCTCCTGATCGATCGTATGCTGCTGGCCAAGACGCCGATTGTCAGTTCAGATTCGTTGCTCGATCTCTTGCCAAAGTTCGTCGACGAGCCGTCAGCAGCCGTCTGGGGAATTATTGCGAGTATCGTCAGTGACCTTAAGCTCTTCATCCAGCCCGAATCTAAGTCGGAGCAAGATTATAAGCACTATCTCTATCAGCTGACGAGCAAGCATTTTTCCGGGATTGATTATGGCCGACTCACCGACATCGAAGCCGTACAGATGCGCGATATTTGGCTCGGTCTAGCCTATTATACTGAGGACGAGCCGACTTTGCGCCACCTCGCTTCGCTCTATCAGGACGATCTTTCTCAGCTCGACACGAATATCCTCGACGACGCCCTGCGTGCCAAGTTGTATTTCGACGAAGCCGAGGTTGTGGAACCCTGGATTAAGAAATATCAGATCGAGCGCGACCCCGAGATTAAAGCCGAAATTATGTTCACCCTGGCCAGCTTTGTTAAGCAACCCGAGAGCATCTCGAAGCTGATGGATCTTCTGAACCGTCCCGAAATCGTCCGGCCCCAAGATCATCTTTTCCTCTATATTTATCTGCTGCGCAATCATCGTTCGCATGATCAGGCTCTAGACTGGATTTTCGAGAACTGGGATTACGTCGTGAAGTTGACCGGCGACAAGTCGATCGAAGATTATCCTCGCTGCATCGCCGGGACGATCGAGACGCCAGAGAACGCTCAGAAATTCTTTGCCTTCTTCGATCAAAAAGCCAAAGACCCAATCCTCAGTCGCGTAATCGAAATGGCTCACGCCAGCATCGATGCGAAGCTAAAACTGATCGAGCTCGATACAGCCGGAGTCCGTCAAAAACTCGAGGAATTAACGAAAAAGGAGAAATAATATGCATATTGTTGCCGGTGCCGTAATTCGTAAAGCTGGAAAATATCTTTTAGTACAGGAAGCTGCGCCAAAATGTTATGGTCTCTGGAATGTTCCGGCTGGCCACTCTGATATTGGTGAAACGATTTTTGAAGCGACTGAGCGTGAAGTCAAGGAAGAAACCAACTGTGATGTCGAATTGACAGGAATTTGCCAAATCGGAAATTACCTCTGGGCCGACGACCTTGCGATTACGGTCATATTCACGGCGAACCTTCTCACTGATGACGTTCGCTATCCAGCAGACGAGTTGCTGGATGCTAAATGGTTTACTTATGACGAAATCCAGGATATGAAAAACCAGCTACGCACCCCAAAGCTTATTCTAGGTGCAATTGAGGCTGTCGAAAAGGGAAAAATCGCTCCACTAGACCTAATCGTGGTGACGCGTGACGAAAACAGCCGAAAATAACCAGTTTTGATATAATAACCATTGACATTTTACACAATCTGTGCTACAATGAAGAGATGGGGATATAAAAATACCTCTTGAATCATGAAAATCACCCCAGTTAAGGCCAAAACATTAAAAAAGTCGAAAAATCTTCAAAAAAAGTGTTGACTTTGTGATTTAGGTGCGATATACTGGGTAACAGTTAAGCAAGTTGCAGAAGAGCAACCTCTGAATTAAGATAGAAACTATGCGAGGTAAATCTATCAAATCTGATAACAAATTTACTTTGTGGTGATTTCGAATTAACAATTTGAGACAACGATGAAAATACAAGAAGCCGAAAGAAGCGAAAGTTTACTTTCATTTCTGAGGCGACGAAGTATTAATTGTAAGACGGAACTTAGTAATCGAACTTCGATTGCTAGTTAAGTCAATGCATAAAAAGGTACATAAGGGCACTG
>CAZEVF010000027.1:0-7395 GCA_964515845.1 uncultured Candidatus Saccharibacteria bacterium | reverse complement strand
CGCAGCATTCGCATTGCTGAGGTAGGGCGTTCAAGTCGCCTCCACTCCACCACATAGTCCTTACTCCAACTCTGGCCAAAGCAATTTGATCGCCAGTTGGATCTGAAGCTAAAAAGTCCGTCAGCCTGAAGGTTGAACGGATTTTTTTGTTAGCCCTCTAAATCCCCGAATCGAATATCCGGAGGCTGGTTATCGATCGCATGAAAAAGAGCCCATCAAACTGCAGATGGACTCCCATTAATCCTACAGAGACCACATTGCCCACACCTATTTCATCGGTCTACCATCGCCGTCGTAATAGTTTAACAGCATATGGCGATTAGCAAGCTCCCGGCTGCGCTCGCTAATCTTTTGCGATACCGTCTCATACGCCTCAGCCAAACCCGGCAGGCCCTGCCGGAAAATTTCTTTGTCGAGATATTTTCCGGAGCTACGGTCGATTAGTCGACAGGTGTCAGGAGAAATTTCACCGATGATACGCAGGTTCGTGTAGTCGCCCCGAGCAGATTTAGTCAGTCGACCAAAGTCCAGCTTGAAGTCAATCAGCTCGATGTTGATTTCCAGGAAAAACTCCTGCATAATTCGATTTGCAGCCAGTGCCACCTCGCGCATATGGTCCAACTCGCAGCGATGCGCCAGTTCCAGCGCTAGAATCTGGTCGTCGTTCATCAATGGGTCCTTCAGCTGGTCATTCTTCAGGGTGAACTCGCAAATCGGACGCGCCAAAGCCTGTCCGACCGGCACTCCATACTTCCTCGAAAAGCTCCCGTCAGCGCGATTACGAATAATTACCTCGAGTGGCATCGGCTCCTCAACGCGCCAGACTAAGACCTCAGTCTCGCTGAACGGGGCGAAAAAGTGCGTCTTAATCGGCGTGTGTCGATTTTCAGGGTTAGTATGTTTGCCATTCAGTAGCTCAAGCAGCGTGTTAGAAATCTGATTCACCAGCACGCCCTTGCCGGGGATAGAGATAGATTTTGTGCTGTTGTCGCGCGTCACCTTGTCCAGATGCCTGATGATTAACAATTCCGGATGGTCGCGAACAGCATAGAGCTGATTCGTGCTGCCTCTGTAGAGCAACTTACCTCTCTCGCACTTGGTCGGATCAATTCCGTGGATTATACTAGGCATAATGCCCACCTCCTTTTTCTCATGCTTCTGTAGTCTGCTAAAAAACGACCCCCTAGAGCCTCTAAAGTGGTCGTCTTTAACACTACAGATAGCGCCCTTTGAAAGGGTATATCTCTATTGTAGCACACATTATCTAAAAAGTCAATAGAAGTTGCTCCTACTCTCAGTTGCCGTACATTACGACCCCAACGAGGGCAGCAGCGTCAACTAGAATCACAATTAATCCAGCCAACTCGCTGCCATTCAGTAGTAATGCTCCTCCTAAGATTCCAGCCACTAGCGCCAGACCAAACGTCATCGCTTGGCGAATTCGAATCGTCCGGATCTCGGCTGCAATCGACTTTTCCTCCATTTCGCGCCGGTGGAGCGATTGCTTCTCGGCTACTTCGAGAATGCGCTCAGCCCCTCCCGGCACTACTTTTTCGTACTTTGCTAGCTCCTCTGGAGCTGGCAAGAAATCAATCGTCGCCCCCTCCGTCGATATAATCTCGGCATCAACTTTGTTGGTTTTCAAATTCTTATTGGTTTTCCTGGTGGTCATATTATCCTCGTAGCTTATTAATTATGCCCACCTAGTTGTGAATTATTGGCCGAATACACGTACTTTCTGCCAACCTCTAAATCTTCGCATTTAGATTTTCCTCCTTTAACTCTATTTTATTCCCGGCACTGGGAAACCCAACGCCATCGTCTTGACTTCCTCGCGAATACCTCCTAATTCCGCTTTACGTTCGTCAAGCCTACCCTCATCCCCCACTTCGACACAGATGTCCAGCACTCGCTTCATTAAATCAGCCAACTTCATCATTTCTTCTGTACCTAATCCACGCGTCGTCATCGCCGGCGTACCCAAACGTACTCCTGATGGTCGGAAAGCGCCACCCTTGTCGGTCGGCAAAGCGTTCGCATTCAGCGTTAATCCCACTTTGTCGAGCGCCGTTTCGTAAAACTTTCCATCAATTCCGGCTGTCGCCTTCACGTTTACTAAAATCAAATGGTTCTCCGTCCCGCCTCCCTGTAGCTGAAAGCCTAAGCGTTTCAATTCTTCAGCCAATACCTTAGCATTCTCAACGATCCGGCGTGCATAATCTTTAAACTCTGGCTGCAAATCTTCGCCAAACGCCACGGCCTTGGCAGCAATCACATGCTCTAGTGGACCACCTTGCGTACCAGGGAAGACCGCGCGATCAATTAGAGTCGGAATATTCTCTAACTTGTGCTCGCACTTCTTTAACGGGTTACCTACCTTGCCCATACTAACGATCAAGCCACCCCGAGGCCCACGCAAAGTCTTATGTGTCGTGGTCGTCATCACTTGGAAACCATGCTCGAGAGGATTCGGGTGGACTCCACCGGCAATCAGACCGGCCACATGTGCCATGTCAGCCATCAAAAGTACTTCGTGTCCACTCTCGGCAGCCACTCGGTCGGCCACGGCTTTCACTCGATCAAAATCCGGAATCTTCATGAAGGCTGAATAACCCACGAGAATCAGTTTCGGCTGGTGTTCTAGCGCCAGCTTTTCTAGCTCGTCGTAATCAATATCGCCGTCATCGGTCACGCCATAGCCAACGAAATTATAAATCTTCGCGCTGCGCGTCACCGGCGAACCGTGGGTCAAGTGTCCCCCGGCCGGCAAGGACATCGCTAGAATCGTATCACCCGGCTGGCACCAAGCAAAATAAACGGCTTCGTTCGCATTCGCGCCCGAATGGGGCTGAACATTGGCATGGTCGGCATGAAACAGTTGCTTCGCGCGCTCAATCGCCAAATTTTCAATCTGATCTACGTTCTCATTACCACCATAATAACGCCGACTCGGATAGCCCTCACTGTATTTGTTCGTCAAAACCGAACCCATCGCCTTCAATACGTCGGCCGAAACATAATTCTCGCTCGGAATCAGCTCCAAACCCTCGCTCTGGCGACGCTCTTCCTGGCCGATGATCTCAAAAACCTTATCTGCCATTTTTATACCTCCACTAACTACCTCTATTATAGCATACTTCCTGAAAAACAAGCCGGACTTTATCAACTTATGTTAAAAGGGCTACCGAACGGTAGCCCTAAATCATGTCTGGCGTTGACGAATTGTTTAACTGGCCAAGTAATTACCAGGTGACTTCGGCTAGTAAAGTTCTGCAAATTTCCGGCAGTACTTCAGGCCGTCTCGGATATGCTACACTCTTGCTGTCGAATTTGAACACTCTAGACAAAGCTTTAAGATCAGCAATGCTCAGA
This sequence comes from uncultured Candidatus Saccharibacteria bacterium, assembly GCA_964515845.1. Lineage (GTDB taxonomy): Bacteria > Patescibacteriota > Saccharimonadia > Saccharimonadales > Saccharimonadaceae > Nanosyncoccus. The sequence goes on along the minus strand of CAZEVF010000027.1, from coordinate 4,023 downwards.
GTACTAAATTCCAACAGATTTTCCAACGCAGCGTTGGAAAGCTCCTGGCTCAGGAGCTTTCCGTTCAGGTAAGCCTGGTCTTTAGTGAAGACATAGCCCGAAGTACCATCCGTATTACAGCATCCCCGGAACACCCTGAGGCAGGTCGTCCAGACCGTCTTTAGCGCCTGATCGTGGCTACCGACTAAAGTCTGAACTCTCGGTAACAACGTCCGGGCAATATCAGCAAAGCTATAATGCTGCGTTGCCAGATTGATTGCCAAGGTATACCACGGTTTCGGCATCGCGCCAACTGTGCCATCCAGCATCTCGCCAGCCTGCTTCTCAAGACTCATTGCATGCCCTTCATAAAGCGTCTCGTCGTCTGCCTTCAGCGCCCCACCCCCAATTTTGGGCAGGATTCGCTGCGCGTTCTCCGAATCACGCCAGTGCCCCTCGATCTCGTGTGCCAGCAGTTCAAGCAGATGGAATGCTGTACGCGTTGCCTTCTCCGGGATCACGATAATCGGCCCGTCCGAAGACTTGTCGCGTACGTCAATCGCTGTTGCTGTCGCGCTAACCACGATCGGCCTGCTCTGTTCGAAGCCATAAGCTTCCACCATCATCCGGAAGTATCTCCGGGTCGTCTCGGCGTCTACCTTGGTCTCTTTCAGCCGGCCCTGTTCTGCCTCGCTGAGCAAAGTATTATTACGCTTCGGCTCCACCTTCTGATACCACGCTTCCCAATTCTCAGAAATCGCTTGTACCAAACCTGTATTCAGAGGTTGGTACGGCAGATTGAATGAAATCTTGGGATACTCACCGGCGTTTAGTCGGTCGAGATAGGTAGCGAATATGATTGTGTTATTCACTTCAGCATAGCGCGCTTTGACCAGCTCCATCACCATCTCTTCCTCCGGTGATGGTTTTCGACTCAAGGCCACTGAAATCGGGTTATGAGAGAGCACGACGTCCGTCTTCTTACAGACGAAATCCAATAAATCTGCATTATAACGGAAATTCGGGCTGGTAAACTCGCCTTTTCGTGCCAGTTCCAGCCATTTTTCTTTTTCCGTCGCAGCGTTTATGGGGGTGACGATTTCAACCAAATTCAAACTGGCCGAAACCTCAGCCAATTCGTCAATGATCTCTTTCACGCAGCCGGGAATCATCCCGTATACCTCGCTAATCGAAACCTGTGCCACCTCTTGATTTCTGACGATTTCATTAACTGTATTTTTCCAAATTCAAACACCCCCTGCCTAGGCAGGGGGTAGAGTTCTAGCCTGGTCGAAACTGGAACTCTAAAGCTTTATTGACGCAGCTCACTGGCAATGTTGATCAACAAAGCGCATAAATCATCATAAGAACTTTTAGATAGCAGTTTCTGATTGCGATGGGTGAATCCCAATGCCCAAAAGATGATGTTGATGTCCTTATACCTCAACATCTCCTCCTTGAAGCTCGCGCCACCATCATGCAGTAACGCACGCAACACCAACCGACAACACAGATTCTCATTGCTGGATATACTCTTAATAATTATGCAGAGGTCATTCCAACGACGGTCATATAACTGCGATAGATATGATACTCCAGCCGGCAGCTGCTCCAGGATGGTCAAAAGTCTCTCCAGTAGTTCGCCATCCTGAGATAATGCCTCGGTATGGTCGCGTATAAAATTGGCTATCATTAGTAAAGTATTGCGCGACGCTGCGTGGTTATCTTGCAGTGAATGTCCAGAGTCCCATTGGCCAGTATTAATCTCGGCTAAGGCGACTTCCTCTACTTCTTTCAGGATTTGTTCCGTCAGGTATTTCGGAAAACCTTTTTCCTTCAGACAGAGCACTAGCATATTGGCCGGGTTGCGATATTCCGGTCGTAGCCTACGCGCATGAGGCCAGAGAATAGCCCCAAACTCTGGCGAGAGATACGGAATAAGGAACTCTATCATGGTCGCGAATTCATTACTGTTCTTATCGACATATTCGCTCCGGATATATTCGTGTCGGCTTTCTACGATAAAGAGTAGCTCCTCGTAGAGCTCGCGTGCGAGCTTTGGGCGCCAAGCCAAATTCTCCTTCAGAGACTTTTCCAAGCGATAAAACCCAGTAATGAACGGCGCATATGTCGGATGTACACCATAAGTTGCACTGAATATTGGTTGGGAATCCTCGTCGTATGCTATGCGACATACACTGCCCCTCCAAAGCAGACAGCGCAGACAAAGGCGACGTACTCCGTCGCTGTTATGCTCATCCAGCCAACCACGGTAGAGATTGCCAATCTCGCACTCGAAGTTCATTCTGGTGTAAAACGCATAGTCGGCTTCCGATACAAACAGGCCATTTTTGTGAAACTCAGGCATACCCTCAGTCTTACTTTGATTCTTATTAATGTTCAATGCTAGCACCTCCTCTCATTTTTTTGCAGTCAATACTGCTCACTCTAGCACTTCACCTCATCATACCATAATATCAGCTATTTCGCAAAGTAAATTCGGCAATTTGCTTGACGCTAAAGGCCTCAAACGATTTACCTATTGACTCTTTCGATAATGTGTGCTACAATAGAAAGAGGATACCTACTATTTCCAAAATATATCATAAGGAGGGGCAAATTATGACAGAGAAATGGGAAATTAGAAAGGTAAGTACACCTGAGCGTATCTTTGATAAAATCAGGACAGAGATGACTCAGCCGGTCGGCATCATGCTATTTGGAGCTGACTGTGAGTTTAAAAATCGAATCGTAGATATGCTAACAGGCGAAATGCAAAACTTGGACTGTTGCTTTAATGCGCGACCGGATATGACTACCCTCAAGAAGACATTCAGTGCTTTCGGAGTCGTTACGGTAGTGTTAGATGCAGAACGATCTGCTTCGCATCTGTCCCGGCATGAATTAGTCAAAGCCATGCAGGAGGCTGGCGCGAGCACCGTGGTTGGAATCTATGTTAAGGCACGGAAGGCGCCAATTAGACCGTTAATGTCTAGCCTGGAAAAGGTTGAACTAAACAAGCAGATTACTGCAATCGAGCAGAGCAACCCAACGGCCGACGGTCTGGACTATTTGATTGTGGTTGAAGAGGAGGAATGAGTATATGACAACGAAGATTGTATGGAGTGGATTGACGGGCAGGACCGGTAGAGAAGCAATGGGATAGATAAAAACAGTTCCGGATGTAGAGATTGTTGCCGGAATCAAACGGCAGATTTTTGGCGCAGACGACATTCAGTTGTATGGTATGCTATTCGATGGAGTAGATTGGCTTAGCTTTAACACTGGGCCATTTGGAATCAAAGGCTTAATTCAATTGGTTGAGCAAAAGAAAGCCAATGTCCTTGTCGTTTTCTCGCACCAAAGTGTCTTCGAGAAAATCGTTGAGCTGGCCGTTCGTACGAACGTTCCACTAATTAGTGGAACGTCAGGTTTAAGCGACCGTCAGATGGCGATGCTGTACGACGCAACGAATCGTATACCGGTTTTCCGGGGAGGGAACTTTCGGTTCAGGGTAAAGAAATTCATTGATGGGGCAGTGAAGCTTGCCTTTAGCGCTCAGGATTTAGTGCTCAGAGAAAAGTTTTACGCTGGAAAATCTTTGCCCAGTGAGACTGGGCGTGTAATCCGACGACGCATTCATGAAGCCACCGGCAAGAATATCGAAATCTTTTCCAAGTGTCCTTACCTGAAGGAAAGTTTAATCTGTGAGTGGATGCTGGACGGCGACGGCCCAGGACTTAAGAAGGGTTTAGCCTGTAAGGTTTTTGGCTTCGATGAACTGGCGCATGACGTATTGGAGATTGCCAAAGTTATGGCGACCAAACCGGTCAAGAAAGGCGAATTCTACGATTTGGACGAAATTTGGGACGAGCTGCCCCACGAAGTTTAATCAAGAGCCCTTGCCGGGAAACTGACGAGGGCTTTTTACCACCAAAAAATAGCCCCTCAAGGCTATTTCGTAACATAACTTTAGATAAAATCAAACCGTGGTGGTTCCGGGCGGACTTGAACCGTCGACACAAGGCTCTTCAGGCCTCTGCT
>CAZEVF010000026.1:0-7632 GCA_964515845.1 uncultured Candidatus Saccharibacteria bacterium | reverse complement strand
TGGCCCATCGTACCGACGTTGATATGTGGCTTGGAACGGTCAAATTCTGCCATTCTTTCTCCTTTTATTATATTATCTGTGTTAGAGCGCTAATATCAACCAGCTCCAACTCTACTCTTATATAATAACTAATCTTGCGTGGAATGTAAAGAGTTTTCGGCAGAAAAAGTCCCCTGTCAAAAAATCTGAGCAGGGGACTAGCTGTCATCCTAAAGGTAAACGGCAATCTTACTCGCCACAGCAGAAGTCGACAATCGCCTCAACATGGCAGTCAAGTGAATCAATCAACGGAAAATCCAGCCAATCTTCATGCTGATGCACGCGACAGAATTCCTGCCAGTGTTCCCGGGTCATGGTGAGACCCAGCTCGGTACAGCCCAAGATGACGGCCTGAATCTGGTAAAAATCAATCATCTCAGCCACCTGCGAGAATAAGAACCGGCGTGAATTCGGATTGAATTTGTCGTTGCAAAGTTCGTTAAAAATCAAATTGTCGATACCAAGCATCGCCTCCGGTGCCGGCGTGACAACTTCGATTCCCTGCTCTCTGAAGTACCGAATGATAAAATCTTCCTTCATCGTGAATTCAGTGCCGAGGAAGCCAACACGCTCCAGGCCAAGCCGTTTGACGTAGCTGGCTGTAAATTCGCCAATATTAATTAATTTGGGTCTTGGGCCGACAACGCGCACGATGTCGTCGGCTACCTTGTGCAAGGTATTGGAAAGGATTACAATAGCGTCAGCTCTCTGCTGACGTAAATCCATCGCCATCTGGGTGAGGCAGCCAGTCACGGCCGGCCAGTTGTCGGTATGCATCCAGGCGTCGAGCTGCTCAAAGTCGCGCGATACCAGGTTGAGGTTGGGACTATGCTGTCCACCAAGCCTCTGCTGCACTCCGGCGCGAATCTTTTCCAGATAAGTTATGGTCGAAGGCCACGCTGTGCCTCCAATCACACCCAAAATAGGTTTAAAAAGTTTTTGAGTATTAGCCATAATACTCCTCCTTTATAGAAAATTTACCTCTAGCTAAGCTAATTATCAAGGAGCAATGCAAGAGGCATAACTTCTTAATTTTACTATACTTGGCGCTTTCTGTCAATGATTTTCTGGCTTTCTATTGACAAATTACGAAATCTGTGCTACAATGGAAGGATAAGGCCTCGATGAGGCTAGACTTGTAATAGCTAGCGACGTTCGGGGAGTACCTGAACAAGCTGACATCCAAAGAAGGAGGGACTTTTTGATGAATGAAGTAAAGAATTTCTTGCGCGTTCGTCCGATTGAGTGCGTAGAGGATGTCCGTAAGTATTACGGAGACCGGGCTGAAATAGTTAACGGCAAATTGCAGGTGACACAGGTTGGTAAGCTTAGTGGTTTCAAGGACGGCGAAGGGGTTACTTTTTATCTGCCGGGTCATTGGACCCTGGAAGATAGCACGAAACGCCCCTGTGATATGACCTATGGCTTTCCTCTGCCGTCACTGGCGAAAATATGCTTTGACGGTTGCGACGGTGAAGCGAAAGTTTTAATGGGGAGGTCTTATGCGCTGTCATGTTCTATCGAAAATCCGAAGGAGATTGACTTCTATCCACATATCACCGACGCCTTTCCGATAATCGGCGAGAAAATCATCGACCCGAATTGCGTCATGATTATGCAGCCGAGCCAGAGTGAGCGTGGCGTACGCATACCGAGGCGCTATCGAAAATACGTTTGGTCGGCCGTACGGAGTGATAATTACGGAGGAATGCATTCGATAACCTATATCGTAATGAAAGTTGGCGATATCGGAGCAGCGAACATGAAGCATCTCTCATCGCGCGATAGTTTGCTCCCCGACCATGCCGTCTGGATGTATGACCAATATATTCAGAATACTTTCGGTATTACCAAGGAGGAGTATGATCAGCGTCTGGCGAGCAGAGCTGACGAAGGTGACCAGGAAAAACCGGAGGAATCAGGTCCGATGAGCTTTACCTATGAGTTCTACGAAGACGATATGAGCTTTAAAGCAGCTTATGTCATCCGGCCGGACGGGAGATTGGTGGAACCGGACATTACCGTAGCGAAAGGCAGCCGGGAGACGAACTTCGTGGGCGCGAAAGTCTGCGTCGAAAAGGGTTGGGAGAAGATCCCGAAGGATTGTTTCGTGCTGACGACCGAACGCTATGGCTTCGCCGATAAAGTGATAAATCAGATTATTCAGAACGTTGACGACCCAACTAAGGCCCAGATGGACCGTATCACGGTGCTGATAAAAGCGCTGGAGATGAAGCGTGAGGAACAGATTGATAACTGTCATATGGACACTGAGAAGTTCCTGCGCCGTTATGAACCGTCGCCCAATTGGCTGGACTTATTGCATGAAATGCAGGCACAGCAAAGGGAGCAAAAGGCAACCGAGGAATTGGCAGCCGAGCTGGCTGGAGATCCCTGCACGAGCTAAGAAAGGATGTGAGTGAGAATGCTCCGGTGAATTGCCGGAGCATTTTTTAATCTTCGTCTCGCAGCGAGATAATTTGCGCACCGTATTTTTCTAGGTCGGCTTTGACATCCGGGCGATTCAACCAGTCGAAATCTTTGCTATGTGCTACATAACCCACTTTCTTACGAATGGCGCGACCGGTTGGATGACGACCCTCGGTCGTTCCCTGGCCTTTGGTATATTCATATTCCTCGAGCACCAAAATATCGCCGGGCTGACAGTCGAAATCGTCGACCCGATATTCAAAGGTTTTCTCACCGGATCTAACTTTCTCGAAATATTCTGGACTAATTTTCTTGTGAATCTCGCGCATAATTTTCTACTATGAATATTATAGCACGGAAAAACCACCACATTTGTGGTGGTTTCGATTGCCTATTTGAATCCTTTGATTATATCGTAGCGAATCCAGCTATTCTACTACCGTAATTTCCGGCAAACGAGCGTAAATGCGAATCTCATAATGATACGGGTCCTCCTCGAACGGTTCTATCTGCTCTACGATATAAGTGATACCGTTGCCGGCCTGGCCAACACCAATCGTGTCACGCTTAAAAGTGTCCTCGCCAACCTTGGCAACAATCGAGAAGTCACCATCGACCTCAACCTTATAAGATATCCTACCTTCAATCTCGTAGAGTATGCGGTCAGTCCTGAGGTTAATGACGGTGATTCTGCGTACGATTTTGAATTCATCGGCATCATCTTTAAGCTGGTGAGTAGCATTACTTGCCTGCGAACAGCCAGCACCCGTCAACATTAGTGAAATTAAAATCATCGCCATAACTAAAAATCGTTTCTTCATGCTAATCCCTCCTTGTTTTCTGCAAAATCTGTCAATCGGTCTTTAGACTTTAAGCTAATATTTTCACCATCCTTTCGATGAACAAAGTTTTCATCTAAGCTATTAAAGTCCAAGCAATTGGTATTTTGTTTAGAAACAAAATACCTCTGTACAGAGGTAGAATTCTCGCCCTGTAACTTTGCCTTATCTTCTCATCGTAGCACAGATTCGTGAAAAAGTCAATAGCTTTAGCGCTTTTTCTGCCCCTGTTCTTTGATTTCGTTAATCTGGTCGCGTAGCATGGCTGCTTTTTCGAAATCGAGGTTGGCTGCAGCGAGCTGCATTTGCGATTGAAGTTCTTTGATCAAGCTAGGCAATTCTTCCCTCGGAATACGCTTCAGATCGAGGCGCGCTACTTCTTCTTTCTCAGGGATAATCGCGCGTAGTCCAGCCGAAATGTCCTTTTTCACCGAATGGGGCGTGATATTATGCTCGATGTTATATTGCATCTGGATCTCGCGCCTACGGTTCGTCTCGGAAATCGCTTTTTCCATGCTTTCGGTGATATTGTCGGCGTACATGATCACATGGCCGTTCTCGTGGCGCGCAGCTCGGCCAATTGTCTGGATCAGGGCGCTTTCGCTGCGCAAAAATCCTTCTTTATCAGCATCGAGAATTGCTACCAGCGAGACCTCGGGTAGATCCAGGCCTTCGCGCAAGAGGTTAATTCCGACGAGTACATCATAAACTCCGGCGCGCAAGTCGCGCAGGATGTCGCCTCGCTCTAAGGTATCAATATCGGAATGAATATATGCGACCTTAATATCGCGTTCCTTGAGATAATCGGTCAAATCCTCGGCCATACGCTTAGTCAAGGTCGTGACGAGCGTACGCTGATTCTTCGCGACACGCTTTTCGATCTCTTGCATCAAGTTGTCAATCTGGCCTTCGCTAGGGCGCACCTCGATTTCTGGATCGAGCAGGCCGGTCGGACGAATCACCTGCTGCGCTGGCTCTGGCGAATTCTCGAGCTCGTACTCGCCCGGCGTGGCCGAGACGTAAATCGCCTGGTGAATGCGCTTCTGGAACTCCGGAAAAGTCAGAGGGCGATTGTCGAGCGCACTCGGCAGCCGAAAGCCGTACTCGACCAAGGTCATTTTGCGCGCATGGTCGCCATTATACATGCCTCGCACCTGAGGCAAGGTCATATGGCTCTCGTCGACCAGGAGCAAGAAATCCTTCGGGAAAAAGTCTACTAAGGTGGCTGGGGGCTGGCCGGCTTTGCGTCCGTCGAGATGACGCGAATAGTTCTCGATGCCCTTGACGAAGCCGGTCTCTTTCAGCATCTCGAGGTCGTATTTTGTGCGCTGGCTAAGACGCTGAGCTTCGAGATATTTATTATGCTTCTCGAAATATTTCAGGCGCTCATCGAACTCCACTTGAATCGTCTCAAGTGCACGCTCCAGCTGGTCCTTCGGAGTAGCATAGTGAGTGTTCGGGAAGATATGGACTCGGTCGGGCTTCTCGCGCGTCTCGGCCGTCAGAGGATCAATAATGCGCACCGTCTCGAGAGTATCGAAACCAAACTCGAAGCGATAGGCCCATTCCCCACTGGCTGGAAAAAGGTCGATCGTGTCACCCATCACCCGGAAATTGCCTCGCTCAAAAGCTAAATCATTGCGATGATATTGCATGGCGACGAGATAGATGATGAAATTCTGCTGGCTGAGCGAACCGTTGGCTTGGGTCAGAGAATTGACTAGCAATTTCGGCGAAAAGATGCCATTACTATCCTCCTCGGAGACATTACCCCACCATTCGCTCGTGCCGGCGATGCGCCACTGCCCATCGACTTTAATCAGAGGCAGAGACATCTCGGTGTAATGGTCCGGCGAGCCAATGCCATAAATACAGGACACCGAGGCGACGACGATCGTATCCGGTCGAGTCAGTAGCGCGACGGTCGCAGCGTGGCGCAGACGGTCGATTTCGTCGTTGATGGCCGAGTCCTTTTCGATATAAGTATCGGTCGAGGCGATATAGGCCTCTGGCTGGTAATAATCGAAGTAAGAGACGAAATAATGGACTTCGTTCTTCGGGAAGAAGTCGCGAAACTCAGCGTAGAGCTGAGCAGCCAAAGTTTTGTTATGGGCGAGGATAAGGGTCGGTTTCTGGACGTTCTGGATGATATTCGCCATGGTAAAAGTCTTGCCCGAGCCAGTCACGCCGAGCAAAGTTTGTTCGCGCACGCCAGCTTTCAGGCCTTCGGTCAACTGTTTGATGGCAAAAGGCTGATCGCCGGTCGGCTGATATTTTGAGACTAATTCAAACTTAGGCATATATATTATTATACTATAAAAACTGAAGATTTCTAGGTCGTGGTACGAATGATTAGTGGACATGAAAAGGGAGCGCCTCGTCGACGCCCCTAATCAGACTAAACCTCCCTAGCTCTTTTTCTTATGTCTAACGATGAAGATAACAACGTTCAGAACCACCAGCAATCCACAAGCTATTATCAACATGTAAACTGCCGTCGAATAATTTGATCGCGTCGCCAATGTAAGGTAGATTTCGCCAGCTGCGTCGTGCCCTCGGCCGATCTCATCCAAAGCCACGAAAACCACGGTTTGGCCTTCGGCTCTAGTGACGATGGCTGGTATATTACCAGAGGTACCATGATAAGTGCGCGTCTGTAAGAGATAGGTTTGGTCATTCTCCATGGTAACTATTTCTTCAGACTCCAAACTCTCGGCCAGGGGCAAAATCTTGATATTTTCGAAAACAGTACTTTTGCTCTCAACCTTAACGGGGAGTTCGGCTACTACACGGTGAGGCTCTCCGGCGTAATCAACATAATTTATCATCGAGACAATTTTAATCTCATCGCCGTCTTTGACATTTTCCGGAAAGGATAAGGTCAGGATTACGTCGCGAGCCGTCGCGTTCTGGCCAGCATGCGCCGAATCGACCGTATAGTGAAACAGGTTCATCAGCTGGTAATGTTCGCCGTCCGAGATGCTCTCGATTTCTGTCGAAAAATCCTCCAGCGTGGCGTTTTCGACGGTACTGATGCGCAGAGATTCGTGCTCGTCGCCATATTGCTCATCGTCGAAAAGCACATTCATGCCAAAAGGTTCGCTCGGTATTTCCTCGAAAAGAGGTGGTGTCTCCAAATCGGCCGGTTTTTCATCAGCGTAATAGAAGATATCGTTCGAATCGAAACCATAGTCAAATTTCGGAGCTGCCAAGGCGACGCTCGCCGGCTGAGAAAAGGCCGCAAACGCCAAGTATCCCCCGATTAAGGCCGAGCCAGTCAATAGTGCGCAAAAACTCTTGAAAAATTTCATCACATTCCCTCCTTAAAAAGAGGTGAGGTATGTCCTAATTTTAAGGTCCAATCCCCACCGAATCATAGTCTATCCTTCCATTGTAGCACAGATTGTTGATTTTGTCAATGGTTTTGTGGTTTTTTCGAGGACAAAACAAGATTTCGTATATTTTAACTCTTAGGAACTAGGCGCCAGAAGCCAGACAACGTACTGGGAGACCATATTCACGGCCATCGGGGCCGTATGACGGATAGAGCAAGGTCACGCTAATGCCAAGAGGATGCGCGCCAGAACGACCAGTACTAGTCCAGAATTTGTCAGTAGCAGCTGACGACCAACTGAAGCCATAGTCGCCTCCACTCCTAATATAGCCACTGACGGGATAAATCATCCCACTGCGCACGATCCTATCTTTACTTCGTGCGCAGTGGGTACGTTGGTCTAAGCCTCGGCTTTCTAAGTGGTGCCGATTTCAATGGGTCTAACTGGTCAAGCATATCCGGCGATTTTGTGGATCCCATTTCAGCTGGCGCATACTATCTTGACTACAATAGCGTAGATATACACTCGTCGTTTGGCCCAAATTACCGTTGGTACGGTCTCCCAGTACGTTGTCTGGCTTCTGGCGCCTAGTTGCCCAGTATTAGATAAAAGAGCAAGTTAAGTGAATCTGGTTGTTGTAAAAAGTACAACGAATATTTGGTTGTTCTGTCATTAGCGTGATATAATAAAGGTGCTATCACTTTATAATTTATACGATTGTTTTTTCGATGTATTAGACAATTGCGTGGATAACACATTAACAAGGGCACCGTGAGGTCCCCATCAATGTGTTGTTTATGCAATCGTTGTTATGGAGTGATAGCACCCTCGTGGTGCCCTTTTTGTTTAGGCACAAGGCATAGACAAGTTGGGTAGTTATGTAGTAGGACAAAAAGCATAAGGTATCTTGGGGCACCACGAGACAAAAGACAATATACAAAATATTTAGGTCTAGGAGGTATTGCTATATGCAAAGACGTATTAACTTT
>CAZEVF010000025.1:0-8140 GCA_964515845.1 uncultured Candidatus Saccharibacteria bacterium | reverse complement strand
TATGCTCTACGCCAGAAAGCTCAAAGATACCAAGTTGATGGATTTTGGGATATAGAAAGTCTTTACTTCGTGCGCAGTGGAAGTATACGTTTAGGTAGCTTATTTTTAAGGCAGGCCGGGATTTATAATTATATTTGGTCTGATCTTTTATTGGAGTATAGCAATACCTTAACGGCAACTGCTACCTTCGTTTCATTCGATGCTACCGAGCTATACGGTCTTGGTGGTCCTGGGCACCGTTGGTACGGTTTCCCAGTACGTTGTCTGGCTTCTGGCGCCTAAGTTCCATAGTGTCACTATTCTGCGCTACTTTCCCAAATCTGGAAATTCTCCCCATCAACTCGAATTACCTGATTATCATTCAAGCATATAATTGGCTGCTTGATACTATAAAATTCTTCTGGATTTTCTCGCAGAAACTTGGAAAACTTCTCTCGTTTTGCGCCTACACGGTTCCAATGTGGCTTAATCAAAAAGTTCACTAACCCCAATCCGGTATAGTTATCCAGCTCCACGACATTTGCCAGGTCACCACTCATATATTTTTGCATCGTCAAATCTTTAGCACAAACAATCGCCCCAGCGCTTTCACCGATATACGGCACACCCTTCGCTAAAGCGCGACCTAAAACTTCGCGAAAGTTACAATTATGCATTTGCTGAAGCAGATAAAAGTTATTTCCACCCTGCACAAAAATTACATCTCTCTCAGAAATTTCTTTTTCAACCTCAGCTTCGTCTTTTCCTTCAATGTCGTAGTCAAAAACTTCCCAACCATGCCTTTTTAAGATTTCCCGACCTTCATCAATCCAGCTTCGTTGATTTGTAGGGTGTAAGTTTCCAGCAGTTGTGATATAGCTTATACTAATTTCATTAGGCTGCTTTCCAATTAATTTCTCGATATCTTCCATAATCATTGCATCTACACCCGGACCACGAAAGCTCGAGGCAAGATACAATTGCTGATCTACTTTCATAAAAACAGTATAGCATAAGTCTTAGCATTCTTAACCCAACTTTAAAATCTCAGACTCTCCCAAACCATATTTGACTCTCCCCTTATACCGTGATAAAATTAAGAGTAGTTTAACTAGAGTTATAATCATAATATATTATTACCGAAAGAGGAGGTATTGTGCCACAAACCACGAAGAAAAAACCAGCCAAGAGTAACGGTCTATTTCGCTGGCTCGTTTTTACAATTTTGCTGATTCTATGCTGCATGGGCCTCGCCTCGCTGGCTGCGCCCCAGGGTGTCATCGAAGAAGTCCCTCTTTCTGACGTCATCGCGCGCGCTAACGACGACAATGGCAATATTGCCAAGATCACCGTCGAGGGCAGCAATCTACGCATCACCCTCAAGGGGGAAGATCACTATACCCAGACTTCGCGCAAGGATCCTTCTGGCACACTTTATGAACAGGGTCTGATCGACCAATGCGCCACTCTGAACGGCGATGAGCTAGCCAAATGCCAAGAAAAGTACCCCGTTATCGAATATATCGAGGCTTCCAACTTCTGGGACTACGCTCTCGACATCGCAATCATTGCCGTCCCTGTTATTATTGTGATTCTTTTCTTCAGTTCAATGATGCGCCAGGCCCAATCCATGAACAATCAATCCATGGGCTTCGGCAAGGCCAAGGCCAAGCTCTACGGTCCCGACAAGAAAAAAGTCCTCTTCACTGACGTTGCCGGCAACGAAGCAGCCAAGCAAGATCTGACTGAAATCGTCGACTTCCTCAAAGAACCAAAGAAATACGAAAAGCTCGGTGCTAAGATTCCTCGTGGTGTCTTGCTAGCCGGTGAGCCGGGCACTGGTAAAACTCTCATGGCGCGCGCTGTGGCTGGCGAAGCCTCGGTTCCGTTCTTTAGTATCTCTGGTTCGGAGTTTGCAGAAATGTTCGTCGGCGTCGGTGCCTCTCGTGTGCGCGATCTCTTCGCTAAGGCCAAGAAAAACGCCCCTAGTATTATCTTTATCGATGAGATTGATGCCGTCGCTCACAAACGTGACGCGCGTGGTGGCGCTGGTCGCGAAGACGAGCAGACCCTGAACCAAATCCTCGTCGAGATGGACGGCTTCGACAATGATTCTGGCGTGATTGTTATCGCTGCGACGAACCGTGTCGACATGCTTGATAAAGCTCTACTTCGTCCGGGTCGTTTCGATCGCCATGTGAACGTTACTCTGCCTGAGCGCAAGGATCGCCTCGAGATCCTCAAGGTTCATTTTAAAAATAAACCTACCGAGAAGGATGTTAATCTCGATGCGCTCGCTGCAAAAACTGCCGGTAGCTCTGGCGCCGACCTCGCCAACATTGCTAATGAAGCCGCCATCACGGCTGCACGCGAAGGTCATAAGGAAATTACCAATTCTGACCTCACCGAAGCTTTCGAGCGCGTCGCCATTGGGCCAGAGCGCAAGAGCAAGGTCATGAACGACCAAGAACGCAAGCTGACGGCCTACCACGAAGCTGGTCACGCCATCGTCGGCCATGTCTTGCCAGATTCTGACCCCGTGCATAAAGTCACGATTATCCCTCGTGGGCGCACCGGTGGTGTCACTTGGTTCCTACCTCCAGAAGACCGTAGCTATAAGAGTATCTATGAGTTGAAAGATATTCTCGCTCGTGCCATGGGTGGACGCATCGCCGAGAAGCTCATTTTTGGCGAAGACGCCGTCACTACTGGCGCAGCCTCCGATTTGCAGAATGTCGCTGAGCTGAGCAAAGAAATGGTCGTCGAAGAGGGAATGGGTAAGCAGACGCGCAACCTCGTCTTCCCAGAAGGCGACAAGGGCTATTATACAATCGCCACCAGTAAGCCGTACTCAGAAAAAACAGCCGAGCTCATCGACCAAGAGGTCAAGCAACTTTCCGACGAAGCTTCTCTGCGCGCCGAAGCCGTGCTAAAGGCAAATACTGCCGTACTCGACAAGCTAGCTGAAGCTCTGCTGAAGCACGAAACGCTCGAGGAAAAAGAGCTCGAGCCCATCCTGAAGGATGCCAAGCTCCCCCCGGCAGCTAAGTTGCATTAAGACAAAAGATTAGCTCCGGTTCGATGACCGGAGCTAAAACTAAGGAAACTGTGTGGGATTTTGATTTTAATATTATATCGCATTCTCTTATCGAACGCGATTTTCGGTCCGGAGCTCTATGTATGCTTTGAAGAGCATAGTGTATATCATCGCGCCGGCATAAGCTCCAGCCACCATGATAGCTCCCCCGAGGTCCTTATCGCCATTGCTGCCAATCGTACATTTTATGGCAACACCAGCTATAAAGATGATAATCGGTGATGCAACGGCAAGATACATCGCCAAAAGTTGGCAAAAATTTTTCACCGTTTTGCGATAAGCTACTCGCTTCGGATTATCATCGTCCTTCATCCAACCAATAACCTGTCGCCGTCTCTTATATTCCCGATACCTTTCTTCATAATAGTGAAAGCGTACGGTCATATACAGGTCTCCCACAATTAGTGATAGCAGACACGGATAGATTAAAGCGACGAGTAAGGCACCGGTTATCAGCAGCGCCAACCTCTTAGCAATCGAACCGTCAACGGTTACAATTGCATAACCAATAAACGCAATCGAAATTAAGATAAGGACGGATGCCAACACTCTTGTTAAATAAAGTTTTAGCTTTTCTTTCATTTTTTCACCCCTTTTGCTAAACTTAAGCTACCAAAATCCCAGGCATACATACAAAAGATGCCTATACCTCCATTATAGCACACATCATCAAAAAAGTCAATACTTAACTCACCTCTGTAAGTGTGTTATACTAAAACCATGCCCGAGTGGCGGAATTGGCAGACGCGCTAGCTTCAGGTGCTAGTTCGAGCAATCGAGTGCAGGTTCAACCCCTGTCTCGGGCACCACGGAGAACAGAATGATACTACTCACAAGGTAGTATTTTTTTCGTGCGCAGTGGGTTTGTTAATCTGGGTCGTGGTTTCTCGTGGTACTTAGGTCTTCTCGGCTACAATTGGTTAGCTGTCTCATCTGACCAAGTTTGGGACTCAGCTGGCCTCGGCGCGTACTACTTCGCTTTCAATGCTTTCAGTCTCTACTCATCGCTCGGCCCGTCATATCGCTACTATGGTTTCCCAGTACGTTGTCTGGCTTCTGGCGTCTAGTTCCTAAATGTTTCGGAGCGTTGTTAAAAATACAACAAATAATTGCGTGGAATGGCATAGGCGTGATATAATAAAATTGTTACCATAACGCGAATAAGCGATTGTTTTTATTAGTTTTTTAAGTCCAAAATAAAACATTATTAAGGGTGTCATGAGTATAACCCCTAGTGTTTTGTTTTGTACAGTCGCTACGGCGTTATGGTAACACCTCATGGCGCCCTTTTTGGTTTTAATATAGAAAAATGAAGCGAACCCTCTAGTGTCAACTAAGTTTTAGCTTCAGTAGTTATATTAAACATAGTAGGACAAACAGCAAAAAGCCGGCGTCATGAGCTCATAAATACATAATTAAGCAATCAAAAAAGTAAAAAGCCATAGTATGTTAGTAAACTTATTCTACATAGTCTGGTGGACCTCTCCGAATCGAGTCCTACGGACCGTGATTCGGACCCGGTCCAGCCAAGTAGTTATGACTGTGAAGAATAAGTTTACTAACCACTAAGCCTGACTTTTTGATTGCTAAGGTCTAGGAGGTAACCCAGTATGGGAAGACAGAAGAAGACAAAACATAATGACGCAAGGAGGGTGCTAAAGGCCAGCAAGCTTAGCATATTTGGGCTAGGTAGTCTACTGGGAACAAGCTTACTCTTGATTATGTTGGCCTGCCCAGTTACTCCACCCAAGGTCGACGCAGCCGAAGGCGAAGGCGTAACTATGACCAGCAACCTTTCAACCAAGACCACAGCCTATCTTTACAGTATGATCTCTCTATCTTTGTCTGATAGTATTGATATTGATTTAACACCGAACAGTACTGGTAGTCTTGGGATTGGTAGTGCTAAGGTAAAAGTATCGACCAATAATACGACTGGTTATTCACTTTATCTTGCCACCGTTGACCAAACCAATGAACTAAAGCAAGTTGACGAAAGCCTAGCCTATAGTAATGCGACGAGTGATACTAGCTATAGCATTAAACCATTAACCACTAATACCACGGCTAGTAACTACCTAGCTAGCACAGCCAATCTTAACACTTGGGGTTACGCTTTAACTGATCCTAGTGGTGGCACAGCTGAGACAGTTTATACTGGACTAATGAATCCAACTAGTACTAATATCCACTCCGTCTCAGCTACTAGCAGTAATGACGAATATAAACTCAACATTGCCGTAGCTGCTGATGCTAGCCTGCCAGCTGGGGCTTACCAGAATGGCCTGATTGTCTCAGCTGTAGCTAACCCGATTGCACTGTCTGGGTTTAATCAAATCTACTATATGCAAGAAATGACACCAGAAATCTGTGCTTCAGCTAAAGAACATGAAGAAGGACAACTGGTAGATAAGCGTGACAACACGATCTACTGGGTAGCCAAACTCAAAGACGGGAATTGTTGGATGACACAGAACCTAGACCTAGACCTTTCTCCTGATATTGCTCTAACTCCAGAAGATTCTAACGTCACCGAAGCATGGAGACCGGAGGTGGGGACGACAACAGAAGTCTATCATATAGAAGACACTATGGACTATGGCCAGGCTCCTCAAGCTTCATATAATCCAGGAAAGTTCGTCGTCAGACAACCGAACGACAATGAAACCACTAGTTGCAGAGATAGCAGCCCGAGCCAGTGCCCTAGCAAGTTTATTAACGTCTCCGACCACTCAGCAGCATTTACGGCAACGGCCGATTCGACTACGGACGAAGCCAACAAGACCTACGATTCTCATTACCTCATTGGCAACTTTTACGCCTATAATTCAGTGGTAGCAGGCAAAGCCGACCCTGGCCTTAGCTATAAAGAATATGAGTCAGATATATGTCCAAGAGGCTGGAAAGTGGCTCGAGGTTCACGCTATCCACAAAATCTAGACCTCTTTAGAGACAATAATGATTATTATAATCTATTTAGTATTTATGGTTATGATTCAGACTATGCTCGCAATGCGAGCTGGGCAAATTTCGTGTACACTACAATAACTACCGAGCAAAGATTAGCAACTGCGATGAGCCCACTATATTTATTTGGCTCTGGCAATGTCACTCGACGCAGCAACAGTAACGGCGGCTTAGGAATGAAGTTCGACGGCTATCAGGCAACTCGCTTCTGGACCAGCGTGCAATATGGTAAAGGTGTGGCGGCGAATATGCAATCTAATGCATTTGGATATTTATATCCCGGCACGTCTGGAGACTATCTCTTCCTCGGTATGAACGTGCGTTGCATGGCGAAATCGGATACACTAGGTAACTAGGCGCCAGAAGCCAGACAACGTACTGGGTAAACGTACCAACGATGCGTAGGGCCAGCTGACGCACGAAGATTGGAAATATCAAGGTCGAGGTAGTATACGCCTAGTCCAGAATTATCCCAAATTTTATCAACCGTAGTGCTTGACCAAATATAACCATTCCAAGCTAGACCTCTCAGATAGCCAAGGTTCAGTCGGACGTACCCACTGCGCACGAAGTAATCTTACTTCAGCTTTTCGAGCTTGCCGTCCAGACTTTTTGCGCCAAAAGCCTGCAACTCGTCATTCGCGTAGGGTATGTCCGGCAAAGCAAAGAGCGTATAGATTGGCTTATTAAAATAAAACGCAGCAAACATTTCGCAAAGCGTATTCGCTCCAATGTAGCCTTTGACACCCTTCTTATCATAATTGCATACCAAAATCGCGTCCGACTCCCGAATCTTATCCGTATGTTTATGATAAGGGTCGGTCTCGAGCTTGGTCTTCACTGGATCATAATTTTCCTGGCCAGCTAGATCATTGATGATACCGTTCGGCAATAAAACCTCATGACCCAATTTTTCCAGCTCCTTCGCGACTTTGAGCACTTTTTCGGTAAAACTCAGGCTACAGCATATGCAAATTTTCATCGTCCTCCTCTTAAGCTTTATTGTAACACAGAAGTTTCTCAGAATATATGGTATAATGTAAATAATATTTAATATTTGTTAACAGGGAAAATTTTATGTCTGGACATAGTAAATGGGCCACCACCAAGCGCCAAAAGGCCGTCGTCGATGCGAAGCGTGGTGCTCTCTTCACCAAAATTGCCAATCAAATCGCCATCGCTGCTCGCTCTGGTACCGACCCGAATATGAACCCGTCTCTTGCCATGATGCTAGAGAAAGCGCGCCAGGCCAACATGCCGAAGGTTAATATTGAGCGCGCCATTGCTCGGGTTGCCGATAAAAGTGCAGCTGCGCTGATTGAGGAGACTTACGAAGGTTACGGCCCTGGTGGTGTCGGCATCATTATCGAAGTTGCGACCGATAATAAGAATCGCACCATGCCGGATGTGCGCAATGCTTTGTCGAAAAACGGTGGTCGTATGGCCGATCCTGGTTCAGTGATGTTCCAATTTGCGCGCAAAGGCTGGATTGAGATTTCCGAGAGTGGGGAAGAGGCGATGATGCAGGCGCTCGACGCTGGTGCCGAAGACGTCGACGAGGGCGAAGAAGGCTTAATTATCATGACTGCTCCGAGCGACTTGATGAAAGTACGCCAGGCTTTGCTTGACGCCGGTCTCACTGTCACTACAGCCGAGCTGCGTTATGTTCCGACCTCGACCGTTGCTGTTGCTGGTGACGATGTGGAGAAGCTAGAGCGCTTGCTCGATGCGCTTGACGATTTGGATGACGTCACGGCCGTCCATACGAATGCTGAATAATTCCTAGCGCAAAAGTTGCATATCTGTTCAGGTCGTGTTACAATGGTACACGGAAGGGTGGCCGAGTGGTTGATGGCACCGGTCTTGAAAACCGGCAAGTTAATAGCTTCGCAGGTTCGAATCCTGTCCCTTCCGCCAGAAGGCTGGCTGGCACGCATTTGCGTGGCAGACAGACTTTTCGAAAGAAAAGTGCAGGATGCGAACCTAGGTTCGTTATCGAGCGTAGCGAGATTACTTTTCCTGTCCCTTCTATCATAACAATCTGTGGTACCGTAGCTCAGCTGGTTAGAGCGTGGGACTCATAAGCCCAAGGTCACT
>CAZEVF010000024.1:0-8529 GCA_964515845.1 uncultured Candidatus Saccharibacteria bacterium | reverse complement strand
GAATTCCCTATGAGATCCCAGAGAGAAGATCTGGTTGATAGGCGCAAGGTGGAAGCATGGTAACATGTGGAGCCAAAGCGTACTAAAAGATCCATTGCCTTTTTATGCTCAAGTCATCGGGTTTTATGTCGAAAACACTTGACAAGAACCGGGATGACTTGGTATACTTAACTAGCAATCGGTGCTCGACACCGAAAGACGTTTTACAATTTTCATACACCTTCATGGGTATCAATAAGACGTTCAATTTATATCAATTTTTATCGGAAATCGCACTTTTCGATAAAAATTAGAGCTTATTCTTTGAACGTTGGGAAACTTTCTTTTTAAGAAAGTTGCCCACTACTAGTTTGGTGCCCATAGCGCTGGGGAAATACCTGTTCTCATTCCGAACACAGAAGTCAAGCCCAGTAGCGGCGATTATACTGCCACAAGCGGGAAACTAGCAAGGTGCCAAATTATACGAGTAAGCCACCCCAACGGGTGGCTTTTCGTCGTCATGGCGTCCAAATGAACAGAAAGCTATTGCTGAAACACTAACTACATGATATAATTATATCAGCTGATTATTTTCATAGGACAGATTCAGTGAGGAGGTAAAATATATGAAAGAACGTTACAAAACTACGGCGTGTGCCTTTTTATGTCTATTCCGTACAGGCGAGGACGGCAAGCGACAAATACTCTTGCAGCTTCGTCAAAATACGGGATACATGGACGGAAAGTATGACTTTGCAGCCAGTGGCCATGTTGAGCCGGGAGAATCAATGTCGAGTTGCATTATTCGGGAAGCCAAAGAGGAAATCGATATCACGATTCGGCTCGAAGATATTCAGTTTTTGACTTTTATAGACGAAACTACTGAACAGTATCATAAAGGTATCTTCACGGCTAAGTCGTACTCGGGCGAGCCCAGGATTATGGAACCGAAAAAATGTGCAGAGCTACTCTGGGCAGATTTGGAAAATCTGCCTCCGAATGTTATTCCGTATCTACCGTCGATTCTCGTCAATATTGAACAGGGAATCCATTACGACGACGGAGAGTTTTCGGTCCAAAAGCGCCAAATCGCGCAATCCTAAAAGCACAGCGCTAATATAATAGTCTCCTTTATTACTCGGGAGGCTATTTTGATATATAATATATAGCAAGGTTTTTAGAATGGAACGAGATCATAGGCAAGATTTTTTATTGAATCAGGTGAATTGGCTTCATGGCGCAATTTTAACGCCGGAGCTCCGTGGACATTCTCGTGTCGCTAGCTATGTTGTGACCAAGGGCAAGACGAAGTACTTTTTGAAGCAATACTCGGGGGATCAAACTAAACGACTCCTAAAGATTGAAGGAACCTACTGCGATCTTGGAGTGCCTACTGCTAAAATCCAGCACCTCGAATATTTGCTGGCGCTCGATGCCACTTGTTGCGCCTACGAATACATTTCTGGCCCAAACCTCGCCGAGGCGATAACTCAGTTCTCGCCATCCGAAGTAATTCGGCTTGGTCGTCAGATCGGCAGCGCGCTTAATCAGTTTTCTAATCAAACCGGTAAAATCGACCTACCTGGGCGTCTAGCGCGTCTCTGGCAAAGTTTCGAATCAGAGATCCAGCGTTACTCCGACTCGACGGCGCGACAAAAAATATTACCCATCGATCTCGTTCGTCTAAAAGCGAGTTTTGCGAGATTAACGGATATTGTCGTCTCATTGAACCCGACTTTCGCGCATACTGATTTGAACCTCAGCAATGTCATTTTGCACGAAGGTCAGCCGATCATTGTCGATACTTCGGAAAGCCAGCTCGATTTTCGCACTTCGAATTTCCGGGGATTTTGTTGGTGGGTCTGGGATGAGAAAACTCCACAGAATTACCAAATTATTTATCGAGAAATCATCGACGCCTGCTTTAACGCGAAAGTTCCAAGTACGATTCATGACGAATTGGCTTTTGCTGTGCTCTATGAATTTCTGATTCGGGTGCAGAAGTACGCTGGCGATGAAGAATAAACTCGTTTTTCTTTTGCACATTGGCGACGTATCCTCGAACAGACAAATTACTTCGAGAATTATCGTTTTACCTGGCTACGCTAGCGAATTTTCGGTGTATCGTAGGTGATTCATGTTACAATAAAATATATGGAAGAGTTAGAAAAAAATATTGCCACCCTCGTGGATCGTCAAGATGTTTGCTTCTTGAGTTTTGTTGATCGTAATGGTTTTCCGACCACGCGCACGATGTTGAATCCACGCAAGCGCCAAGGATTAACGGAGTTTTATCTCACTACCAACCAGAAGTCTCAGAAAGTTCAGGCTCTACTCAAAGATCCCAAGGCCGGCCTTTATTTCTATGATCGCGCACTCTATCATGGAGTGGCCTTTACTGGCACGGTTGAGGTGATTTATGATCAAGCCGTCAAAGACGAAGTCTGGCGTGACATGGATCTGCTTTTCTACGAAAATAATACCGATCCAGATTATTGTGTACTGAAGTTTACGGCTGAATTCGTGCGCTATTATCACGATTATCAATCGACGGATCTCACTCTAAACTCATAACCGAAAGGCTATCATGTCGGATTCTGCCCCAGTCTATGACTTAGACCCTAGCGTTACGCCCGAAATGCGTGACCAACTTTTGCAGAAGCTAAAGACTTTGCCAGCTTCCCCGGGAGTTTATTTCCATAAGGATGCCAAAGGCGAGGTGATCTATGTTGGCAAGGCTGCCGTACTTAAGAACCGTGTGCGCCAATATTTTCATAAAACTCAGAAAGATCCTAAGACCGAAGCTCTAGTGCGTGAAATCGCTGATACCGATTGGATTGTAGTCGACACTGAGATGGATGCGCTCTTCCTTGAATCAGAAATGATCAAGCGCTATATGCCAAAATGGAATATCTTGCTGCGCGATGACAAGACGGTTAATTACGTTCGCATAGACATGAAGTCTGAAGTTCCATATGTTAGTTTTACGCGCACACCCCAAGACGACAAGGCGACTTATATCGGGCCATTTTATGGTAAACTGGCCGTCGAGAAAGCATTGCGTATTTTGCGTCGAATTTTCCCGTATTATGATAAACCATATGATGGCAAAAAGACCCTTAATACTGACCTTGGCTTGACCCCAGGTATCGAAATCGGCAAGACCACGCCGAAAGAATACAAGCAGAATTTGCGCAAGCTCAGGCTGTACCTAGAAGGTGGCCGTCATACTTTGCTAAAAGAACTAGAAAAGCAGATGCAAAAGGCTGCGCGCGAAGAGAAATTTGAGGAAGCAGCTGAGCTGAGGGGGCAGCTGCTCGGTTTGCGTGAGCTCCAAAAGAAAATCGTCTTTTCCGACAAAGAGTTTCTCGATATTTCTTCGGATCATGCTTTGACCGATCTACAAATGATGTTGCGTCTGCCAGAGCCCCCGAAACGCATCGAAGGCTATGATATTTCACACCAATCTGGTACCAACGCCGTCGGCTCCATGGTAGTTTTTAGTAACGGCGCTTCGGATCGCTCCGAATATCGCAAATTTCGTTTGCGCCAGCAGCGCAACGACGATACAGCGAGCCTACGCGAAGTCATCGAGCGACGCTTAAAGCATCAAGAATGGCCTTTCCCGAGCTTAGTTATTCTCGATGGTGGCATCGGCCAAGTTAACGCCGTCAAAGATCTACTTTGGCAACACCAAATCGCCGTCATCGGGCGCGATAAATCCGGCGACCATGGGCGCAATGCTATGGTGAAAATTATCGTCCCAGAGGCTGAAGGCTACCGTACGCTCAATCTACCCAGCGATTCGCATATCGCTAAACTAATCGCCCGGATTGACGACGAGGCTCATCGTTTTGCGATCACTTATCACACTCTGCTTAAGCGCAAAAAGATGTTGCGCTAGCAGAAAACGCCCGGAAAATCATTAAATATGATAAAATAAAACCATGATTAAAAAGCAAATCTTAGTCTTTTTGCTACGCTGGGTTGGTTCTAGCCTCGGCATGTATCTTTGTATTACTTGGTTTGGCAAAGTCACCTCGACCGAGAACTTTTCTCAGCCTTGGCTGCTCTACGCTGCTGCTGGCTTAGTCTTTTCGCTAGTCAATTCCATCGTTAAGCCTCTAGCCAAGCTACTGGTCCTACCTCTCGCTATTGTCACCATGGGAATTTCTACTATCGTCATCAACGTCGCGATGGTCGCCCTGACTCTCTATATTGTGCCAGGAGTCGAGATGGATTTCTGGGGCATGGTCGCCTCTAGCCTCGTTCTCACGGTCATAAACAGCCTTGTCAATTTACTGATGCCAGCGTATAATAGATAGTAATATGGAATTGGGAACATTTTTTCAGAGTTTAACTTTGATTTCGGCGATCTTATCGATTTTGCTGATTCTTTTGCAGCAGCGTGGTGCCTCGCTAGGCGCAGGTTTCGGTGCATCCGGTGAGCTCTATACGACACGTCGTGGTCTCGAGCGCTCGCTATTTAACGCGACGATTGTCTGCGTCGTGGTTTTCTTGGTTTCGATTTTGTGCCTCTTGCTTATTCCGACGGCTTAGGAGCTAAACTTCGTCTAAGATTATGAAACAAACTTTCAAAAAACGTGGGCAAAAGATTGCGCGAAAGTGGGAACGTTTTTCGGCGCAGGCCAAGGAGGGAAGCAAAGAACATATTCGCGAGAACCTCATCAGCCGCTTGCCGAATGCTCGTCGTGTGCGCCTCTTGATCTTAGAATGGGCGCTACTCATCGTCGTGATTATCTCTCTGGCGCTGACGCAAGCTTTTTGGTATCGCAAATCTTACTCGGTCCAGGCTTACGTTGACGGGGGTACTTATATCGAGGCTACCATTGGTAAAGTTAACTCGCTTAACCCACTTTTCGCCACCACGAATAGCGAAAAAGTACTGTCAAAGCTTATGTTTTCAACCTTGGCCACGATTGACTACTCTGGCCATGTCGGGCTAGGCCTAGCGTCTTCGATTGTACCCGACGAGACGGCGAAGACCTGGACCGTCACGCTCAAAGGCGGCCTAAAATGGTCGGATGGCGAGCCGATTACGCTGGACGACGTGGAATTCACGCTCGATTTAATCAAGAATTCGAATGTCAACACAATTTTTGCCTCAAATTTCTCCGGCGTCAAAGTCGAGCGTATCGACAATTCGCTAGTTTTCACTTTGCCGTCTTCCTATGCTGATTTCGCAGCGACCTTAATTATTCCGGTTTTGCCGGCGCATATTTTGTCCGACGTTCCTCCGAGTAAGCTGCTCGAACATTCCTTTAGTAATAATCCAGTCACTTCCGGCGCTTTCACTTTTAATGCAGCCCAGAACATCACTAACGATGGTGAGAAAATTATTTACCTCACGGCCAACCAGAATTATTATCGAACGGTGCCAATGCTCAATAGTTTCGCAGTCCACACCTATAATGATGCGCCTAGCATCGTCGAGGCGCTTTCGGTTGGCGAAGTGACGGCGACGGCCGAGCTTTCGGCGATGGATAGCGAGCTCCTATCGCCGAACCAAATTTATGAGAAACAGACTACGATTGCGAACGGTGTCTATGCCTTCCTGAATACCTCCAGTCCTCTGCTATCAAACCTCTCTGTGCGCCAAGCGATCCAGCGTGGCCTCAGCATGAGCCAAATTCGCTCGGTTCTAAGTGGCGAAAAGCCGTTAGACTATCCGATTCTCCAGTCCGAGATCCAGCTTAATTCCTATCCCGAGCTCCCGGCTTATGACCCTGATGCAGCGCGCAGTACCATTATCGAGCAGGGCGCTGCTGGCCAGACGCTAAATCTCGTCACGATTAGCACAGGCTATTTCCCAGAGTTAGCGAACGAAATGGAGCTTCAGCTCGAGCAGCTCGGATTTAACGTCGAGCTTTCGGTCTATACTCCGGGTCAAGATTTCCTAATCAACGTCATCCGTCAGCGTAATTATGACATCCTGCTCTACGAAGTCGAGCTTGGCGCCGACCCAGACCTTTTCGCCTATTATCACTCATCGCAGGCCACGACTTCCGGGCTCAACCTTTCGGACTATCGCAGCGCGCTCGTCGATGATCTCATTCTGGCGGCGCGTAGTACCCTCAATGAATCATTACGCGTGGCGAAATATGAGACCTTCCTGAAACAGTGGGTGACCGACGTGCCAGCCATCGGGATCTATCAAGCCAGCTTGACTTACTATTTTAATAAAAATGTCCGGACTTTCTCCGAAGATAATCGCTTAGTCTATGCGACCGATCGCTTTGTCGACGTGGAATACTGGGCTGTCAATAAAGCCGAAAAGAACCGTACTCCTTGACATTATTCGGCATGTGTGCTATACTGAGAGTATAGCCTGCTGAAGGCCTAGCTTTTGACGACTCAGCCTCAAATTTTTTCCCAGAACAGGGGAGTTTGTGCTATAATATAGCCTATGAGAAGTTTATCAACACAACTGAAGACAGAAATTGGACAAAAAGTAAAAGTTGCCGGTTGGGTCAATTCCCGACGCGACCACGGTGGTTTGATTTTTATTGATTTGCGCGATCACGAGGGAATCATCCAGCTCGTTATTACGCCAGATACGCCTGAAGCTTTCCAGGTCGCCGAAACCTTGCGCGATGAGTTCGTCATCTCGGCCGAGGGTAAAGTACGCGAACGTGCGCCCGAGCTCAAGAATCCGAATATCGAAACCGGAGATATCGAGATCGTCGTCGATCATCTCGAGCTGATTAATCGTTCCGAGCCTTTGCCGGTCAATACTCATGACGAAGGTGACCCTTCTAGCGAGGAAATGCGCCTCAAATATCGCTATCTCGATCTACGCCGACCGTCGATGCAGAAGATTTTGCAGCGTCGCGCTAAATATTATCGCTTCATGCGTGATTACATGGATGAGCATGATTTTATCGAAGTGACGACGCCGATTTTAGCTAACTCTTCGCCAGAAGGTGCGCGCGATTTTCTCGTGCCATCACGTTTACATCCGGGCGAATTTTACGCTCTGCCTCAGGCTCCACAGCAATTCAAGCAGCTTTTGATGGTGGGTGGCGTGCCGAGATATTATCAGATCGCCCCGTGCTTTCGCGATGAAGATCCTCGTGCCGACCGACTCTACGGCGATTTCTATCAGCTCGACCTCGAGATGTCCTTTGTCGATAATGGTGAAGTAGTACGCGAGACGATGGAGCCACTCATTAAGCGCCTGGTGACTGAATTTGCTGACAAGGAACTAGTCAGCACAGAAGTGCCACGCATTCCTTATCGTGAGGCGATGGAAAAATACGGTATCGATAAGCCAGACCTCAGGTACGGCTTGGAACTAGTCGATCTGACGGATGCTTTGAAAGGCTGCGAGTTCAAAGTCTTCCAATCGCCCTGCGTCAAAGCAATTTGTGTACCTGGTGGTGCACAGTTTACGCGCAAGCAGATCGACGAATTCACGGATCTAGCGCGCAAGCATGGCGCCGGTGGGCTCGCTTATCTCATCTGTGAGGCTGGCGATGCTCGTGGCCCAGTCGCAAAGTTCCTCAAGCCTGAAGAGCTGGCGAAGATTCGCGAATTGACTGGCGCTCAGGACGGCGACGCGATCTTCTTTGGCGCTGATGAGCGCGAAAAGGTGAACAAAGTTCTCGGGCAGATGCGCATTGTTTTTGCCGATGCTTTGAACCTGAAAGATGATAATAAGGTGGCGCTTTGTTGGATCGTAGATTTCCCATTTTACGAATGGGACGACGGTTCTGATAAGCTCGACTTCTGCCACAATCCTTTCTCGATGCCAAAGGGTGGCCTGAAGGCCCTACGCGAAACTGAAGATAAGCTGGAAATCATGGCTGACCAGTACGACATGGTGATGAATGGCTACGAGATTTGCTCGGGTGCCGTCCGTAATTATAATCCAGACATTATGTATGAAGCTTTTGAGATTCTCGGATACGGCAAGGAAGAGGTGGCAAATCGATTCGGTGGCATGCTGAATGCCTTTAAGTTCGGCGCTCCTCCTCATGCTGGCTGTGCTTTTGGCATCGATCGCATGTTCATGGTTCTGGAGAGTCTGAGCAATATTCGCGACATTGTCGCCTTCCCGAAGAACGGCTCGGGTGTCGACCTGATGATGAATTCGCCATCGCGCGTTGACGAGAATCAGCTCGAAGAAGCCCATCTCCAACTGGTCGAAGACGAAGAGTAAAGAGGCAAGAAAAAGTGTTGTAAGTTTTACAACACTTTTTTGGTGATTTCGCCATAAGCGTGATATAATAGATATGTCTAATGTTATCACAATCAGTTTTTGATTTGTACTTTCAGTTACAATCGTAGAGTTATCTTATCATACATAAAATGTCTATTGAGCGACACCGCTAAACAAGACGTTTTGGGTAGATTTGATTTACTCCTACGATTGTGAATGGCATTAGACACCTTGCGGTGTCGCTTTTTGTATAAGCGTTTTGGTATATAGAAATGCGTAGTTATATTGGTAGGACAATATACGAAACTACATAGCGACACCCAAGGTGCCAAGATTAAATAAAAAACTCATGGAGGTACTAGGTAGTG
>CAZEVF010000023.1:0-9149 GCA_964515845.1 uncultured Candidatus Saccharibacteria bacterium | reverse complement strand
CTACAAATTTGTAAGAGAAATAATATATGGATGTTTAAGTCCATATATTGTAGCACATAATGCACCCCCCCCCCACAAGACTATTTTAAACTCTTCACGAACTCCATAAACAGTGGATGCACATGCAGTGGCCGGCTCTTGAACTCTGGATGCGCTTGCGTCGCTACGAAAAACTTGTGCTTTGGCGCTTCCACAAACTCTACCAGTTTTCCATCCGGCGAAGCGCCAGAGACTACCAATCCCCCTTGCTCCACCTCCGGCAAGAATTTCTGATTCACTTCATAGCGATGCCTATGCCTCTCAATAATATCCTCATCCTGATAAATCTTCGCCACCTTGCTATCCTTCACTAATTTCGCCGGATAATCCCCTAGTCGCATCGTACCACCGGTCGATTCTTTGCCTTTTTGGCCTTCCATAATGTAAATTACATTGTTACCATTTTCGTCGCTCGCGCCAAACTCTTCCGAACCAGCTTCCTTGACTCCCCCACGTCTCGCTGCAGCCATCACGGCACACTGCAATCCCAAACAAAGTCCAAGATATGGCACATCATTCTCCAGGGCATAGGTCGCAGCCTTAATCTTGCCCTCCGTACCACGCACACCAAATCCACCCGGCACGACAATCCCGTCCACTTTCTGCAGGTCTTTCTCGGTCGCTTCCTCGGCATTAATCCATTCAATCTCTAGATTCACTTTATTCCAGGCAGCAGCTGCCTTCAATGCCTCGGTCACACAAATATAAGCGTCCTCATTGCCCACATATTTTGCTACCAAGCCGACTTTTACCGTCTTCGCCCAATCCTTCGCGCGCAACCTCGAGAATTCGTGCCACTTGCTCATGTCAGGCTCGCTTTCATCACCAACAAAATCATTCAGGATTTCTAGCACGCCAGATTTCAAGACATTAAACGGCACATCATACACGCTCTCAATATCTGGCAAATTCAAGACTGCCTCGCTCGGAATTCCGGAAAACGCTGCAATCTTCTCGCAAATGCTCCTTGGTGCCGGCTTTTCCGTCCGACAAACTACCACATCCGGGATAATCCCAAACCCTCGCAGATCTTTCAAAGCATTTTGCGCCGGCTTCGTCTTTAGTTCCTTTGAAGTATTAATCCATGGCACATATACCACATGTACATAGAGACAATTTTCGCGCCCGACACGATTCGCAAACAGCCTAATCGCCTCGATAAAGCTTAGGCCTTCATAGTCTCCTACCGTGCCACCGATCTCCACGATGTGAATATCACTGCCTTCACTTGCCTTTCTAATCTTCTCTTGCACCAAATCAGTAAAATGTGGTACCATCTGTACGGTCTTACCATGAAAACCACCACTTCTCTCCTTATCAATCAACTCCTGATACAACGCCCCAGAGAGCACGCTAGAAAACCGACTAGTCTCAAAATCCAAAAATCGCTCGTAATGGCCCAAGTCTAGATCTGTTTCCTTACCATCATGCGTCACGAAACACTCCCCGTGCTCCACCGGATTCAAAAGTCCAGCATCCACATTCAAATATGGATCACATTTTTGAATCGAAACTTTATAACCCTTTGCCTTCAAAATCGCGCCAATCGACGCAGCCGTAATCCCCTTGCCAACCCCCGACAGTACACCTCCAGTCACGAAGATGTATTTGCACGGTTTTTGCTCAGTTTTTTTATTTTTCACCATTGGGCACCTCCTTATCCTTAATTTTGCCCACACTTCTTAACTTTATCATACCATAAGCCCAATTCCTTGCCCACTCTAGATATTTTCAGATTTTATGATATCGTGCGCAGTGGGCTTACTACTCCACAACTTAGTTTTTTAAGACGTGCAGGATCTAACGGCTATAACTGGTCCAGTACGGTGGAATCATCCGATAATATAATTATGGCACGTGTCTATTACTTCTCTTTTAATGCTCTAGGTAACTACTCAACAAGTGGCCCCATTGAGAAATGGCTTGCTTTCCCAGTACGTTGTCTGGCTTCTGGCGACTAGGTACTTAAAGAAGCAAGAGGAAAAGTAATCTCGCTGCGCTCGATAACGAACCTTGGCTCGAATCCTAACTTTTCTTACAGAAAAGTAAAATCACCATACCTTTGGCATGATGATTTTACTTCCTGGCGGAAGCGAGAGGATTCGAACCTCCGGTACGCGTAAACGCACACACGCTTTCCAAGCGTGCTCCTTAAACCACTCGGACACACTTCCACCTGATGAAATTATAGCACAATTAAAGAAAAATCAAAAATCGCTATCATAGTAGCAAATGGGTCACTCTTAAGAACTTAGGCGCCAGAAGCCAGACAACGTACTGGGAAACCGTACCAGCGATTGTCCGGACCGTGCGATGAATGAAGTTCAGAAGCATCAAAATAAAGATAAGATGCAATAGCTGAAGTAACATTAGTAAAGATGGTAGCCGTGCTTGACCGACTGAACCCATGGATACCTGCAGACCTCGCGAAATTACGACCCAGTTGAACGACTCCACTGCGCACGAAACTAAAGCCTCGCTAACCCCCAGCTTGTAACGACGTTACAAGCCTAACTTAATTTTTCTTCTGTTAAATATTTCTAATCTAATTTTTATAAGTTAGTACGCAGTGGGATTATGGCTTTAAATATCGGATTTTTGAGAGCAGCTAGTATACAATCTTACTATTGGTCTTCAGTGGCTACAATTAACCAAATTAATAATGCAATTAGCGCGCACTATCTTTACATTGGCTTTGGCGATTCTGGTCTTCATCCATCAAACGGTCCTTCGGATCGTTGGAATAGTTTCCCAGTACGTTGTCTGGCTTCTGGCGCCTAGTTGCCTAGCTTTTTACCACCTTCTTGGTAACATCAAACTTTTCCATATATCTTCCCGTCATCAGGCGAGTTTGCGAATAAAATGCAGCGGCGCTTTGATATACAATCGCCACCACCGGCATCAAAATCCATTGCAAAACCATGAAAAGCTTATTGCGTTTCACTTTTTCTGGCCGACGAGGCAACATTTGCAGAGAAATAATCACCGTAATAATCGTCCCAATCATCGCTATCGTCTGAATCCAGCCCACCACGCTCGGCAAGTTCCATGCCACGTTCCCTCTCGAGCTCAGATTTAACAACATCGGCACCCATCCCCCGAACGCCACTAATGGCGCCATAATCGCTAGCGTTACATGTCCATCCAACAGCCTCATAAACTTCACAAACAATGGCAGAAATGGCATCTCTCGCTTTTTACTAAACAACCTCACGCCGACATACGCTACATCACTCGCCCCATAATCCCAGCGCCTCAACTGCACGAATTGTGCTTTCAGAGTCTGCCCAAACGTCTCGGAAATCACGGCGTCCTGATAAATCGGCACCCGAATCGGCACTACTTCATACTTACCATCAAAGTAAAACAGCGACCGCCAGAACTGATGTCCGTCCTCCACGATCGTCCGTTTGCTCCAAAAATCCATCCCCTCGAGCGCAGCCAGAGGTTGCGAATGCGAAGCAAAGTTACGCAAAAGATGTGGGCGCATCGTGTTAATAATATTGAAAAACGAGTTAGAAATCGCGATCACACGCATCGGCGCCGAAGCTTCCCAAATATTATTCGTAAAAAGCGAAACCGGCTGATAACTATAATGTTGTCGATCCGACCTGACGATAAACTCATACGCCACATAATCCAGATACTTCGGGCTCATTCGGTTATCGCTATCAAGAGAAGTCACAATCACATTTTCCGTCGGAATCTTCATTTCCTCCACTTTCTTCGCCAAGATTTCTCCGGCATAAGTCAGATTTCCACCTTTCCCTACGACCTCATCTTTTAATCCATCCGGATGCTTCGAGAGCACAAACTCTTTGAACACTCCCTTAAACTTCTTCGCCAGAATCTGCGCGTTCTGCTCCATTTCCTCCCCACCTCGCTCCTCGTAACCAAACACAAAAATAATTCGTTCGTTCGGAAAGGTCGTATCACGCACAGCTTCTACCGTCGGAATCAAGGTCTCCAGCGATTCATTATATGCTACCATAATCACAGCATGATATACTTCGTGAGGCTTCGGCTCGCTATTCCCTTCTACCACGGACATCAAGCGCAAATTTTGCAAATGTTCACTAAACGCATAGCTATCATCCTTACGCCCGTGTAGACGTTCAAATGCAGCATGAGGATCCTCGAGATCTTCCAGGCGCTTCGCCCAATCCACCCGGCCAGCACGCTTCACGACTTTATACCCCTGCACCGTCCTAAACGCCACTGCAACAGCCTTCACTAACGTCGTCGCAATAATAATCAAAAGATAAATCGCCCCGAGCATTGGACTCACCCAAGACAGAACAAATAATAATATTACAGCGATATAGCTCAAAGCCCCAGGCAAAATCTCAAAAAACCGATATAACGGCTTACGCTTACCTAAAGGAATCTCTAGGTCGTTCTTCGCCATTTTACCATTCCCCCAGCAACCTCAGGATTACTACAAACGCCCCAAAAATCAACAAATACGTCGCAATCACAATCGTGAGAGCCGTATCACGCCCATACTTGCGATATACCCTCAACGCAATTATATTATGCAAAAAGCCAAATATTACGGCCAACACCGGAAAAGCCAACATGTTCAGCCAGCTATCACGCCGATATCCTCCAGAAAGCCCAGCGATCTCCCCGTAAACATCACCGTAACCCACGATCACCACTGTATTCTGCGAGCGCAAAGTCACTAGCGAAAAAATCAGCAAAATCAAGCTCGCGACAGCCAAAATAATCATCGCAGCCATCAAACCCTTTTGCTTCCGACAAACCTCACGCCAAGTCGCCCCGAGGTTCAGCTTTTTCGGACGCTCCACTTCGTCTAGCTCTTCTTCCCGTCTCACTTTTCGATCTATCATTCTTTTCATTATAACATATATCGAGATAACAGGTCTAGTCAAAATCTCTTATCTGTTGTACAATTAAATTAAAGGAGTTATATGAGTAAAAAATACGAGGATTATCTCAGCTGGGATGAATACTTCATGAGTATCGCCGTCCTCACGGCCATGCGCAGTAAGGATCCCAATACACGAGTCGGAGCGTGTATTGTTAGCCCAGACAATCGCGTCTTATCCATCGGCTACAATGGTGCGCCAAATGGTTTTTCGGACGATCTATTACCTTGGGATGTACGCGAGGCCGAGGATATTAGCGAAACGAAATATCCCTACAGCTGCCATAGCGAGCTAAACGCTATCATTAATTACCGTGGCAACATGCGCGACCTCCAAGGCGCTCGCATTTATGTGCATTTCTTCCCTTGCGTCGACTGTACGAAGGCCATCATTCAGGCCGGCATTAAGGAGGTCATCTATCTTCATGATTTCGATCATAGTAGCACCGGCGTCAATGTCAAGTCTTCCATCAAGATGTTCGACCAGTGTGGCATCATCTATCGCAAGTTTATCCCCACCGACAGAAAATCAATCACCCTAAAACTCGAGGACTAACTATGAAGAAACTGATTATTGCTGGAAGTTCAAAAATGCCCGAGCGCACCGCCTACTGGCGTGGCTATTTTGAAGGGCGTGGTTATGACGTCATCGATTGTCCAGGAGCCATTCCCTGGGACGAAGAGCATGCTAGCGCTCTGACCGACATGTATTGCTCTTTTTATCAAAATCTTGATCGTGCCGACGTTTTCTTCCTTATGAATGAGGATAAGAATAATATCGGTGGTTATATCGGTCCTAGCGCAATCGCCGAGTTGACTTACGTCGTCATCGGCAATCTTAACCGTGGCAAAAAGGTAGAAATCAATATCCTCCAGATGCCTTCGGAAGAACAACCTTGTTACGAAGAAGTCAAATTCTGGCTCAGCCAAGGTTGGATTAATATTTACGACCGTCCGACCGGCAAAAAGGCTGCCATTCCTGTACCTAGCGTTGTTTCCGAAGACACCGACTCCAATGACGCTAACGTCGAAGATGAAGACGACACTCTAACCGAATCGAACTTCCCTGATGAAGTTCCGGCTGCTCCGGCTGTCGCTGCTCCTCGTCCTCACGCCAGCCTCTTTAATAATCTCCACAGCTCAGAAAAACTCATCAATCTACGCACTTGTAAAAAGCGCTGCTTGCGCAATCTTAATCCGATGCAACGCGAATTTCTCCAAGCCCTCGCGCCCGAGTTTCCGGCTTGGCTGCTCAAATATATCGCTGCGCCCGAGTTCCAACGCCTAAACGGCGTCAGCATGAATAGTGGCGTCGATAATGGTGGCCTCTATAACTATGCCAACCAGAACACCGTTTTCTCTCATAGCATCGGCGTAGCTCTGATCATCTGGCGCTTCACCCACGACAAACGCCAGACTCTCTCGGCTCTTTTCCACGATATTGCTTCTCCGGCTTTCAAGCATACTATTGATTATCTCAACGAAGACGCCGAAACCCAAGAATCGATCGAAGAGCGCACCAGCGAAATCATTCGCAATTCTCGCGTAATCATGCGCCAGCTCAAGCGTGACGAAATCATGGCCGGCGAAATCTCCGATTGCAAACTCTACCCTCTGGCCGATAACGACAGTCCAAATCTTGCTGCCGACCGGCTAGAATACACTTTTTCTAACGGCTACTTCTACTATGAAGCCTGGACGCTCGACCAAATCAAGCGCATCATGGACGATATCGTCGTGCTAAAGAACGAAAACGACATCGACGAGCTTGGCTTCCATAGCCTCGATATCTGCAAAGAATTTACGAAGACGAACCTTAGCTTCTGTGGTAATTACCATTCCGACAACGCTCGTGCCACTATGCAATTCATGGCCGACATCATCAAATCAATGATGCTCCACGATTATCTCACCATGGACGATCTCTATGCCATGAATGAGCGCGAAGTCGTCGACTGGATTCTCAGCTGTGGCGATAAAACTTTGAGCGAGGCCTTCCGTAATTTCCAACGTTCAACTTCTATCTATGCTAGCAGCACAGCTAAGAAAGATCGCTATTGTACAAATGTTAAGGCTAAAGTACGCTATATCGTACCCCTAGTCCAAGACCCAGACGCCGAGACCAGCCAGCGCATCACCGAGGTCTCAGCCTCTACCCATCGCGCTGTGAAGAAATACCTCGACACGAAAACTTCAAAATACGTCGGCTTCGATTTCGAGTTTACGCCATACAGCGAGTAGCGTGCTATAATTAGCATAACTAAATCAAAATAAACAAGGCAAAAATATGTGTACAGCTGCTACTTATACTACTAAAAATCATTATTTTGGGCGCAACCTCGATTACGATTTCTCCTACGGTGAGCAAGCTGTCATCATCCCACGCAACTTCCCTTTCTATCTGCGTAATGCCAATCCGATCACTTCGCACTATGCTATCATTGGCATCGCCTACGTTGCTCCGATTCCAGCCGACAAACTCGCGCCTCAACAATTCCCTAGCGAGCCTCTACTCTATGACGCCGTCAATGAAAAAGGTCTCGCTATGGCTGGTTTGAATTTTGTTGGTAATGCCGTCTATCGCGA
The DNA here is from genome assembly GCA_964515845.1 of uncultured Candidatus Saccharibacteria bacterium. Lineage (GTDB taxonomy): Bacteria > Patescibacteriota > Saccharimonadia > Saccharimonadales > Saccharimonadaceae > Nanosyncoccus. The sequence goes on along the minus strand of CAZEVF010000023.1, from coordinate 1,633 downwards.
CCCAGTCGAAGGCAAAGACAATGTCGCGCAGTTCGAATTCGTCCCTTGGGTTCTTAGCCAATGCGCCAGCGTTGATGAAGTAAAGACTCTGCTCGCGCGCCTCAACCTCACCAACGTTGCCTTTAGCGATCAGCTTCCACCTTCCGAACTGCATTGGATGATTGCCGACCAAACACAGTCAATCGTCGTCGAATCCGTCGCCGACGGCCTGAAGATTTACGACAACCCCATCGGCGTCCTCACCAATAATCCTCCGTTCGACGAACAACTCTTCCACCTTAATAATTATATGCACCTCACCACTACCGACCCCGTCAATACTTTCGCGCCCAATGTCAACCTGCAACCTTATAGCCGTGGCATGGGCGGCATCGGTCTACCCGGCGACCTTTCCTCACAATCACGCTTTGTGAAAGCCAGCTTCACGCGCGCCCATTCCCTTTCGGCCAATGATGAAATGTCGAGCATCAGCCAGTTCTTCCACATTCTCCATTCCGTCGACCAGCAAAACGGTTGCTGTAACGTCGGCAACGATAAATACGAGCATACGATTTATAGCTCCTGTTACAATCTCGAAGAAGGCATTTTCTACTACACTACCTATAATAATCACCAGATCTCTGCCATTAGTCTTAATAAGGTCAATCTAGACGGCCAGGGCCTCATCACTTATCCCATCATCGAAACCGAACAAATCAACTACCAGAATTAGCTCGGTTAGCGTGCGATGCAACGAACGCTATAACCGTAAGTACGTTTAATTCTTTCTGACAAATGCACCAATATCGATTCTTCAGCATCTGCTACGAAGGCAAGCGTATCGTCAAAAGCCGTAGATAAAGTAGACGACCAAAACACAGTACGATATCCAGCGTGTCCTAAACCCTGCGCTTTGGCACTACTCAGCAGAATTCTGCCACCAAAAGTCATATAAAATGGCGCCGAGACTACATTATGCCCTTGCCCAGCCAAAACTTCAGCCTCCGAAACTCCTAAGTTCATATTTATGCCGTCAATATTAAAACCTTTGTCAATATAGTGCTGGAATAGGTACGCAAAACTACCAGAAGTATTATTGTACCTCGATCCCGACAAGGGTAATTTCCAACCTTTCGGACAAATTGAACTACTAGCTCCTTTAGACGACGTCGAGATATTACTGGTGCCAGCCGTCGCAGCGTTGAGTTGGTAATAATTTCCTACTAAATAATGTGCATCGTAAGTAAAATTATCACCGTCAGCAGCCACTAAACCTTCATATTTCGTACCATCATCAAGTGTAATTTTGCCTGCCTGTGCCGTATAGTTCGGCTGCCACTTCTCGTCAGAGACATCAATAAAACCCGACGCACCACAATTTGCAAGCGAATTAGTATAATTACATCTCTTAAATTGAAACGGTGTCGCTAAAACGTATTTACCCAGATTCCAAGCGTAGGTCGTAGTCGGTACAATCTGATCTTCAGCTAATCCAGCGACTACTTCGCTTTTCGTGGCCGTCGGTGGATATTCCGAACTCTGGTTCCAATCTTCCACAATGTCAGTATCAACAGCCTTCAACCCAGCCTCAGTGATGTCTAGCGCCAAATTCTGCACCATCCAACAATTCCCATCCTTGAGCTTAGCTACCCAA
>CAZEVF010000022.1:0-9210 GCA_964515845.1 uncultured Candidatus Saccharibacteria bacterium | reverse complement strand
GCGCTGCCCTGTCACGGCAGAGGTCGCGAGTTCGAGTCTCGTCGGATCCGCCAGTATATAGACCATTGTGAATCCTAGATTCCGAAAAAACGCCCTTCGGGGCGCTTTTTCGTAGGCTGGAGATGTTTATCGGGCGAGGCAACGCATGGTACGGCCACCATAGTTGGTTGGTTTCGTATAGACAGGAGCGACCTGGCCGGTATTGAAATTTGTTAGATAGAGGCGTGCGCCCTTGTCTGCCTTTTCGGTAAAGGTTTTGGTATAAAGTTCGCTGAAGGTATTACCGTAGGTTGTAATATTTGGCGTACCAATGCGCACCATGTGTATTGGACTACCAAACGTTATGCTAGATCGCTGATTATAATATGTCCAATATGAGCCATTACCTGCAGTAAAATGATAATTTTGGCTTTCAGGATATCCGTAGCTTTGTAGTAGGCTGTAATAACTACCATTCGCTGCTATAGGACGTAAATTCTCATCAGTTCTTGCTACGGGTAAAGTCCAATTTTTTGGGCAAATCGTACTGGCAGCATCGACATTTTTGGCTGCATTATCGTTGGCGCCGGCGATGGCAGCTAATGGACTGTAATAGTTTCCGAAGAGATAGTGCGCGTCGTAGGTTTTGGCGTTTTGGTCAACGGTAACCAGTGTATTATTATAAGTTGTGCCGTCTGGCAGAGTGAAACTGCCGACTTGCGCAGTATAGGTTGGTTGCCATTCGTCGTCGATGAGCACGGTGCCACCTTCGGGGCACTCAAAGGTGGTGCAAGGTAGGGCCTGTTCTGGGATGGCTAATACTCGATTTTCGAGCGCGTAAGAAGCAATATAATTGCCTTCTTTGCCAGGTTCGGTCACGATGACGGTGTCGGCAGGTGGATTTACTGAACTGCTATCCCAGTCGGTATCAATATCGGTATCGGCAGCCTTCAGCCCGGTTCTGGTAAGGTTTAGTGCTAAATTCTGTGTCATTCAACAATTCCCGTCCTTTAGCTTTGCTACCCAGTAGCTATTACCGTCTCTAACGTCTATGAGTTGTTTCGTATAGTGTTCTCGTGTGTTGGCACAGATCTCAGATGTCATGTCTTGCATGTAGGTTAAATCAAACATGGAGGCTAAAGTCTTCGGATTAGCGACAGCTGATACGATGACTTTGCCACTATAGGTCCCAGCCGTAAGATCTGTGCCAATCTTTACTCCAAAGCTGAGATAGTAGTTATCACCATAAGCATAGCTACTATTATCTAAGTTAGCTACTGTATTCGTCTGGTGAATCATCTCGCCATCAGTTGGTAAATGACTATAAGTAGTACTATCACTAACTGGTGCAGTAGTTAAAGCATAACCATATGAGTTTAGATCTAGTCCACTCAGACTAACATCCTCCTGACTGGTATTAGCGACAATATCACTAATTTCACTAGCAATATTCTTCAGGTTACCCGTACTATCACCAGTCTGCATAAAGATGGCGTAGCCATCTTTACTATTAGTACTCACCATTAGATTAGTGCTACTAGCACCCGTAATACCAGTGCTAGTAGGTGTGAGTTCTAAGTCTACTGTACTACCTAGACTAACGGATATTGCTGTATTAGCCGTAAGGTTTAGTGCTGTCTCTGCCATACTACTAGCACAACTTTCTCCCTCACTTCCTCCTGTTCCATCCACGCAGGTGGCGTAGGAATCATCTTGTGCTAATGGAAAGATCAATGCTAAAGCGATTAATAGTGATAATGCCATACTACTAAACCCGAGCATTGTCTCCTTCCTGATTCTTAAAGTTGACTTCTTGTAACGCTTTAGCATTGTACCTCCTAGACCTAAATATTTTGTATATTGTCTTTTGTCTCGTGGTGCCCCAAGATACCTTATGCTTTTTGTCCTACTACATAACTACCCAACTTGTCTATGCCTTGTGCCTAAACAAAAAGGGCACCACGAGGGTGTTACAGTTCAATTGACGACCATTGTTCTTATCCAATGCGCAAAAGAGCCTCCTCATAGTGCCCAATTTGCATTTGATAAGAACAAAAGCATACATATAAAATATAGTCGCCTTGATTAATTGAACTGTAACATCTTTATTATAGCACACTTTTATTAAGCGCAAGTGGGTTATTTTTGGGCGATGTGACACTAGGGAACTGGTCGCCAGAAGCCAGACAACGTACTGGGAAACCAAGGAAGCGACCATTCGGCCCGTGCGATGAATTGAGGCCTCCAGAATCGTCAAGGCGCATGTTATACGAGACAGCCGATGCAGCATTCGAATAGGTAGAAGCTATAGATGACCAAATATAACCATAAATACCAACAACTCTTGAAAAACTAAAACTTAGATAGATTTGCCCACTGCGCACGAAGTAATGGCATGGCTTGTTTTGACTATTCTAGGTATAAGTTTTTTCCGTGAGGCATTTAACACTCTGCCGTTTGCGTGGCTCGTCGTAGTCATTTTAAAACAGAAGATTTTTAGGGAGTTAAACATAAAAAATATGCTAGGATTTTGATTTCGTTTGTGCTATGATAGTGACAAATAAACAGAGTTTTGGAGAACAAACTGAATGAGGGCCAAAGTGGAGTTGGTTTAGTTTGGTTTCTGCTTCGTTTTGGCAAGAAAAATCCGTTTTAACATAAGCATTTTTTGGATGTTTATGTTTATATACGACGTATATATTTTGTATGTACTTTTTGTAGATGATGTATGTAATTTGTATATACAATGTATACATGAGATTTGAGGAAATTTTTGCTGAAAAATATTTTTGTATACACATTGTATATACAACGTGTAGATATTGTGGGTTTTTGTATGTATAATGTATTGCGATTGTATGTAAAAGTGTGTATAATGAGAGTAGAAGAAGGGAATGGGAAGGAAATAGAGATATGGCAATGAAAATGTTGACAAAAACAGAGGAAGAATCTGCTGGGACGAGCGAGAAAAAAGCGCCTGCCTTGCAACAAATGACAACGATTAACTTTCGTACGCGACGTGTTCTGAAAAAGAAGGCTGAAGGCGTATTGGATGACATGGGACTGAGCATGAGCGCAGCGTTAAATATGTTTTTGGCGCAGGTGGTACGAGACCAAGGATTGCCGTTCTTGCCGTCGGTTAAGCGTAATAGTAATGGTGATTTAAGCGCGAACGGAAAGACGAAGGAAGAGCTCGATAATGCTGGGTATTTGGCGTTGGAGGAACTTTGGGACGAGCTATAGAGGACTAGCTCTCGTGGCGAATTGCTGCGTTGGAAGTTCCGGTACGCGTGGGACGTATGTATAATACGTCCCACTTGCGTTTCCTCACTTCTGTCTTGCACTTCATCCACGATAGCGTCGTCCTAGGATGTACAGCTCGGTCCGTTGCTCGACTTCGCCTTGTATCTCATCTCAGACAACTTCGTTCTAGCCTAACTAAACTCGAGATAGCGTCCCACTTGCGTTATCGCCGGCTTTCTCCGAGTGTGTCTTTCTAGAGATACACTCGGTTTTTTGGTATTGTCCTGTCTAGTAGTAACTTTTGAGTGACTCGCTCAGTAAATATGTTTCCTAGTTCTTTAGTATTGGTCTTTTTAATAACTCGCTCGGTAGTGTACTCAGCCTTGTTCTGCCTAGTAGTAACTAGACGCCAGAAGCCAGACAACGTACTGGGAAACCATCATAGCGACGAGTTGAGCTGCTTGATGAGTTTATACCGGAGGCGCGAAAATCGAGACTATAGAATTCGTCCAATGTAGAGCTCACTTTAGAGATGAGATATCCATAAAGGTTCAAGTACTCAATGAAGCCTAAATAGGTGCGTATGAATCCACTGCGCACGAAGTCAATGACCATTATTATAAGCATGGCCACAAAAGAAAAGCGCTGAGGGGGTTGATTTTTTAAGGGGCATGCGCTAAAATATAGAGGTAAATAAGTTGAGGTACATCCGATGTCAGAAAAACAAACAAGTGATGGGCATGAGTATGATAGTTCGCAAATTCAAGTTCTAGATGGTTTGGAGCATGTCCGGATTCGTCCGGGGATGTATATTGGCTCGACTGGTTTTGATGGCTTACATCATCTCTTGAAGGAGATTGCTGATAACTCGATCGATGAGGCGATTGCTGGTTTTTGTACGCGCGTAGATATTACACTGTTGTCGGACGGGGGGATTAAAGTCGTCGACAACGGGCGTGGTATTCCGGTAGATACGCACCCGAAGACCGGTAAGAGTACGCTTGAGACGGTTTTGACGGTTCTAAACGCCGGAGGTAAATTCGGTGGGGGTGGATATAAGGTATCTTCGGGTCTGCACGGCGTGGGTTCGAGCGTGGTGAATGCTTTGTCGACCAAGATGATTGCCGAAGTACGCAAGAATGGCAAGATTCATCATATTGAATTTGAGCTAGGCAAGACGCAGGGCAAGGGTCTCGAGGTGATTGGCGAGACGGATGAGACGGGCACGACGATTATTTTCTATCCTGATCCGGCGATTTTTAAAGAGACGACGACTTTTGATTACGAATGGGTTTCGAACTATGCTAGGCATCAGGCTTATCTGACAAAGGGAATCTTGATCTCGGTCAAAGATGAGCGAACCGGTGCGCGTGAGTCGTTCTATTTCGAGGGTGGGATTCGGAGCTATGTACGCAAGCTGAACGAGGGTAAGGAAGTGCTTTCGGATGACATTTTCTACATTGAGAAGCAGATTGAGGATTCGGAAGTTGAGGTAGCGCTGCAATATAATGATACTTATGCTGAAACGATCAAGCCGTTCGCAAACAACGTTCTGACCCCAGACGGAGGGATGCATGTAGTTGGTTTTAGGACGGCGATGAATCGCGTAATTAATGATTATGCGCGCAAAAATGGCCTCCTGAAGGAAAAGGAACCGAACCTGACTGGTGATGATATTAAGGAAGGCTTGACGGCTGTGATTTTGGTGAAATTGCCAGATCCTCAGTTTGAAGGTCAGACGAAGAATAAGCTCGGTAATCCAGAGGTGCGTAGTTACGTTGACAAGGTAATGAGCGAATATTTTGGTTACTATCTCGAGGAGAATCCAAATATCGCGAAGAAGATTGTTGGTAAGGCGACTTTGGCTGCACGAGCGCGTAAGGCTGCGCGAGCTGCGCGTGATAGCGTGATTCGCAAGGGAGCGTTCGAAGGGCTGAATTTGCCGAGTAAGTTGGCCGATTGCAGCTCGAGAGACCGTAGTGAGTGCGAACTCTTTATCGTGGAGGGTAACTCGGCGGCTGGTTCGGCGAAAGAAGGACGCAACCCGAAGACGCAGGCAATTTTACCTCTGAGAGGTAAAGTCTTGAACACCGAGCGAGCGCGACTAGACAAGATGCTGGCGAACCAAGAGCTGGTGAGCTTGATTAAGGGCCTCGGAGTGGGGATTGGCGACCAGTTTGACTTGAATGGCTTGCGTTATTATAAGATTATCTTCATGACTGATGCCGATGTCGATGGTTTACATATTGCGACGCTTTTGATGACCTTCTTCTTCCGGTATATGCCAGAGGTGATTAAGGCTGGGCATGTTTACCTCGCGAAGCCACCACTGTTCGGGCTAATTAAAGGGACTGGGGCGAATCGTAAGATTGATTATGTCTATAACGAAGAGGCACTAGAGAAGAAATTGACGGAGAAGATTGCCGAGCGTCGGGCTGCCGGCACGAAGATTGATGAAACTCAGGAACGGTTCAAGCAGGCTGGCTACACGGCGCAGAATCGCTACAAGGGTCTCGGCGAAATGGACGCGAAGCAGCTCTGGGAGACGACGATGGATCCAGAGAATCGGATCTTGGTCCAGGTGAGGATTGATGACGCCGAGAAGGCTGACGCTGTGTTTACGAAGCTGATGGGGGATCAAGTTGACCTGCGTAAGAACTTTATTCAGGCTGGGGCTGCAAATGTTAATTTGGACGAATTGGACTTTTAGGAAGGAGTAAAACATGGCCAAAGACGAAGAAATCAATAAAAACCTTACTCCTGAGAGCACTGGAGGCGATTCTAGCGCTGAAAATTTGCCAGAGCCGTCTGACCAAGGTGCAGAATCAGAGGCCTTAGAGAGCGCAAATACAGAGGCCAAGGATGGTGTAGAAGTACGTGCCGTCGAGGGAACGATGGAAGATTATTTCTTGCGCTACTCGATGTCGGTGATCATCGACCGAGCTTTGCCAGACGTGCGTGATGGGCTAAAACCGGTGAACCGACGAATTCTTTATGCAATGAACAAAAACGGCTGGAAAGCGCCTCATGCGACCGTGAAGTCGGCGCGTATCGTCGGTGAAGTGATGGGTAAATATCACCCTCATGGTGATTCTTCGATTTATGATGCAATGGTGAACTTGGCACAACCTTGGAAGATGCGTTATACCTTGGTTGAGGGGCAGGGTAACTTCGGTTCGATGGATGGTGATGATCCGGCTGCTTCGAGGTATACTGAGGCGCGTATGGATAAGGTGGGTGCAGAGTTACTCTCGGATATCGAGAAGGAAACGGTAGATTTTCGCGATAACTTCGATGGTAGCGAACAGGAACCGGTGGTTTTGCCGGCGGCTTTGCCGAATATTTTGTTGAATGGCCAGATGGGAATTGCTGTCGGTATGGCGACGAATATCCCACCTCATAACCTCTCAGAGGTGATCGATGCGACGGTAGCGCAGATTGACGATCCGGAGATTAGTCTAGATGGACTGATGCAGCATGTTAAGGGGCCAGATTTCCCGACTGGGGCCGAAGTTTATGGTGGTGCACCGATGAAGCAGGCCTACGCGACCGGTAAGGGTTCGGTGACGATTCGAGCTGTGACCAATATCGAAGAGAAGAAAAACGGGCGCTACGCGATTGTGATTACAGAGGTGCCTTATGGCATGAGTAAGGAAGGCTTTATTGAGAAGGTGCGCGAGCTAGTGCTGGCGAAGAAGCTGGACCATATTGCCGATGCGCGCGACGAAAGCGCTCGAGGGAAGATTCGAGTGGTGGTTGAGCTGAAGAAGGATGCTTTCCCGAAGAAGATTTTGAATCAGCTTTATCGCATGACAGGTCTTCAGACGACGTTCCATTATAATATGCTTGCTTTGGTGAACGGGGTGCAGCCGAGGATTCTGGGACTAAAGGAGATTCTGGCTGAGTTCATTAAGCATCGTCAGAAAGTAGTGCGCCGGAGGACGGAGTTCGAGCTACGCAAGGCGAAGGAGCGTGCACATATCCTCGAAGGTTTGAAGATTGCGCTGGATAACATCGACGAGGTGATCAAGACGATTCGCGAGAGTTACGACGACGCTGATAAGAAATTGATGGCTCGGTTTGGCTTGTCGGAGATTCAGGCTGCTGCGATTTTGGCAATGCAACTGAGGAGACTGCAAGGACTCGAGCGCGATAAGATTGAAGAAGAACTCAGAGAGCTACACGAGTTGATCCAAAGACTCGAGGCGATTTTGGCCGATGAGAACGAGGTGCTACGCGTCGTGAAGGAAGAATTGCTGGCAATGAAGGAGAAATATGGCGACGAGCGCAAGAGTAAGATTTTCAATCGCGAAGTGGGTAAGTTCTCCGAGGAAGAATTGATTCCGGACGAGGAAAGCGTGATTCTGTTGACAGCCGAGAATTATCTGAAGCGCGTATTGCAGGATGATTTCAAGCGCCAGAACCGAGGTGGTAAAGGACGCCGGGGAATGACGACGAAAGACGAAGACGTGATTTCTCAGATTGTGACAGCAAGTTCGCATGATTATCTCCTATTCTTTACCAACCAGGGGCGAATTTTCCGACAAAAGGCTTATGAGGTGCCTCAGGCTTCGATGGTGGCGAAGGGAACGGCAGCTGTAAACCTCTTGAATATGCACCCGGATGAGAAAGTGACGGCCATTATCAAACAGGGAGAGAACGCTGATGGCTTCCTCTTCATGGCGACGAAGAAGGGAACGATCAAGAAGACGGCCGTGAAAGAATATCTGAATATTCGGGCGAATGGTCTGGTGACGATTAAGCTGGATGCTGGCGATGAGCTGAAGTGGATTCAGGAGACAACGGGGGCGAATGATGTAGTGATTTCGACTTCGGCCGGTCAGGCGATGCGCTTTAACGAGCAGGATGTGCGCGCGATGGGTCGTGCAGCTAGGGGTGTTAGGGGGATTCGGTTGAGGCCAAAGGATGAGATTGTGGGAATGGACGTGATTCGCGACCGAGGTCAGAAGCTGCTCGTGATGTCGGCAAATGGGTACGGTAAGGCGACGTTGGCTGAGAATTTCCCGGCGCATAAGCGTGGGGGAGTGGGGATTCGCGTGGCGAGCGTGACGGATAAGACTGGACCGATTGTCGCTGTGCATACGTTGGATCCGGCTGCTAAAGAGGTGATTATGATGTCGACCAAGGGGCAGGCGATCCGGGTGGCTGTGGCCGATATTCCGACTTTGGGCCGAGCTGCGCAAGGCGTACGGATTATGAAGCTGAACGACGGGGATGAAGTGGCTTCGCTAGGAATTGTCTTGCCGGACGCTGAAGAATAGTTTGAAGTGGGGCAGAAATGTGCGTACATTGTATATACAGTGTACGCACGTTGTATGTAAGATGTATAGTTTTTAGGAATTGTATTCTGCGACACACCGGACGAATCCACCATCAGAGAGAACGGTATGGCGCGCTGGATCGGCTGAGACTTCTGATAGATAGAGGCTAAGAGCAAATGTATTGGATATTCTCCAGCTAGTCCAATAGCTTGATGAAAAATCTATCCCCATCCATTTCCCTTCGCGAATATAACCTGCTCGGGTTGTGAAGTTTAGTGGTGCATTCGAGAAGCCGGTGTCTGTGTTCGATGGTAAATCATAGATACTCATTAGAGTTGAGAACATAGTGATAACGCCGCCTTCAGATCGCTGAGCGTTAGGTAAACGCCAGCCTCTTGGGCAAATGCTTTCGGAGGCGTCATTAACGCTAAGGATAGATGTAGTATCTACGCTCCCTGCAATCGCAGTGCGCCATTGATAAAACCAGAATTTTTGACCATCAGCGTTAGCGAGCGCCCAGGATTCGAGTCCGTTCGGGTCATTGTTGCTGGTCAGGGTTGTCGAGGTATCGCGCTCTTGTCGCCATTCTGTGGTGACATTTGAATCTTCTGGCTTGAGGACACATACTTGACCCTTTTCATTTCCGAAGGTTAGCGCCAAATTCTGCACCATCCAACAATTCCCATCCTTGAGCTTAGCTACCCAA
>CAZEVF010000021.1:0-10497 GCA_964515845.1 uncultured Candidatus Saccharibacteria bacterium | reverse complement strand
GCTGCTGGCGATTATAATGTGGCAATGGCTCCCCTTTACTTCGTGCGCAGTGGGTTTATTAACACGAGCTTCAACTTATCGAAGTTCGTAGGTCTAGTTAATTATGATTGGTCTTCAAGTGGCATCGCGACAGCTACTGCATCTTTCCTCGGTTTTGACGCCTCAAATCTCTATCCCCCGAACGGGCCGACTAGTCGCCAGCACGGTTTCCCAGTACGTTGTCTGGCTTCTGGCGCCTAGTTCCCTAGTGTTCCCTCCCGATCTTGGAAAGGAGGGTAACACAAATCGTAGGATTGCGACAGGTCTGGCGAAAGCGAAAGTAGCCAAAGGATGGACCTACTTAAGTTTAGGATTTGGTCTATTGTTAATGTTTGCGATCCTGGAATGCGAGCCTGACGGATGTTTACAGGTTGCTTTGTTCTCATTGCTTTGTTTTGGCTCTAATCTCGGATTTGAACTACTGGAAATTCGTTCTCAATATCGCAAAAATAGCCCCTTGCGAGGCTATTTTTTTGATCATTATTGATGACTATTTGGTATTGCGTTCTTCGATGATACCGGCAGCGACGTTTGGTGGCACTTCTTCGTAACCGAAGAGTTCCATCGAGCTGGCTGCGCGACCTTGCGACATCGAGCGTAAATCGCTGGTGTAGCCGAAGAGATTGCCAAGTGGAGCGAAAGCCTTGATCAGCTTAGCGCCACCGTTGAGATCTTCCATGGCGTCGATACGACCACGGCGAGAGTTGATATCACCGATGACATCGCCCATGAATTCCTCTGGAGTGGTAATCTCTAGCTTCATGATTGGCTCAAGCAGAACTGGCTTAGCCTTCGGGATACCATTGCGCGTAGCAAGCGCACCGGCAAGCTTAAAGGCAAGTTCATTTGAGTCGACATCGTGGTAGCTACCATCGTAGAGTGTAGCCTTAACGTCGACCACTGGATAACCAGCGATCACGCCACCGGCCAAAGTCTCTTCGATACCCTTCTGGACTGGTTTACGGAATTCTTGAGGCACGACGCCACCTTTGATTGTATCGATAAATTCGAAACCTTTGCCCGGTTCGTTTGGCTCAAATTTCACCCAAACATCACCGTATTGACCACTACCACCAGACTGCTTGACGTGCTTACCCTGGGCTTCAGCTGTACCACGAATGGTTTCGCGATAGGCAACCTGAGGAGCGCCAGTATTAGCCTCGACGCCATGCTCTTTCTTCAAACGGTCGATCGCAATCTCGAGGTGAAGCTCACCCATACCAGAGATAATTGTCTGGCCGGTCTCTTCATCGGTGTGGACGCGAAGGGTCGGGTCTTCTTCAACTAGCTTCGAGAGGCCGAGACCCATCTTTTCCTGATCAGACTTGGTCTTTGGTTCGACAGCGACTGAGACTGGAGGATCTGGGAAGGTAATATCTTCGAGATGGATCGGATGAGTCGGGTCGCAGATTGTCGTACCAGTAGTGACATTCTTCATACCAACCACGGCAGCAATATCGCCGGCGCAGATCTCAGAAATCTCTTCACGCTTATCAGCGAACATACGCACGATACGACCAATACGCTCTTTATCGCCGGTTGTGGCATTGAGTACGGTATCGCCAGATTTCAGGCGACCAGCATAGACACGAATGAAGATAAGTTTACCGACGAAGGGGTCAGTCGCAATCTTGAAGGCGAGCGCTGTCAAAGGTTCGTTGTCGCTAGCTTTGCGTACGATTTGGTCGCCAGTCTTTGGATCGACACCGACGGTCTGACCTTGATCACGATCGAGAGGGCTTGGTAGGTAGTCGGTCACGAGGTCGAGAACCTTCTCGACGATTACACCACGGCCGTCACCACCAGTGACGAGGAAGAAATCACCATCAAGTACGCGCTTACGCAGAGCTGCCTTGAGCTCGGCTTCCGAGATCGCCTCTTCGCCCTGGTTGAAGAACTTCTCCATCAAAGCTTCATCGGCCTGGACAGCTTCCTCGACGAGGAGCGAGCGTGCATTCTTGGCTTTCTCGAGCATGTCAGCTGGGATTTCACCAACGGTCAGTTCGTGGTCGGCGTAATCTTTATAAGTGTAAGCCTTCATGTCGATTAGATCGACGACGCCACAGATGTCTTTCTCGAAACCGATTGGCAAATGAATCGCCACGGCATTCTTCGAGAGACGCTTATGGATGCTATCGAGAGATTTATAGAAGTCGCCACCGATCTGGTTAATCTTGTTAACGAAACAGATGCGAGGCACGCCGTACTTCGTAGCTTGGCGCCAAACGGTTTCTGACTGTGCTTCGACACCCATCTTGCCATCGAAAACTACGACAGCACCGTCCAAGACGCGCAGCGAGCGCTCAACTTCGGCCGTAAAATCGATGTGGCCCGGGGTGTCGATAATGTTGATTTTATGATTCTTCCAGTAGACGGTCACAGCAGCCGAGGTGATTGTAATACCACGCTCTTTTTCCTGTTCCATCCAGTCGGTAGTAGCGCCACCGGTGCCACCCTTCACGAGGTCGATTTTATGCTTCAGGCCAGTGCGATAAAGAATCGCTTCGGAGGTGGTAGTTTTGCCAGCGTCAATATGGGCGATAATACCAATATTGCGCAACTTATTTAGGTCTTTGACTTCACTTGCCATAGAGATTATTTCCTTTATATATTATATATGGCCACACTCAGAATTCGCTTCGGACTCTTGCAAGAAGCCCTAAACAACTCTAAGAAAGTGGCTTTTCTATATTTTAGCATAAAATCACAGACTTTGGTAGAGAAAAATTAAAATAATGGCTCTGAGTCGCGCGTAAGAATATAAAGCCGATGCTTTGCACGCGTCAAGGCGACGTAGAGTAGGCGCTGCTGGTCGGCGCGCTCGGCTTCGAGAGTATCGCCGAAAAGTTCAAAGATCGTAGCATGAGGATGATTAGCATAGACAATATCGCGTTCAGCCTCGAGCAAGATAACAACGTCCGATTCTAGCCCCTTGGAACGGTGCATCGTCAGAAAGCGAATCTGGCGATCGAAGCCTGTTTTATCCATGATCTCCTGCTCGATCAAAACCTGGCGCAAGGCGCGTTCGAGAACTTCGAGTGTCACGCCGGGATATGAGGTGAAATTATGGCGATGTAGTAACATAATATCAGCATAAGCATGCTTTTTGATAATTTTAACAATGCTCTTCAGGAATTTTGCTGCTAGCAGGAGTTTACGCATGATTTCGGCTAAGTCTTCCGGCGATGAAGGGCTGAGGTTCAAAGCTTCCTTCAAGGCAAGTTGATAGCGAGCGTCACCGAGGCCGTCTTCGCGCCAGTCATCGGCCTGGAAGTAGATACGCTCGGGATTTTGGAGATAGATCTTGCCAGATTTTGTACTGAAAGCCTTGGCCGGAGTAGCTGAAGGGTCATAATGAGTCAGCATGAATTGATTAGCGCGCTCGACAATCCGTCGGTTGCTACGGTAGTTAGTAGCTAGAGGAATATTAGTAGTATCCTCCGGAAAGAAATCAGCAAAATGAATAAAATAATTGACGTCGGACCCGGCAAAACGATTGATCGCCTGCCAGTCATCCCCGACGGCTAAGAGGTGAGCTCGCAACGTGAGCGCTCTGAGTGCCGAAACGAGCGCAAAAAAGAGAAAGGAAAAATCTTGATATTCATCAATCATCAGATACTTTATCCGTGAAAGTCGACTAACGAGTGGTCGAAGCTTGGCCGAGGTGATACCTTGGTTGGCTTTACTTAAAATTTCGGTCGCCTCCGACATCAAGAGGTTAAAATCAATTTTCGGAGACGTTAGCTGCTCTAGGTAGCGTGCATAAACTTTAGCCGAAACTTGATGAAAGAGTAGCTGCTTCGCATAAGCCGGGTCGGACCGATGGGCTTCGAGATAGCTATCGACGGCTTGGTCTAAGGTTTTAAGGCAAGCGCGTCCAGGGAACTTTTGGCCGGCACGAGTAATAAAATTGCTAACGATGCCGAGCAATTCTCTAGTCTCCTTCGGCCCGAGCTTCAAGCTGAGTTCGGTTATTACGTCATTGAGTAGTCTCGCGATCAAGTCGGCTTGTTCGGTTTCGCTGAGAATCTCGGGGCGTCGGCCGGATGATTGTACGACAGTAAGGGCGAACTTGTGAAAGGTGGACGCAATACTGACTGTACCCGGCTCAGCTAAGGCTACGCCGTCGATCTCAACTTCGGCGATGCGCTGATTGACCTCGACAGCAGCTGTACGGTTAAACATGAAGATCATAATCTCTTCGAGATTAGCTAGCTGATGCGCTAGGAGATAGGCGACTTTGGCGACAATAACACGAGTTTTTCCAGAGCCAGCACGCGCCGTCACCAAGGTATTCAAATGATTGTCAGTTACGGCCTTAGCTTGGTCGAAATCAAGTGTATAGGGCTTGCCAGAAAGCGTAACGTGCTGCTTGAACCAAGCCTGCACACTTTCTACACTTTGATTACGATAAGCTTTTTGGGCGACTTCTGGGCTGCGCTCTGAATCGCAGCCCTTGATCATCTATTTGAGCTTCGCCCTTAGAATCGTCTGCACAGCCGACGGGTTAGCCTTGCCCTTCGAAGCTTTCATGACTTGGCCGACGAGGAATCCAATCACTTTTTCCTGACCAGCCTTGAAATCGGCTTGGGCCTGCGCCGTCTCTGGCTTAGCTAGTACCTCGTCCACGATTTGCTCTAGCATAGCCGTATCGTTCTCCTGAATCACGCCGAGTTCTTTGGCGATATCGCGAGTCGAACGGTAGTGCATTTCTGGGTCGAAGAATTTGAGGAAGACTTCCTTCATCGCCGTGCTCGAAAGCTCACTTTGCTCATTCATTGCGACTAGCTCGGAAAGCTGTTCCTTGGTCGGTAGTTCGTCGTTCAGCAGGCTGGTATTTTCTTCGGCTAAGAGGACCGATGAGAATAAGTTTGCGACTTTCTTAACGACATTTGCATCTTGTTTAGCTGAATCTTTACCAGCGACTTCGGCTAGCTTTTGCATGAGATTCGGATAATCAAGTAAGGTTTCAATAATATCAGTCGGTAGAACTTCTCCAAACCAATCTCGGTAAGCTTGAGGCATGATGGGCATAGCTTGGCGTTGTTCAGCAATGAATTCCTCGGCCAAGCGAATCGGAGGTAGGTCTGGCTCAGGCATGTAGCGATAATCCTGCGCCGATTCTTTACTACGCTGGCTAGTTGTCTCGCCGGTAGCATCGTTCCAGCCTCGAGTTTCCTGAATAATCTTTTCGCCTTTCTCAAGCAACTTAGTCTGCCGTTTAATCTCAAAATCGACGGCGCGCTCGACACTACGAAAAGAGTTCAAGTTCTTCGTCTCGGTACGAGTGCCGAGCTCCGTACTGCCTTCGGGCGCAATGCTGACATTGACATCAAAACGCATGTTACCATTATAAAGATCGCCATAAGTCACTTTTGCGTAGGTCATCAAACGCCAAAGCTCTTTAGCATAATCGCGCGCATGAGCTGCCGAATGAATATCGGGCATCGAAACGATCTCGACCAGTGGCGTGCCAACTCGGTTCAGATCCACTAGACTATAGCTCTTCTCATGACTGAGTTTGCCAGCATCTTCCTCAAGATGAGCATGCTCGATGCGCACTTTTGTGCCGTCGGGTAGCTGGACATAGCCAGCGCCGATGATCGGCTGGTACATCTGAGTAATCTGATAGCCCTTCGGAGAGTCGGGATAGAAATAGTGTTTGCGATCGAAACGGCTTGCGAGGTTAATTTCGGAATTCAGGGCTAAGCCAGCGCGTACACTGAGCTTGATTCCCTCTTGGTTTAGCCTCGGCAGCATGCCAGGCAGGCCATAATCGACTGGCGAGACGCAAGAGTTCGGCTCTTTGAGGCGCGCGTCATTATCAACTTCTGAGAAGAGCTTAGTCTTCGTACATAGCTGAACGTGGCATTCAATACCGATAGTGGGTAAATATTTCATACTCATTTAGATCGCCCCCAAATCCTTGAGCGCACCACGGAAGGCTGCCAGCGCACGGTTTGCTTGATTATAATCCAGCTCAAAATCGTTTTCGTGAGCAATCTGATTGCGTAGCTTGTGCGCCGACCAGACAGAATTGGGTTTCTCGAAGCGATCGGTGACGCGCTTCAGGCGTTCACCCATAGTCTTGCCAGGGATTCCCATTTCGTTCAAAGCGCGATCGAGCAGTTTATCGCCATCGATCACGGCCAAGCTATAGCTTCGAGGGTCGTCGCGTAGTAGACTATTCTCAATCTTCAGCCAGCGTGTCTGATACTCCTCGACGTCAAAAGTATGGGCGTGTTTGCCAGTCAGAGTCATGCCGATCAGGGCAAGAATCCCGACAGCAATGATGGCGATGATTAGAAAAATGAATGGGCTATCCATTGATGGTTTCCTCCTTTAGTTCTTCTGCGAAGCGAATTAAATCTTGGTCGCTGCGACGAGGACCGACTAGCTGCAGGCCAAGGTCTAGCCCAGCCTGAGTTTTCCCGGCCGGTATAGCGAGACCAGGAACACCGGCCAAGTTCGGTGGCACACTCATCACATCCTCAAGATACATAGCGACTGGATCATCGACTTTCTCGCCAAGTTTAAAGGCTGGGTTCGGGCTGACTGGGGTCAAGATAAAGTCGCACTGTTCAAACGCTTTTTTGTAAGCATTGATAATCAAGGTGCGAGCCTTAGCTGCCTTAAGATAATAAGCATCATAGAAGCCAGAACTCAGGACAAAGTTACCAATCATGATGCGGCGCTTATTCTCCGGCATAAAGCCTTCGTTTCGCGTATTCTCGTAGAGAGCATCTAGGCTCTTCGAATCTGCGCTGCGATAAGCATAGCGCACACCGTCGTGGCGCGAAAGGTTACTGGCGACTTCGGCCGGCACAATAATATAATAAGCTGCAAGCGCGTATTTCAGGGCCGGCATTTCGAGCTCGACGATTTCATGACCTTTAGCTTGTAAGACTTCGAGCTTGTGTGCTAGGGCTGCACGAATTTCCGGATCGACGGCGTCATTATCGAAATCTTTAATCACGCCAATTTTCTTCGGACCGGTCTGCGCTTCGTTCACGTCTACACCATAATAATCTGGCAAAGTCGTCAGATCGTTCGCATCCTGACCGGCGCAAACACTCATTAAAATATCAAGATCGGCAGCTTCACGCGCGAAGAACCCAACACAGTCCGTGCTTGAAGCCATCGCGACGACACCATAGCGGCTGATCGTGCCATAGGTCGGCTTCAGACCATAGACGCCGTTAAAGCTGGCTGGTTGACGAATCGACCCGCCGGTATCCGTACCGGTCGCAAATTCGACAATACCGAGCGCCACGGCAACAGCCGAGCCACCACTTGAGCCTCCGGCCACACGTTCGAGGTCTTTACTGTTCTTGGTCGGACCATAATAACTATTCTCGGTACTAGAGCCATGCGCAAAAGCGTCGAGATTGGTCCGGCCAATCATAATCGCGCCTTCGGCTGCTAATTTCTTCACAGCCGTCGCTGTGATTGGACTATTCATGCCTTCGAGGATCAGAGCCGAGGCCGTAGTCTCGCCCTCTGGACTCATGAAATTATCTTTCAAGGCATATGGCACGCCGGCCAAGCGGCCAGCATCCTCGCCTCTGGTGATCTTGGCGTCGATTTCCTCAGCCTGCTTGATAGCGTCATCATTGATCCAGTTGAAAATTTGATAATCTGGCTGGTATTGATGAGCTTTTTCTAAGGCTTCCCGTACCAGCTCGACGGCACTTTGAGTTTTACTCGCAATTCGCATAGGCCTCCTATAAGACTTTCGGGACTTTAATTTGGTGATTTTCGGTCGCTGGCGCGAGCGCAAGCAACTGGTCGGGGCTGGCTTCTTGTTCTAAGATTTCATCTGGACGCCAAACATTTTCCATTTCAAAAACTTGATAAGTCGGCTCAACACCTTCGGTGTCGAGAGCGTCTAGCTGCGAGATGTAGGCCAAAATGCCCTTAATATCGGAAACGAGACGTGCGTTTTCTTCCTCGGTCAAAGCAAAATCTGAGAGCTTAGCGAGGTGAGTAATTAATTCCTGATTAACTTCCATACTCTTTTATTATACTACACTAATCCGTCTCATAATAGTAAGAAGTTTCGAGACCTTTGAAAATGTTTGCCTCTGAAAAGTCATTGGTTAGATGATTCGAAAGCAGGGTCTTAAGTTCAAGGGCATTTACCGGACTGCGCTCCATAGCTTGGAGGTAGAGGGTTTTGTCAATATTTGCCCAATCGACAATACGACCGATGCTATGTTTCAACATGAGGTCTAGCCAGATTCGTGTACTACGACCGTTACCTTCCAGAAAAGGATGTGCAATATTCATCTCGATATATTTATCGATGATTTCGTCGAAGGTAGACATCGGCAAGGTATCAATCTTGGCAAGAACTTCTGGAAGATATAGTGAGTTGGCGAAACGAAAATTACCTTTAGAAATATTTCCCTGCCGAATTTTGCCAGCAAAATCATAAAGCCCATCAAATAGCGCCCGATGGATTGCCTGCAAGCCATCGGTTGTGCCAATTTCAATCTCATCAATTTCTGAGCTATTCAGAAGGCGCTTGGCGTTATCTAAGCTTTGTTGGTCTAGTTTGCTAATCATGTTTTCATTATAACATAAATAACATTTCATAACACAAGCCCCCATTGCTCTATCGCAATAGGGGCAGCGTGCTAGTTTGAGCCGTGAATTACATCTCAGCAACATCTTCGGCGCTAGGGCCACTGGCGAGATCGGCAGTTTCGGCCTCGGCCTCAGCTTCGGCTTGGTCAGTGATCTCGAGAGGCTTGACGCCAGTACCAACTGGGATCTTGCGACCGATGATAACGTTCTCTTTCAGACCGTTCAAGTGGTCGACGCGACCGTTAATCGCGGCGTTAATCAAGACGCGAGTAGTATCCTGGAAGGATGCAGCACTGAGGAAGCTATCGCTCCAGATACTAACCTTGGTAATACCGAGCAAGAGATTTTCGTAGGTGGCAGTCTCTTTGCCGGCTGCCTCGAGGCGCTGATTTTCAGCGACGATGGCTGCCTTCGAGACGATGTCGCCCGAGACAAAGCTAGAATCACCCGGTTCGTCAATCATCACGCGACTGAACATCTGGCGCACGATAATCTCAAGGTGTTTGGCCGAGATTTCGTGACCCTGGGCTGCATAGACCACGATGACGTCATTCATGATGTAGCGCGCAGTTTCTTCGGCGCCCTTGTACCTCAAGAGATCTTGGAGGTTCAAGGAACCAGCCGTGATACGATCGCCAGCTTCGAGACGGTCGCCAGACTTGACTACCAGCTCGGCGTCGCTCGGGACTTCGACCCGGACAGCGCCACCAGCAGCAGCAACGACGATGATAGCACCCTCGACCAGCTCGGCGATACCGTCGACTGGCGAGATTAGTGGCTCTTTGCCCTTGCCCTTATCGGCGAGGACGTCGCCAGCTTTAACGCTAGCGCCATCTTTAACCTTAGCCGAGCGACCTTCGAGCTCGAAGCGCGTGGTCTCGCCGGCTTCCGGCGTAATCTGGACAACATAATGATTACCATCTTCCCAGACTTCAACCGTACCGGTGATTGGGGTAATGTAAGCTTGACCCTTTGGTGGACGAGCCTCGAGCAACTCTTCGACACGAGGAAGACCTTGAGCGATAGCACCCGAACCAGCCACACCCGAGCCGTGCTTGGTATCGAGCGTCAGCTGCGTACCTGGCTCACCGAGCGACTGTGCAGCGATGACTCCGACCGGCTGATTGGCAGCGACAAGTTCACGGGTCGACATGTCGACACCATAAGCCTTGCGTGGTACACCATTGATAGCCGTCGTGGTGAGGACGGATTGAATCTTAACACTTTCAATCTTATCGTCATTCTCGATTTGCTCAGCAATTTCTTGACTGATGAGCTGGTCAGCATCAACATAACCCGGCACTGGCTCGGCCGTGTAGCGACCAGCAATACGCGCAGCGAAGTTGATACCGGTGTATTCGCTTTCTTTCTTGAAAACTTCGAACCCAGGGTCTGGAGCTTCTTCGTCAGTAGTGAAGACATCTTGGGCGACGTCGACCAGACGGCGAGTCAAGTAACCAGATTCAGCCGTACGCAGAGCCGTAGAAACCTGACCCTGACGTGCACCTCGGGTGGCGATGAAGGACTCGAGGGTGTTGAGACCCTTCTTGTAGCTACTCTTGACTGGGAGCTCGATCTCATTGTTGTTAATGTCGACCATGATACCAATCTCAGCCGAGGCGAGCTTCACGTTAGAAATGCTACCACGAGCACCAGATTGAACCATCATGGCGATGTCCGTATCCATCTCGGCGAGCTTGCTCTTCAGGAAGTCAGAAATCTTCTTATCGATATCACGCCAGTTGGCGACAGTCAAGCTATAACGCTCTTCCTCCGTGACAAGGCCTTGGTCGTATTGTTCCTGAATCAAAGCCGTCTTGGCATCACCTTCGGCGATAAAGTCGTCGATTTCTGGATAAGTCGGGTAGT
>CAZEVF010000020.1:0-11886 GCA_964515845.1 uncultured Candidatus Saccharibacteria bacterium | reverse complement strand
CGCCTTGTAAGCGGCAGGTCGTCGGGGCAGAGCCGACACACGGCTCCATTTTTGTAATCAAAAGTCATTACAAAAACCTCTTTAATTCTTTTAGCTCTCTTATAATTATCGTAGGTTTATATTGTTGAGGTAATTTTTCATCACATCTATTAAACCAGCAGCTATCAAATCCACAATTCATCGCAAATCCAACGTCAGATTTCAAAGAATCGCCAATTATCAAATACTGTTCGTTATCATAATTATTCAGCAAGTTCTGGATTGCTACAAAAAATTCTTTTTTCGGCTTCATATAACCAAACATATCAGCCGACAACACTTCGTTGGCTAAATCTAAACAATTAATTTTAGCTAACTTCTCCCGAGTAGTAATTTTCGGACTATTCGTAGCGACGATGATATAGTATTTCTTACTCAAATATTCCAGTATATCACGAGCGCCATCGATAGCGACCACCTTTTCGGTCAGCGCATTCATAAAAGTATGATTTAATTCTATCGCTTTTTCTAAGTTAATTTGGTTGTCAAAATAAATCAGCACTCGCTGCGCTCTTAACCAATCCAAAAATTCCTCGCTCTTCTTGCCGGTCTCGTTTTTCAAATGGGCAGGTAGTTCGATCAAGCCATCCTGCCGATCTTTCCAAAACTTCTTATCTATTTCGTACCATCTTTTGAATCCTTCTTCAGAATCAGCCTCGCCAATCGATGCCAGCATCTCACCATAGGCATACCTGACATTTTCCCAATTATCAATCAATGTATCATCCAGGTCAAATATCAGAACTTTATATTTATTCATAGGACCTCGCCTTAATTTATCTCTATTTTATCACACCAAAAATTATCAAACCACTAGCGAGCTCCACCGACTACAAAAATCGTCCGTACACCCAAAACTGTGGTAGAATAGTAGTAATGGTTAGAAGAGAGGTCCAATGAGAATTATTCATCTGTGTTTTCAGCTTCATGCTCGATATCAATTGCGCGAGTTTTCTGACCAGGCCGAAAAATCTGCAGATTATTTTGATAGCAAAGCGCTCTTCGCCGAGGCTAATCAGTCTACTTATCAGCCACTCCTCGCTTTGCTCGAGCGCAATGTTCAGAAATTCTCTAACCTGCGTCTCTCTTTGATTGTCTCTGGAACTTGGCTAGAGCTTGCCGAGCGTTACAATCCCGAGTTAATCGAACGTTTACGTAAGCTCATTATTACGAAGCATCTCGAGCTAGTGATTGAGCCGTATTATCATTCGTTGGCGTTTTTCTATAACACCGAGGAAATGCTCGCGCAAACCGAACAATATCAGGCCAAAATCAAACAACTTTTTAAGGCTGAAAGTAAAATTCTCGCCCTGCCCGAGCTAATGTATAATGATGCGATTGGTAAATGGGCCGAGGAACATAGTTTTGCTGGTGTCTTAGTCGGAGGTTCAGCGCGTGCCCTCGATTGGCATAGTCCAAATCTAGTCTACGAGGCAGCCGGATGTCGCTATTTACGACTACTATTTAACAACAGCCACCTCAGCGAACTCATCACTCAGGCCGACCCAAAGCTGCTAGAAGAAAGAAAGTCCAAAGACGACGAAAATGCATCGGAAACGACTAAATTAGTCCTCTCGGCCACGAAGTTTCGCAAGCTCCTCGAGCTCGACATGCTACGAGGTAGTCTGGTTAATCTTTACTTCGACGCCAAGATCATTACCGAACGTCGTCAGGATGGGATTATCGGTTTCTTCGACGAACTGATTAAAACTTGGCTCGAAAACAGCAGTAATCGTTTCGTCACAGCTAGCGAAGCTTGCACTACTATGACGCCAACCGAAGAAATTTCGATCCACGAGACCGTCAGCCTACAAGCCGAAAGGAAGCTCAAGTCATCTCCGAGCGATGCCAAGTCCGTCCTGCCAGTACTCTTCTCGGAAATCGACTGTACGTTGCCACAGAACTGGCGCAACAAACGTCAAACCGAGGCCATGAAGGAGCTCTACGCTCTGCGTAAGGAAGTCCTCGCGAGCGAAGACGAGCAGCTAATCGCCGACTTTCGCAGGCTTACCAGCAGCGACCATTACCAGAAACTTACCGAGAAGCAACTCAGCAACCTCGAGCTCGTCCTACACGACCTCAAAACGCGTGCCAACGAAGTCAAAAAATCTCAAGCCGTCAAAATCTCACGCACATATACCAAACGCCACGAGCGTAATCTCGAAGTGCCAGCTAGCGATGATTCTAACCTTGTCAAAGTGCAGTTTGGCAACTCTAAGCAAGCTGCTAGCGCAACCGAGGCTGAACCAGCGCCAAAAGTTAAAGTTAGCACAAGCAGCGAGCATGTTGCTAGTAAAAAATCGCCCAATAACGAGCCGAAAACAGCGCGTGATTACGAAAAATCTGGACTGCCACCTTTGCAACGTCAAAATCTCCAACCGATTCAGGAGGCCGAGATTATCATCGACGGTGTACGCAGCGTACCAAAACAAAAGAAGACCAAAGAAAAATCCACCGAACCCAGTGGATTCCGGAAAATCATTCGCAAACTCGTCATCGAATAGACAGCAAAGTTCCAGCCATCTAAAAATACCCAGACCAGCTGGGTATTCTTAGTATTACTCCCGAAAGAAACTTAACGCTTCTTTTCCTTAACCTCGTTACGACCAAGATTTTTCTTCGTTTCGGTAAAAACAACGTGTTTACGCAAAACTGGGTCATATTTCTTTAAGGAAAGCTTATCAGGGGTGTTCATCGTGTTTTTCTTCGTGTAGTACGCACGCACACCTGAAGCCTCAGACACCAAGCCGACGAGCTTACGTTTGGTATTATTCTTCTTTGCCATAATACCCAATATTGTATCACAAAAAAATTACACTGTAAATAAGAAAATTCAGTATACTAGGGAACTAGGCGCCAGAAGCCAGACAACGTACTGGGATACTAAGACTACGGCTGCGTGGACCAGCTGACGACATGACACCAGATACGCCAACTTCTAAGTCATATGCAGAAGTTGGCGTATCGTCTTTACCTGTAGCAGTTCTTGACGACCTCACCCATCCATTCGAGTTTAGATTCCTCAAAAAACTAAAGTACAAGTCGATTATCCCACTGCGCACGAAAAGTATCACACTTATGGTTGCCAATTTTTCTCATTTTGTGCTACACTGCCACCTAGGATAGCAACTCCCTGGGCATAATAATGAGCATCAAAATGAAGACAATGCAGAAAGGAGGTTGATATGGTAGTGGAACTTTGGCGTTTACGCCTAGAAGCAAAGCTTAACCCTAAAGTTAAGCTGAGTTTCATTCGCAAGAAGAAGGGAAACAAAAAAGTTAACGCCTCTTCACAGAAGCATTAACAACCATCAACAATCCTATTGTCTTACAGTTTAAGGTAAAAGTCAATAGTTGCTATCCGATTCGTGCGCAGTGGGTATGCCGGCCTACAAGTCGGTGCCTTGATTTATGCAGGCATCGATGGTTACGATTGGTCATCTGTGGCCGGTGTGTTTGCTGGCGTTCATACTTCTTGGAATACTAAAGCACACGCCCTCGCCTTTAACACCACGATAATCCACTCACCAGATAGTCCTACAGCTCGCTGGCTTGGTTTCCCAGTACGTTGTCTGGCTTCTGGCGCCTAGTTACTTAGAAATTCCATCAGAATCAGCTTCTATATGATATAATCAGAATATAGGGGCGTAGTACAACGGTTAGTATAGCGGTCTCCAAAACCGGTGATATGGGTTCGATTCCTGTCGCCCCTGCCATACCGAACTTCATTTTTTGATGAAGTGCCCTCCAGAGGGCTCTTTTAGTTTATAAATCAGGTTTTTGTCGCCAAATTCAAGTTTCGATATTCAAGATTATTTCAGATTTTAAACACAAAGAGTCCATCTTCGAGTTGGTTATCTTCATTTGTGACATCGTCAATCACCGTTTTCCAAAACTTATGAGCCGAATCACTCCCATCTGCTGGACCAACCTCCCAGTTTCCGGGGTACATCGCAAAGCATCGTTTTGCTACTTCTGTACCCACTCCACTCCGTCTAAACCTCGGCAATATCAGAAATTCAGCAATTGAATGTCCAGTTTTTGCTTTCTGGAGATACTGATTTATCATCACAAAACCCATCAGCTCACCAGTGTTTGTTTTTATCAAATAAGCATCTCGGTCGCTATCGGTAAAATAATTATCAAAATACTTGTAGCTAAAACTTCCATCCTCGTTTGCCACATTCTTGCCCGACGGGCTTGTCTCAAATAGCATATATTGCAACAAATTCCAAAGCGTTTGGCGAGTTTGCTCGGTGACTTTTTCTAATTGAACTTCAGTTGGATTTATTTTACTTTCCATAGTAAAATTATACTATGGAAAATAACGAACTTCAAATCATCGAACAGCTCACAGGTGTATCACCAGACCAAATCAAATTGGCAGATGATGGTTTTTGGAGTCGTGGCTATGTTATCGATGGTGGTCGCATCGTCTTCAAGTTCAAGAAATCACCAGAAGTTAAATATGAGCCAGAAATCAAAGCTCTGGAGTTTATCAATTCGCTCAACCTCGGCATTAACACTCAAAAAGTTGGTTGGATCTCTCCAGATGACAGTTATCTCGGAGTCTACGGAGTCGTTGGACAATCACTTGATACGTTATCTAACCCAGATTATCAGAACATTGGCTCGCAATTAGCATCAGTTCTACGCAAACTTCACCAAGCTCATCCAGAAAACGCAGAAGTGTTTACTCTGGACAAGGAATTGGCTGCTTGGCAGGAACGCTATCAGAAGTCGCACGATAGACTGTCGGATTACTCTTCCGATGAAGAAATCGCTCGATTCGACAAGTTCGTGTTTGAGGCAATTCCGACAAGACTCAAGGAACTGGGGGAGAACATAGTTTACTCTCACGGCGACCTCGGTGATGGAAATATTTTTGTTGACAATAATGGCAAAATTGGCATTATTGATTTCAGTGAGATGTGTTACCTTGATGAGGCTGGTGACTTTATGGATGTTAGTAGTGAAGAACTACGAAGTGCGATGCTGGATACCTACGGAGCAGATGAGGCCTTGCGAGAGAAGGTGAGGCTTAGGGTGCTAGTTCGTCCGTTAATCGTATTCGGCGATTACGCTAAACGTGGAGATGCAGAACGAGTAGCGCAACTTATCGCTAAAATGAAACTCATCTTAAAATAGCTACTTCTTAGACACTCCACTCACCACCCCGTCCGAGTCCGTATCGTATGTGCCATTTGCCATATCCAAAAGACAGTATTCGTTACCCCAAGGATCAGCCACGACGGCACACTTACCGATGTCAATATCAAATGGTCCTTCTAGCAGTTTACCTCCAGCGCTAGTAAATTTTTCTAGAGCATCAGCAACATTATAAGCATATCGTATTATGATAAAAATATATTGACAAACGATAAATCTAGCCTTAAAATGGAGGTAAATTAACGAAAGGAATCTTATGATTCAAAACAAACCGAAAGCTAGCTCAGATGCGTTTTTGCCAAGGCTGACTTTAATTCTAGCGAAAATCGCCGAAGTCTTACATTGGTGCTTAGTCGTCATTATGCTAGCTGTTGCCTTCGTAGCGATTAAGCGCCCGGACTCATTGCTAAGTTGGATGAATAATCCAATACTACGAGGAGAAACCAATTTATCCTGCTATGGCTTCGAGGTTGCTGTGGTCAGCCCTAACGGTGCGATCCAGCCCGGCGCAGCTCTCTTCTTCGCGCTCGGCAGCGCGATTGTGCTTTCGCTGATGGCCATGATCTTTCGCAATGTCTATCTTATTCTTAAAACAGCCAAAGGTAAAACTTGGTTCGCGAAAGGCAACACGCCGTTCCAAAAGAACATTGTTCGGATGTTTCGCGAAATCGGGATTTTCTTTATCGGCGTTTCCGTTATGACATTAATTTCCGAAATCGTCGTCAATTTCACCGGTGGCGAGCTCAGCAGTGGTTTTAACTCGCTCAGCTTCTTCATCGGCCTCGTCTTCCTCTGTGTCTCCGGGTTCTTTAATTACGGCACACGCCTAGAAAAGGATTTGGATGGACTGGTTTAAAAACTCTCCGGACGGCGAAATTATCTTGCACCTCGACCGGCTGATGGTCGAGCGCAAGATTTCCCTGAACGAATTAGCCGAAAAGGTTGGCATCACGAATGCTAACCTTTCTAAGATTAAAAATAATCATATCACGGCGATCCGGTTTTCCACGCTCGCTGCACTTTGCGAAATCTTGGGCTGCGAAGTCGGGGAATTAATCGAATATAGAAGCCCCACGAGGCATTGCCATCACAGGCATCACAAGTAACAAGTAGCCTAGGCTAAATTTTAGTAAAACTCACGGTCTGGTTTTTTATCGAGATCTTTTGCACAGCGTAGCCAAAATCTTTCAGTTCCTTCTTGTAAGCTAAGAACGCATGGTCAATTTTGAATCCCAAAATCTTTTCGACTTCGGCAAAAGTTAGTACATAACTCGACTTATCATTTGTCTACAAGTATTGCCGCAGAGGATCATATTTACTCATTTGCTATCTCTGGTTCGCTACACTTTTCGCCTAATACCACTTCCCAAATCGTCCGATACCTCGGGATAAACTCACGCCTCGTTTGCTCGCTCAAATCGGCGAAATCTTTCTCGAACGTCCTACTCATAAAATCTTTCACCGTCTCAATCCCAACCAGACCATGCAGATTATACGCCACATCAAATAGCATCGGAATATTATCAAAATGTGCCAAAATATCGGCATCGGCTACACAAAGCTCTTCTAAATTTTCGGCATTTTTGCTCGATCGATGATGGAGCACGCAACCCAAAACACGTTGTAATTTATCCTCAGGATAATCATATGCTCGCAAAATTCGCTCGGCCAGAATCTTACCGTTTTCATGATGATCGGCCTTTGTCCCCACCTTTTCCAATAAAGCCACGTCGTGCAGCAGCGCGCCCAGTTGCACAATCTCAAGCTCAGCTCCATATTTTTTCGCCAGATTAGTCGCTTCTTGATAAACGTATTTCAGATGCCCGTTCCAGAAGTCATATTTTCCCGGATCATTCTTTTGATATACATCAGACTTTTGTTGAATTAAACTTTTAACACGCTCTATAATCTCGTCTGGTTTTCTTAATTCTTCCATAGTAAAATTATACTATGGAATCAACTAGCACACAAACTGCCAATCATTCACTCAAAGAAAAGTATTCAACGCGCACCGTATTACTCGACGATAGTCAACGAGTCGCCATTCTTAACGTCAAGAAACATGGTTATTATAAAATTCCCGGAGGAGGAATCGAGGCTGGTGAAGATTTGGAAACAGCAGCGAAGCGCGAAGTTCTAGAAGAGGCCGGGTGTAATTGTAATATTATTGCGACTCTTGGACGCATCAAAACCGAAATTCCAGTCTGGGGCTTATTTGACATTTCAGAAGGTTTTATCGCTCGAGTCATAGGCGAAAAAGCTGCTCCGAACTATGAAGCCTGGGAAATCGAAAGAGGTTTTGAGCTCGAGTGGTTCGATAGTCTCGATTCGGCCATTGCTACGTTCGAGAAAAACCAGGTGATCGAGCCCGGCATGGAATCAATGCAGACGCGCGATCTCCAGTTTCTCAAGCTAGGCAAAGCCAAGCTAGGAACACTAAGGAACTAGGCGCCAGAAGCCAGACAACGTACTGGGAAACCAAGAAAACGAGCTGACGGACCACCTGAAGAGTCGAGTCCGGTAACATAAAAACCAAGATGGTACGCAGTAGCCGACGTAATGCTAGTGAACACTGCAGTAGCCAATGACCAATTATAACTGTTTCGACCAAGATACTCCGAGAAGCCGTAATTCAAGTGGACCATCCCACTGCACACGAAAGGAGCGCAATGCTACGTGCGCAGTGGACATGTTAATCTCAATTACGGTCTAACAAGATACAGTGGAGCGCGTGGATATTACTGGACCGATATGACTAGCGACAACACCGATAGTTCGCTTGCTAATGAGCGTGCATATTATTTTGCTCTAGCAATTACTGGGATTTATACATCTAGTGGCCCAGCAAATCGTTGGGCAGGTTACCCAGTACGTTGTCTGGCTTCTGGCGCCTAGTTCCTAAAGTATGCTATCATAGTAATAATATGATTTGGTTACCGGTAGTAGGAAAATGGTCGGATATTGATTGCTATGCTTCAATTATTGCATACACCGACCTGCTCAATCAGCGTGGAAAGCCAGCCAAAGCCTATATTCCTTCAGCGCCAAATTACAGCGTCCCCGACTCCTTACGGGTTAAAACACTCGAACAGACCAACTTCGACCTTCAGCCTGACGACAAAGTTATCATTCTCGATATTTCTATCCCAGAAATCATTCATCAATTCGTCCCCAATCATCAAATTCTCGAGCTTATCGACCATCATCCTGGCTACGAATCCTACTGGCAAAAAGCGCTCGGCAAGCGCGCCATCATCGAGAAAATTGGTGCCGTCGCTACTTCTATTTTCGAATGGTGGGGAGAGTGCTGGGATTATCAGAAAATGTCGCCAGATATCGCCAAGCTTCTCCTCGGCGCTATCCTAGATAACACTCTGAACTTCAACGCCGAGATCACCACTGATCGCGATCAGATTGCAGCTGAGCAACTTGCCAAGATCAGTCAAACCACCCTCAAAAATTTTACTAACTGGTACTTTTCTACAGTGAGCGAGACTATTTTAAAAGATCTATCTGCAGCCATTTTGGACGATACCAAGCCAGTCAAAATCCCGACTGCCCCAGCTCCAATCACTTTCGGTCAGCTAGCCCTATGGGATGCAAAATCAATCTTAAGCGACGACGCAAAGCTAAAATCCATCCTTGATTCTCAAGCTTCAGATTGGATTCTTAGTGTCTTAAGTATCGCCGAGGGCAAAAATTACCTCCTTACCAGCTCTGACCAAATCTTAACATATTTTACGAAGCTGCTACAACTCAAGCCAGAGGGGAATTATAATGTCACCAACCGGCTCTATCTACGCAAAGAAATCCTTGCAAAAATCCTAGAGTCTTAGAGTCACTTTATGTCACCTAGATATGTTAAAATTAACTTATGAAGCTACAATCTTCAGAGTCAAAATCCGTCAACTGGCGAGAGCTCTTTCCGGCTCCCTGGCCAGCGATTTGGCTCTGGATTTTTCTCGCCATCATCGTCCTCGGTCTAGCCACACCTAATAGTCTGCTCCTCACCATCATCAAAGTCGGTGGGATTCTGCTCTGTTTTGTTTATGCCTTATTAATCTTTCCTCAAGATCACTTACTGCAGGCAGCCTTATGTGTAACTTTTATCGCCGATATTATCCTGGCAATCAATAATACAGCCGAAGGTGGCGTTTTTCTCTTTTTTATCGCACAGCTAATACATTTTTGGCGTTTATCAAGCAAACGTCTCCATCCTTATCTTATCGCCTACGCCAGTATCGCCATAACAACCATGATTGTCAATTTTGTCGCTCAATTTCTACCCACCATGTATATTCTCTGCCTCTTTTACGTCATTATTATTTGCGCTAATATCGATATTAGCTGGCGCTATCAGCGCCAGGAGCCCAAAAATCCTCATGCTTGGTTTGCGTTGATCGGCTTCGTACTTTTTCTCTGTTGCGACACTTGCACGGCGCTCTCATATCTCTCGCTAAACCAAGCTTTTCCGGCCTTTCTCTACCTCCCAGCTAACTTTTTTGCCTGGTTCTTTTATTATCCCTCGCAGATTTTCATTTCAAACAGTTCAAAGCATGCTATAATGTTACCTAAAGGAAGGTAATTGTGCTACAATGGAGGTAGAATATGGAAGGTAAAAAATCACACACATCGCCCAGTAATGGCCAACGCGCAATTCTAGTTTTTGGTGCGCCATGCAGTGGCAAGACAACTTTTAGTAAACAGTTCGCCGAGCAATTCAATGCGACGTTTTATGATCTTGATGCGTTGAAGCAAGAGCATAATCTCTCGCGCCAGTTCATTCTCCTACTAGTCGAGCAGATTGCGCGCACTGGTTCGACCCTAGTTTTCGAAGGTGGTAATGATACCGAGAAAGATCGTCGTGAGTTAGCCGAGATTTTGCGCTCAGCTGGCTATACGCCAACTCTCATCTGGATTCAGACCGACGTCAGCACGATTCGTGCTCGACTCAAGTCTCGCTTGAAGTCCGTCGAGAAGGCGAAGAACGTCTACGATGCTCGGATTAAAGTCCTCGAGGGACCGTCCGACGCCGAAATGCCGATTGTCCTCTCGGGCAAACACACTTATCACACTCAGCTAAAGCAAGTCTTGACCCAGCTTCAAGAACGCTAAACTCGTCCATGATCATTCAGGATACTGAATTCGGCGAGGTTATCATACGCAAAAATCCACTGTCGAAGAGTGTACGTTTTTCGGTGTCTCCATCAGGCAGACTGCAGATGTCCGTGCCTCAACATACTAGCGATTTTCTGGTGAAACGCTTTTTGAACACCAATCGCAGCCTAATTCGCGAAAAAATCCCACTTAGCGATCCCAAAACCCAACGCGCACGCGACGCCAAGAAAAAGATCCTTGCTAAAAAAGCGCGCGACTATCTGCCGTATCGACTAGAATATTACGCAAAACTCTATGGCTACGACTACGAACGTTGCCGACTTTCGCATGCAGCCACGCGCTGGGGGAGCTGCTCATCATCAGGTACAATTTCACTAAATATCGGACTAATGCAAGTTCCAGAAACCCTGCGTGATTATGTCATCCTGCACGAGTTGGCTCATCTTAATCACATGGACCATTCTTCGGCCTTCTGGGACGAGGTCGGTAGTCATGACCCGAGATACAAAGATCATCGTCGCCGGCTCAAACAGTTTTCTCCTGGAGTTTAACCTCTAAACATGAGAAAGCGCTGCCAACTTCGGGCAGCGCTTTGTTTGCTTTAGCACTTCAGGTAGATGCTAAAGCGTAATACGAGCTTCAATATGAAAATTAGTAAGTCGATATTTTACTCATTTGCAGATTCAGACTGTATCAATCTCCAAACAAATCCCACCAAAGTCACCCAGGCTACCACTCCAGCTATCACACTACAAGCAAAGCCAACGAGCATCTTATCGACTAAATTAGACCTCAGCCCCACGTCAAATCACCTCCTCCTGACAGTGAAAACACTCAAGTGGCATCAGCTGTACAACTTACTTCGCGAGATTATTCCGGCTGTTCTTCCTTCTTGCCATCTTCAGCTGCATCATGTTTCTGTCCTTCATCAACTGCTTCCTTGGACGTTCCTTCGTCTTCGCCATCACCGTAAACACCGTCCATAACAGCACAGAACTCCTCATAGTCAGCACGCAAATCTTCATCATCGCCGGCATATCCTTCACCGTAAAGACAAGCTTCGAAGCCTCTGTCGTAATAATCGGCAGCACCGTCCGAATAAGCCTCATCCAGCATCTCATTGCCATGCAAGATAAACTGAACGCCTTTGTAAGCGCAATAGCCAATCGCAGCCACACCTGCCAACGCCAGACTCGTCACCGAAATCTTTCCAAAATCAACTTTCATACTTCATTCTCCTTTCTGGAAAACTGCTTTGTGAAACTCCATACCAATCGGCATAGATAGTTTTCTGCAACATTCTTACTATATCACCTAGCTTTGTAGTAGTCAACTGTAAAAAGTCTTAAAATCAGCCTTGTATTAGAGAAAAAAGTGTGATATACTGACACAGTATAGTCTAATAATAACACGACATACGAACTAGACGACAGGGAAGGCCCTCAGCTTCTTCCGTCCAGCCGGATCGACGAAGTAAGGGGAACCACTCATTAGTCTAGGTTTCGTGTGTCTATAAGGGAAAGGAACAGGATGCAAGTCATCATCGGCACCAAAATTGGT
>CAZEVF010000019.1:7685-12207 GCA_964515845.1 uncultured Candidatus Saccharibacteria bacterium | reverse complement strand
GCGCGTCTTTGACGTAGACGAGGTCAGAGGTTCGAATCCTCTATCGCCCACCAGGTGTAGCTACTATGGGTCGGTAGCTCAGTTGGTTAGAGCACGGGCCTTTTAAGCCCGGTGTCGAGGGTTCGAGCCCCTCCCGACTCACCACAGCAAAAAGCAGTCCTTTGGGACTATTTTTGTTATGTAGACGTGAGAATCAACATATGGTTCGTAACGCAGGAGCAAACTTATTTCATACTGTAAATCTATGTTATAATAGAACAAGTTATGGTAGAGAAAACTGCGAAGAAAACCAGCCGAAAGTCCCAGCCGGCCAAGAAGTCTAATTCCCAGCCTAGTGGGGCAAAGAAGTCACCTGAGATTATTTCTGATTATAATGGCTACGACTATAAAAAAATGTTTTGGGAAAGTGCCGATCGTAAATATGAGGATTTAGCTGATCGTCTCGCGATTCGTCGCCTCTTGCCGGAGAAAATCGAAGAGTTTGTTGACATTGCTGGTGGCTACGGTCGCCTAGCTGACGAATATTTGCCTCGCGCGCATGTCGCGACCCTTTTTGATTATTCGAAGACCGAGCTCGCCCAGGCCAAAGAAATTTACGGTGACAAGCTGAAGACGAAGGCTGGCGATATTTATAGCCTGCCTTTCAAGGATAATACTTTCGACGCCCTGATGATGATACGTTGCGCTCACCATTTTAAGGATATGCAGAAAGTCTCGGACGAGCTCTATCGCGTGCTAAAGCCGGGGGGTGTTGCCGTCATCGAAATTGCGAATAAGCGCACCCTGCCTCGCATGCTACGCTACTGGACGAAAAAGACCGATGCGAATCCCTTTAGCCTCGAGCCAGTCAATCTCCAGGAAATCGATCGTGACGGCTTCTATAATTATCATCCGAAATATATCGAAGCGATTTTTAAGAAGTCTGGCTTCCAGATTGACAAGGTTCTTTCGGTCTCGAACTTCCGTAGCGCGAAGCTAAAGCGAATTTTTGGCACGCAGAATCTCATGCGCCTCGAGAAAGTCGCCCAGAAAGCTCTTGCCCCGATTCGTTTCGCCCCGTCGATTTATTATAAACTAGTCAAATAACGCTTTTTAAGTCGGACTTAAACTTCATTCGGTACAATATATAATATGAGAGTTTTGTATGTTGAAGACGAAAAATACCTTGCCGATGCGATTATCCATCTGCTGAAGAAGGCCAATATTGCCGTCGATTGGGCAAGTGATGGCGAATCCGGTCTCGAACTGGCCTCGCAGGGGAATTATGATTGTATCATTCTCGATATTATCCTACCGAAGTTATCCGGTATTGATATTTTGCGCAATTTACGCGCGCAGAAAAACTCCACGCCGGTCATTATGCTCTCGGCCTTGGCCGAAGTCGAAGACAAGGTCAAGGCGCTGGATATCGGTGCCGACGATTATTTAGCCAAGCCGTTCAAGGCTACTGAGCTGATTGCTCGTCTGAAAGCCTTGGTGCGTCGCCCACCTTTGCAGGCGAATCACGACCTGAAGTTTGGTGATTTGGTTTATCATCTCGACGAGCGTTCGCTCAATGGTCTCGACCTAACACCAAAAGAAGCCGAGCTGATCGAAGTTCTCCTGCGCTACCCCGACAAGACCCATCCGAAGTCGCAGCTCCTGAATCGCGTCTGGGGTCAGGACACGACGGCGACCGAAAATTACGTCGAAGTCTATATCAGTTACCTGCGCAAGAAGCTCAAGAAGCTGCATTTGCACGTCAAGATTAAGACCGTGCGCGATCTCGGCTATCGCTTGGAGTACACCGGCTAAATGTTCCGACGGCTACGCACGCGTTTGATTTTGATTAACCTCGCCGTTACTACGGTGGTGCTGGTGGTGGCCTTTACCACTATCTATCTCGTCGCGAAGGAGTCGGCCCGAGGTCGTTTCGCTTATCCGGCTGTCGTCAATATTAGCTTTCCCGAGTCAAGCCTCAGTATTATTAATCAGAGTATTATCGCCGAGCGCCAGGCCTCGCTTAATTCGCTGCTGGCTTCGCTCATCACGGTTGGCATCCTGGTAGAAATTGCCGTCGCTATCACTTCCTATTTCTTCGCTGAGACGGCGATCGAGCCGATTCGTGAGTCTTACGAGAATCAGCGCCTCTTTATCGCGAATGCTAGCCATGAGATTAAGACTCCCCTCGCTGCGATTTCTGCCAATCTCGAGGCAGCCAATATTACCGATAACTGCTGGATCGATAATGTTTCGCACGAGGTTCAGCTGCTCACTGCTCTAAACCAAGAGCTTCTCGCCCTGGCCCAGCTCGACGGCAACACTCGTCGCGCTACGGTCGAAGAGAATCTTCGTCTCGAGCAGGAGCT
The DNA here is from genome assembly GCA_964515845.1 of uncultured Candidatus Saccharibacteria bacterium. Taxonomy (GTDB): domain Bacteria; phylum Patescibacteriota; class Saccharimonadia; order Saccharimonadales; family Saccharimonadaceae; genus Nanosyncoccus. The sequence goes on along the minus strand of CAZEVF010000019.1, from coordinate 9,859 downwards.
AAATCAGCTCATTTCGACTTTCTCTCCCCGAATCGAGTCGAAGCACCTGCGCCTCACCCTCAAGGTCACGCCAAAGTCAGCCGAAATCATTTTGCCGAAAACTGACTTCCTCCAGGTAGTTACGATTCTGCTCGATAATGCCATTAAATATAGTGAGCATAAAGTTAATCTGATCTATCACGAGCGCGAGCTCATTGTCGAAAATGACGGCGCGAAACTATCTCCCGAAGCCTTGCCTCACATTTTTGAGCGCTTCTATCAAGCCGACAAGAGTGCTGATGGTGTTGGCCTCGGCCTTGCTATCGCGAAAAGCATCGCCGACCATCATGGTTGGAGCTTGACGGCTAGCTCAGATCGCCTCACGCGCTTTAAGCTTAGTTTCTAATTAATGTCTAATTTGAGATACAAAAATGGCGACCCCAGCTGGAATCGAACCAGCATTGTAGACTTAGAGGGTCTATGTCCTATCCGTTGAACGATGGGGTCGTGTCCATATTATAGCAACAAATCTCCCAGCCGACAACCTCGGTCGCTTTTGGCCCAATTCGCTGATTTTATGCTAAAATCATAGTAAATAATAACTGCGAAAGGGGAATATGTCTAACCAAGAAAAACAATTATCACGCTGGCAAAAAGCACTCACCGAGCTTAATCTTATCAGCTCGGATGACAAAGTCGAAGATTACATCATGGCGAACTGGGCCTCGTTCAGTTTCGCTATTTTTGGCACTTGGCGCAAGGGTACTTTGCTCTTCACCAAGCAAAAGTTAATCTACATGACTAGCTTTGGCGTTAGCCAATTCACTATCAATTACGCCGACATTCGCGAAGTACGCAAGTGTTTCGCTGGGCTTTTGCCGATGGGTATGCAGGTTACAGCCTACGACAAGAAGACCGACAAGGTCAAAAAGTATAAATTCTGGCTTACTGGCCGGGGTAAGTGGATCAAACGCATCGTCGAGAAAGCCGGTCTCCCCAGCTAATTCGCAAACTTTGGCATGTTTTAACCCCGACCTAGGCCGGGGTTATTCGCTAATCGAGATTAGTGTGCGTAGCTTAGTGGGCATTATCCTTCGCGCCAATCACCTTTCGGCGCATATTCCGAGACATCATCGCCATTGGTATAGGCAGACATCAGTGTTACTAACGTTCTATTATCATATTGATTGACGCCACGACCATAAAAATCAATCCATTTATAGAATTCATTCGCGTCAACTTCTAGCCGATGCTTTCTGGATGGTGGCAGCGTCTTAATCTGATTTCGCTGGCAAATCCGATGTGTGACGAAGTCCAGGTCCATTTCAATCTTCGGAAAAGCGCTCAGGTTCTTAGCCATTTTTGAACCCGGTGCCAGCATGGTCGTCAGCGTGGTGTACTCCAGGAACAATTCGAAATCATTTAACTTCATGATTCTGGCATAGTCGCAGTCTGCCGGATCCAGGCCATAGACCCCGGCGTACTGTTGCCGGATAGTCTTCTCCTGGAAGTACAGACTTTGCATCTCCATATCAATGTAGTCCTCGACTTGTCTTCCATCGAAGAGTTCGATACGATCAATCGTCATCATGGCGTTGTCGCAGCCTCCATTTACCAGTTTGCGAATCCGTGATTCCTGGTCCATGACACGCCACTCGAGGTAGATCATTTCGATGCCAGCGAAAGTGCTTTCGTATCGGCAGATTGGCCCCTGTCCAAGCAAGTCTGTGCCTAAGGCCATGAGCGAATCAATTGCACGCTTCACGCCTACCGTTTTCATGATGTTTATTATCAAGATCATGTTTGGTACATAGTCACTGGAGAAAGATACGTTCTCGCACTTTCCCCCTATCATCCAGTGACCATCAGCTTGTAAGACTTTTGACATAATCTGACAACTAGCCTTTTCCAAAGATTTTATCCATGCACATTGCATAATTTTCCCTCCCTTTCGAAATCTTTGCCCAATTTTTAAACAGCTATATCTTCTAATTATAGCACACATCATTGTAAAAGTCAATGTTAACAATGGTAATTTCGTGCGTAGCTTTCTCTTTCTTGACAAAAATCGGCGCAAACAGCCTCTTACTATTGACAAAAATGATAATCTGTGCTACGATTAGAAGAAGTATGGTAAATTATACCCGTACGGGTATTTTCTGTTCAAGGCACAGAAAATACCAATAGCACTTTAA
>CAZEVF010000019.1:0-7585 GCA_964515845.1 uncultured Candidatus Saccharibacteria bacterium | reverse complement strand
ATACCCGTACGGGTATTTTCTGTTCAAGGCACAGAAAATACCAATAGCACTTTAACATGTGTCTCATCAAAAAGGAGGAAACAAAATGGATTCAATTTTAACGGAACTGAAGACGCTGGACCAATGCGATTTAGACTTTATTTCTGAGTTGAGGTCGAATAGTGAACGGGGGAGACTCAATGGGACGTATCAGGGCATCATTTTTGTAGTGTCATACAGCCGTAAAGAGTACGTTTTACTGACCGTCAATGTGGCTCAGGGCGACACCTACGAAGCTCCACTCCGGACATTATGTGAGATTTGCACTACTTTCATGGGGCAACCGGCCATCTGCCAATATGAAGAGGATGACCCGGAACGCCTGACAATCGAATGGGATGTTTGCAACCCCGAGCAGCGCTTGAGAGATGTTGCAAATCAGGGAGGTAATTTTGCTAAGATGAAGATTAAAAACGTCAAATTCTTGGGCAAATATCAACTTTCCGATTTTGAGGACGCGACTCTTCAGCAGAAAAATGCTGAGCAGGAGGCCGAACGTATCAAGAATGCGCGTATCCTTGGTGTTGATCCGGGTGGGCTTGACGTCGAAGCGATTGAAAAGATGCCCGAATGGGAGCTGTTCTTGCTCTACTATTCGATTACGTTGCAGGCTTGGCGATTGGATCACGATAGCAAGCGCGACTATTCTCGGGGACATATCGAGAAGAGCGAATTCGCCACCATGCAACAGTCTGTAGCCGAACTCAGCTATCCGATAAACTATCTGCTCTATTTCATTTCCAAGAAAATTGGCGTTCAGGTGCCGGAGCCGAAAGTTGACCAGCCGATTCAGCCGGACAGGGAACAGTTTATGAAATGGTATCGGTTTTACGACCATCATTTCATGCACGAAATGTCGGATGAAGAATATGCCCGGTTCGAAGCAAAGCGCAAACAGGGCGAAGACATCTCCGAGTTTCTTCCGGAGGACGACTGGCATGACTATCAGGGCTAAAGCCATTTTTTGTAACGCACATGTACCAAAAACCATCAATGCAAAATTGGTGGTTTTTCGTGCGCAGTGGGTATGCTGACCTGCGCGTCGGCTTCTTGAGGGGCGCAGGCATCGATGGTTTCGATTGGTCCTCGGCTGCTGCTGCCTTTTCTAGCGCTACGCCGGCTTCTGCGTACACCCTCCGCTTCTATGCCTCGGTACTCAGCCCGTCGAACGGCCCGTACAATCGCTGGGCCGGTTCCCCAGTACGTTGTCTGGCTTCTGGCGCCTAGTTAACTAGTGCCTACGTCTGCCCATAGACCATCAAAAAAGCACCTTCAAACCTTGAAAATGCTTTCTTGGTGATCTCTGCGGGAGTCGAACCCGCGTTGTCGGGATGAAAACCCGATGTACTAACCGTTATACTAAGAGACCATGCCCCCATTGTAACAAAAACCCACCATTCCGTCAATAGGGAAAGTCCCCCCGATTAAATTCAGCGTTCTACGATTCGTGCAGCTTCGTCAGCGCCGAATCAGTCAAGTCAGTCGGCAGCAGAATCACAGTCTTCTGCGACGGGTCGGAGCTAATCTTTTCTAGCGTCTGCAACGTGCGAATGTTAATTCCACCCGGAGTCTGCGCTAGCAATTTCGCAGCCTCGGCCACAGCAGCAGCTGCGCTCTTTTCACCTTCAGCCGAAATAATCGCAGCTCGACGTTCACGTTCAGCCTCAGCCTGCTTCGCCATCGCGCGTTTCATATCTGACGGCAGCTCAATATTTTGCAATTTTACACTTTCGATGTCGATCCCCCATTTATCGGTCTGCGTATCGACAATCTCGCGAATCTGCGAAGAAATCCGGTCGCGCTCCGAGAGCAGCTCGTCTAGATCAAAGTTACCCGTCACATCGCGCAGCGCCGTCTGGGCAAAAGTGCTAGTCGCATAGCGATAATTCGTCGTCTCGAGTACGGCCTTTTCCGAATCAATCACCCGGGCATAGACCACGGCGTCCACATTCACCGTCACGTTGTCGCGCGTGATCACTTCTTGCTTCGGAATGTCCATCGGTGTCGTGCGCACATCTACCTTCACCATCCGGTCGATATAAGGAATAATCAAGCGCAGCCCTGGGCTGAGCGTGCGCGAATATTTCCCGAGGCGCAAGACCACTCCTCGTTCGTACTGATTAATAATCCGAATCCCCGGAATCACTACCAGTAAAATTAATGCTAAAATCACAACCAAGGCAATCATGGCGTTTCTCCCTTTAATTACCCCTATTGTACCACAGAAAGCTCATTTCGGTCAGAGTCCAACAAAACTCTAGCCGACCAGAGCAGCTTACCTCTATATTAGCACAAGCGTGATAAAAAGTCAATCCCCTTTGCGCGAAACGTCGCCTTTATCCTGGAAACCTTCCGTCTCGAGGGTTTTGCATTTCCAGCTATATTTAATCTTATAATCCCTCGGTCCATACGGCGCCACCGGGAAGAACCTCACCCCAGTCGCATTCGTATTGCACCCAATCTCCGAGAAAGTCTGCGCCTCGTGCAGGAATTTATCGTCATTATAATGCAAAAGCTGACGCAAATAAGTCGCCGGCGCCCCCGACTCTTCATATCTCGCCAGAGCCTCCTCCGGGTCATTATCAAGTTTGCCGAGCAACCGAGGATAGAGGTAAGTAATATAATAATCATTCGCAATCTTATCTAGTCTCTTCTCGGCGAGCTCAGTCGGAGTATCGACTAGTTGTAGCAAGAGCGCAGAGATCACCATCAAGGTCGAACCCATCACAATCCCGAGCAAGGTCCATTCTTCCCAGTTCAAAACAAACTGTTTACGCTTCTTCATGTTTCTATTTTAGCATAAAAATTATATTTTATGCAGAATTATCCAGCCAGTGATACCTGTTGGCAAAGCTGAATCTATGTTAAAATTAGTTCATGAGCAAATTATTCAAACGTACGAAAATCTTAGCTACGATTGGCCCGGCCGTCGATAGCGCCGAAAAAATCGAAGAAATCATTATGGCCGGAGTTAACGGTTGCCGTCTCAATTTTTCGCATGGCACTTATGAGAAAATGGACGAGTTTATCGGCTGGATTCGCCAAGCTGCTGAGAAAAAGGGGCGTGCGATTACGATTTTGCAGGACTTACAGGGGCCGAAGATTCGCCTCGGCCAGCTCCAAGATAATCATTATGATATTAAGGAAGGCGACGAACTGATCCTCGATTACGCCGTTAAGGAACACGATGGCGGTAATCTTTTGCCGATCCAGTACAACCTCGCCCCGAAGGTCAAAGTCGGCGAGCCAATCTACCTCTTTGACGGTAAGGTACGCACCCATGTCGCTGAGATTGTTTCGGATACTGCTATCAAGCTCGTCGCCGAGAACGACGGCTTCGTCATGAGTAACAAGGGCCTGAACCTGCCCGACACCGACTTCGGTGGTGATATTTTGACGCCGAAGGATCTGGCCGATATCGACTGGGGCGTCTCGCGTGATTTTGATTACGTTGCGCTTTCCTTCGTGCAATCGGCCGATGATATTCATAAACTGCGTGATCTGCTACGTTCTAAGGGCTCGAGTGCGCGTATTATTGCCAAGATCGAGACGAAAAAGGCCGTCGAGAGCGATGAGACGCTCGAGGAAATCGTCCGGGCCAGCGATGCTATCATGGTAGCGCGTGGCGATATGGCCTACGAAGCTGGCGCCGAAATCGTACCAATCGTGCAACGCAAGCTCGTCTGTCTCTGTCGCAAGCACGCGAAGATCTGCATTGTCGCCACTCAGACCATGGGCTCAATGGTCGACAGTCCGATTCCGACCCGTGCCGAGGTCAGCGACGTAGCGAACGCTGTGATTCAGGGCGCCGACGTCGTGATGCTTTCTGACGAAACCACGAACGGCAAATACCCTCTCGAGACCGTCAAAGAGCTGAAAAAGATCATTCTCTACACTCAGAATCATTCCGAAGTGGCGCCGATTCCAGGCAACCCTCAGGGAAATAATCCGAGCTACGATGCGCTGTCTGAGGCAGCGGCGCGCCTCGCCGAACGTCTAGGCGCCGACGTGATTATTTGTCAAACAGCCTCCGGCGAAACAGCTCGTGCCATGGCTTCGCAGCGTCCGAACCTGCCGATTATCACCGTCACCGGCGACACGCGTGTAGCGAACCAGCTTGCCTTGGCCTATGCAAACTCAGCCTTCGTCCGACCGTATTCGGTCAACTGTGGCATCGACCTCGCCAGGGAACTAAAAGAGTCCGGCTATTTGCAAGTCCCCGAAGGCAAATCTGATCTTTCTGTCGTTATCGTTTCGGGTGATCGCGATATCGCTGGCACCGACACGATCAAAATTCGCAAAATCTAAACCAGAGACAATTTAGGAGGTAAATGTTTCACAAAAAAACTATTCGCGACGTCGGGGTCGAAGATCAAATCGTGCTCGTACGCACTGATTATAATGTTCCACTCGAGACTAATCCAGAGACTGGCGAAGTGAGCATTGCGAGCGATTTTCGGCTCCAGGCCAGCCTGCCGACCTTAAAATATCTCTTACAACATAAGGCCGAGAAGCTGATCCTGATTTCCCATCTCGGTCGCCCGAAGGGGCGCGAAGCTAGCTTGTCTCTGCGTCTCGTCGCCGAGCGTCTGGCAGAGTTAATGCCGGGTACTTCGGTCAATTTTGTCGACGATGTCTCTGGTCCGGAAGTCGAGATGGCTGTTGATGAGTTGCCGACCGGTGGCATTTTGTTATTAGAAAATCTGCGCTTTTCGCCTGACGAAAAGTCCAATTCCGAAGAATACGCGCGCGAGATTGTCGATTCGACTCATGCCGAACTCTTCGTCCAGGATGGCTTTGCTGTCGTCCATCGCGCCCATGCTTCGACCGAAGCTATCACTCATCTGCTGCCGTCGGTGGCTGGTCTTCTACTCGAGCGCGAAGTCACGGCTCTGACTGCAGCCATCGAGTCGCCCGAGCGTCCGTTCGTTGCCATCATCGGTGGCGCGAAGGTTGAGGATAAGCAACCTCTACTCGAGAAGCTCATCCCTCTCGCCGACCAAGTCTTAGTCGGAGGCAAAATCGCTGCTGACGGCTACCAGAATGCCGACCCGAAAGTCTATGTGGCCGAAGATTTTGACGAAGACGGCACCGGCGCCAAGCTTGACATTGGCCCGGTCGCAACTATGAAGTTCACCGAAGCCGTGCGCCCGGCCAGAACCGTCCTCTGGAACGGCGTGCTCGGCAAAGTCGAAGATCCGACCTACGCCACAGCCTCGACTATCCTCGCCAAAGCGATCGGCGAAAACCCAGCCCAGACCTCAATCATCTGTGGTGGTGACACGGCCGGTTTTGTTGAGACCCTCATGGCTGACGAGTCAGAATTGAAGTTTAGCTTGATTTCTACAGGTGGTGGTGCAGCTCTAGCCCTGCTTTCGGGCGAGCCACTTCCAGGGGTAGAAGGCTTAGAGGATAAATAAGCATTGACTTTTTAGCCGAAGTGTGCTACAATAGAAAGATAGGCTCTATTTCTCTTGATAAAAGGTGATAATTGTAGTAAAATAGCCTAAAGAGAATAGAAATCAGAAAAAGGAGTTATATTTTATGTCTAATCAACTGACTTTGGAAAAACGCACCGTTCAAGGTAAAAAGCTCAAAGCTTTGCGTGCTGCTGGTCAGATTCCATCGGTAGTTTACGGTGAAGTTGAGCCCATCATGGCTAGCTCGGCCTATAATGTCACGGAGAAAGCTTTGCTCGAGGCTGGTTATCACTCTCCGATCGAACTCATGATCGAGGGTAAGCCACAGCTCGCTATCGTCAAGAATATCGATATTGACCCGGTCAGCCGTCGCATCGTGAACGTTGAGTTCCAGGCTATTTCTGCCGACGAAGTTGTCGAAGCTACGACCCCAGTCAAGGTGATCAATTTCGAGCAGTCTGATGCTGCGAAGCTGCACTATGTGCTGGCGATGGTCTTGGAAGAGATTGATGTCAAGGCAAAGCCGTCTGACTTGCCAGAAGAATTAGTCATGGATGGTTCGAAGCTGGCAACACTCGAGGATAAGCTAACCATCGCTGATCTCGTTTTGCCAGCCGGTGTAGAATTGGCAAACAAGGAGCTAGCAGCCACGACCGTGATAGCTAATGTCTACGACCCAGTTGCCGAGGCAGCTGCTCGTGACGCCGAGGACGAAAAGCCAGCTGCTGAATCTGAAGCTACAGCCGAACCAGCTGCCGAAGAGCAAAAGGCTGAATAATACAATTCGCTGTGTAGAAAACTACCCCAAAGTCTGGGGTAGTTTTTCGTGCGCAGTGGGCGCGTCTACCTGAACGACGGCTTCTTGAGGTACACAGGCATCTCTGGTTACGATTGGTCATCGGCTGCTGCTGCGTGGTCACACGCTACGTCGGCTACTGCGTACGACCTCGGCTTCAATGCCTCAGAACTCAGCCCGTCGCACGGCCCGCACGCTCGCTGGCACGGTTTCCCAGTACGTTGTCTGGCTTCTGGCGCCTAGTTCCCTAGAAGGCCCAAAGTGTAACACGGTGCTACACTTTGAACCTTTCCTAACAGGGGCGACAAACCACCAAAAGCGTAGCACGGTGCTACACTTTTGGATAAATAGTACTACCGGGCCAGACAACGTACCGAATCACTATACAAACCAACCACCTTGACGGCCGGGAAGAAGTTACCTATAGAAATTTGATATTCATATTCTAATTTGTCCCCAATATCAGAAATACCAGCTGCACTCGCAGTCCAATAAAAGCCATTTGCACCTAAATCTCCTAAACTTGAAGTTCTGCCCACTACTCGACCCGTAGGCAGTAGGTACATCGGCGCAGCATGTGGATTGCGACTATCGTCTACTCTGCTCACGATCGATGTAGAAGCATTATTGTTCGCGTCAACCTTATAGTCATCACTCTCTGGATAACCATAAGCTTTAAGCAACTTATAATAATCATTTGTTGCTAATGGCTTATGATTTGCAGCTTTGCCGCCAGTACCCAATCGCCAGCCCTTTGGGCAAATCGAGCTAGGTGCAACGGAATTATCAGTAAAATCGCTATTTTCACCCAATCCACCAGCAGTTGCACTATACCAACTATAATAATGACTGACTAGATAATGCGCGTCATAGGTATGCATATTGGTATCGGCTGCAATCCATGTGTCGCTACTAGCATTTGGTATCGCAGTGGCCGTATTTGTCGCTTCATCATAATTATACTCTCCAGCCTGATAGTGAAAAGTCGGCTGCCATTCACTACCTTCGACGCTAATTGTGCCATATTTAGCGCAGAACTTATTAACGTCATCTCCGAGAATCAATGATATACCATTCGCTCCATCTCTATAACATTTAGAAAGTTCCAAGGGCTTTACCACGACCATTTTGCCAAAATTAAACGACTCAGTATAATATTCTGCAGAACCGTCAGTATTTCTCTCGTTCGTACTTAAGGTTGGTGTAAATGTTGCCCCTTCTAATAAATCCGTATCACTACTCGTAAGGGTTACATTTTTATCTAGGTTTAGTGCCAAATTCTGTGTCATCCAACAATTCCCATCTTTAAGTTTAGCTACCCAATAGCTAT
>CAZEVF010000018.1:0-13383 GCA_964515845.1 uncultured Candidatus Saccharibacteria bacterium | reverse complement strand
TGCGAGCTTGGCGCTCTTCTTCGGCTTTGACTTCCTCGATGTGTTTCTTGGATTTTTTGCCAGATTTGGCGAATTTCTCTTCGGTGACTTCGGTCGTCTCGACGACTTCCTCGGTTGGAGCTTCTAAGATTTCAGTCTTTTCGACTGCAGCAGGATTTTCTTCTGCCATGATATTCCTTTCTGTGGTATAGCGAGCAATGCTCTCCCACGGTATTAACTTGATATTAGTATTATAGCAAAAAATTATAAAAATGCAAATGAAAAAGCTACCTGAGTACATGTAGCGTTTGTCGGAGCTACAGATATAATAAAAAGGCAGAACTTTGGAGCTTGTATGACAAGATAGAAAGAGGCCAGCCGAAGGGCTAGCCTTAATCTAATGTAAAAGAGATGATGGTACGGTGTTTAGTCCAAGGGTCGCCCTTCATGGAAACCATGTTCATAGAAGGCACAAGGACCAGCCTCGTAAGCTAACCTTGAGCTGCCAAGCCGATCGGCGCCAGCCGTAATCAGGGCTTCGGCAAAAGCAAAATCGTTGATGCCACCGGCAGCTTTGATCTTGACCTCGGGGCCGATATTTGCCCGAAACAGCTCGACGTCGTCGACGGTTGCACCTCCTGTGCCGAAGCCGGTCGATGTCTTGATATAGTCGGCTTTGACCTCTGTGACGATTTGGCAGAGTTTAATTTTCTCTGTTTCTGTGAGATAGCAAGTCTCGACGATGACTTTCAGGATTTTGTCCGGGCAAATGTCGCGCAGGCATTGTAGTTTGTGCTTGACTTCGGTGAAATTGCCGTTTTTGATGGCGCCGAGATCAACTACGACGTCCAGCTCATCGGCGCCATGGTCAATCGCGCTTTGGGCTTCGGCTAGCTCCACGGCCAGAACGTGGCTACCAAGAGGGAAGCCAATAACCGTGCAAATTTTGAGATTTGGTGCATAGTTTTTGGCAAACTTAACATAGGTCGGGGCGATGCAGATTGCTGCTACATTGTAAGTCTCAGCAACAGCGCAAGTCGCCTTGATATCCTCGGTGGTGGCCGTAGGCTTGAGATTGGTGTGATCTACGTGACGTAGAATTTCTGCGTGTGTCATTTCTCTCTCCTTTCGCTATTAAGGTGCTGTTTTCCAGTTTAATCTTCAGTATAACACATTCTGCGACCAAAAGAAACGCCCTGATATATTCTATCAGGGCAAAAGGTGCTTTTTCAGAGGTTGCGCAGGATGTTTTAGGGCATCAGCAGAGCCAAAACGCAAGCGAATGGTAAAATGCGCTCCAGGATACCATGGTCGAAAAATGCTCGGCGTCGTGGCGCTCGTGATAACGGTCGAGACGCGCCCGGAGTGTCCAAAGCTTCTCAGCGAGATTGATAAAACTGTGGTTCGGGTATAAAGTTTCTGAATGTGTCATAAGAATCCCTCCTCAATTGTTTAGGTGTTAGGTTTTAGGTTTTAAAAACGTCTGTTTTGATAATAATATGGGCATTTTGGAAGGGCAAAGGCTGGGAGATGGTTTTTGTAATGAGTTATGCGTTGATTTTGGTACGAAATGGGTTGGATTTTGAAACAAAAATTCCACCCTGGATAGAGTGGAATTTTCTGAGGTTTTCGCTTAGCCTTCGACGACTACACCCATAGAACGGGCTGTGCCGGCGAGGACTTTGACGGCGCCATCCATGTCGATGGCGTTGAGCTGGTCCATTTTGACCTTCGCAATCTCTTCGAGATCGGCGCGAGAAATCTTGCCGACTTTCTCGAGGTTTGGCTTGCCACTGCCTTTTTCGATCTTGATCTTTTCACGGATCAAGTCATCGACTGGCTGGCCGAGACAGGTCCAATCGAAGGTGCGATCATCGTAAACCTTGATGTGGACGATGACATTCTTACCATTGAAATCTTTGGTCTTTTCGTTGAATGGGTTGATGAAATCCATCATGTTGAGTCCCCATTGACCGAGGGTAGAACCAACTGGAGGTCCAGCCGTAGCTTTACCACCAGGAATGCGCAACTTGAGGTTGCCGATAACTTGCTTTCCTGCCATAAAATTTATTCCTTTTCTTCTGGTTGAAGCTTCCAGAAACGATTATTAATCGTGCGTAACGTCCTGATTGTAACACATGCGCAAAAAACTGTCTAGATATTGACAACTCTGATGATGTGTGCTATAATGGAGAGATAGAGAGTTTCTAGCTTGTAGGTGGGGCCGGATGAAGGCTCTAGTAGATTAAGAAGGGATGTGGTGAGATGAAGTTGGAAGATTTTGCTCAGGTGATGCAGGAGATTCGGGATTTGGACGTATCGATGGTAGATTACTTGTCGCCTCGAAATTACGAGATAGCAAAGGAAGAATTTTTGGCTGACGCGAGGCTGAGAAAACCGAATTTCGAGTATGATGAGTATGATTTGAGTGACCGAGAGAAGGAACTTTCGGAAGTCTCGAAGCGACTTGCGAGGAAGAATGACGATGCGTTTGAACGCATGGCGCAGGAGTATTTGTCGGTCGTAAATATGCATCTTTGGACACTGAAACAGATGCAGCTTTATCGTTACTTTGTAAAACGCAACCAATCTAATGTTTCCGAGATAAGGCTGCGACAGAAATTGCTGGCGCAGTGTAATGGTATTTTGCATCATGCGCCGAATGAAACGTATTATCATTGGCTGCTCAATGATACGGCCGAGGCTAAGAAATTATTTGAGCCTGATCCAGAAATTCGGCAACGTTTTAGGGAGCTGGTAGAAAGCAAATGGAAGAAGAGCTTAGCGCGAGTAGATTTGAAGCGTGAGGTGTATCAGCCTGAGGAAGTTTGTGCCTTAGCTAATGCAGTGCTGCAGGAAGATTTGGGGTTTGAAACAGATTTTCGGGCAGAGCTGAATGCGCAGAGGAAGCTGATGAATATTAACCAGCTGAAACATATCTTCGAGCTGCCAGTGGAGCGCAGCAATGGTGGCTATACTCCGGAAGTAGTGCGTTCTCTGGTCCTAGGCCATGAGACTTTCGGGCATATTTATCGGACGGCGTTCATGTGGCTGAAACACTCAGAATTAGCAATGAGACTTCCAGGTTACGAAGTGTTTGAGGAGGGTGTAACGATGTGTCTTGAGCAGGCATTAAGCGATAATATTACTGTTGGTATACCAACGAGCGTCGAAAATTATATTATCAACGGTTTGGCTTATTGCGATAAGCTGGATTTTCGGGATACGTTTGAGAAGTATTGTGATTATTATCGAGCCAGGATGGCGATAGCGGAATTGGATCAGAAAACGGTGAATGCAATTTTCGGGCGTGTGGCGAGATGTTTTCGTGGTACAGGCGATGTACCTTGGACGGCGAGTATAGTCTATTTTGAAGGACCGTTGTTGGTATGGCAATATATTGAAAGGTTGATCGACCAACCAGAAAGATTATGGAGGAATTTATTTGAAGCTGGTAAAACTGATCCAACTCTGCCATTGCATCGAAATCTTTTGAAAGCTTACGGTTGGAATGAAGATGATTTGTTACCGTCAGCAGTAGTTTAGAGAAAAAGCGACCTTATGACGGGTCGCTTTTGAAATTAATCGTGTGTAACACATGCGCAAAAAGCTGTCTAGATATTGACAATTTTGAGAATGTGTGCTATAATGGAAGGATAGATTGTAAAAAATGGGGGATTTTACAAGAAGTACCTTAAAATCCCCTTCTGAAAAGGAGGAAAACAGATGAGAAAGAAAGGTTTAGTAGTGGCGGTGACGGCAATGTTGTTCTTGACTGGTTGTGGAAATCAGAAGGCACAGGTGGATGTTAAAGAACTTTCGCCCGTGCAAAATGAGTCCTTTACATCCAAAGCACCGTCGGAGGTGGCTACAAGTATTCGCAGTGTAGCCTATCTCGCAAAGGCGGATTTAGGCGATATTGTAGATTCGTCTTGGGAAAGCGCTCCGTTGGCGCCGCTGACGGTGATTGCAGACTATGTGGATGGGAGACGAGAATACGAAGGTGACTATTATGAAGTCACGGAAGATGGCTGGCTGAAGGTGTTGGCGTATTGTGGCGACGACACTTTGAGATGGCGCTATTTGCGTCAGGAGGCGATTTATCGTGATAATCAGCCTCTAACACCACAGGTGGCGCTTGAGGGTTATTATGACGAGCAGCTGCCCTGGATGGAACGTGATTTCAGACGGTATTTATATTCTGCTGATGCGCGAACTTGCTATGAGATTGATAACGAGTGGCTGTTTGTGAACGATGTCAAAGTTCAGCCAATCCTGACAACCACAGAATCGGTTGAACCGAACGACATTTTGGCGTTATACCAGAGTTCGGCTTGGGCTGGTACAGATGCGCTGTATTCAGTGGATTATGGTACTCGGGTGGAAGTAACCTGGGATGGCACGCTGGAGTATCGGTACGAAGCAGAGTATTATTCGTCAAAATATGATACGGAGCAGATAGCTTATCAGGACTATGCTGCGCCACCAACTTTCATGACGATGAGTTCCTATCAGGGTTTTGATGTATGTAGTGGCGAGATTGACCGACGTAATAAGGCTAATGATAATGGTAGCTTTGTTTGGGTGAACGCCGATGTCGAAACCTATGTTGACTTGCCGAACGGTACGCTGAAGGACTTTGATGGTGTCTTGGCTTGTTATTTTGCTGGTCCGGACGAAGGAACATATCTCGTTTTTGCTGACCGTGTAGAATTGTATTCACGAGGAGCGTTGATACAGACATGGTTGCACCAGATTGAAGACCCGACACGGACACCGTTTGTGGAGAAAACGCCTTGTGATGGAGTATATGAAGGTGAAATACACATTCATACTTCGGAAGAAAAAGTTGTGCGTTTGTTGCCTGACGGTAAGGTGGGGGTCGTAATTGATGGTATCGTAGATACTTACGGCATTCGTGATTATGCCCTGATGGATGTGTCGCTGAAAGACGGCAAACTGACGGGTTATAATTCTCGTTACGGCTTGGTGAAAATTGCAGACCACGTCGAAAGGTTAAATCGTGCATGGGGTATCTGCATTTTTACGAATGAAGATGGAACATGCTCGGTGTTTGACAGCGAGGATTATATGGCGATGGAACGGCGTGCAGATAGAAAGATTACACTGGGGGAGCCACTGGAGAATCATATCACGGTGCATCATATGATGGGTGATGAGACTTGGGACTATTATTTGCAGCAGTATCTTGACGGCAATTTAGACTTGGGTCACTACGAGGATTTTTAGAGTAAGGGATGTCTGTTTTAGAGATTTTATGCAAAAAGGTGGACTTTCGGGTCCACCTTTGAACGTTTCTTAGTTATTGCAATTGTTTGACCTGCAAAGCGTCGAGTTCGACTGGAGTTTCGCGCCCAAACATCGAAACCATAACCTTGAGCTTGCCTTTTTGGGTGTCGATTTCGGCGATTGTACCTTCGAAGCCTTTGAATGGCCCGTCGATGATTGAGACAACTTCGTTGATTTCGTAGTTGACGGAATATTTCGGGTCTTCTACGCCCATGCGCTTCTTGATTTTGGCGATTTCCTTCTCGGAAACTGGGGTTGGCTGGGTGCCATTGCCGATAAAGCCGGTTACGCCCGGAGTATTGCGTACGATGTACCAAGTTTCATCGGAAAGGCACATCTCGACGAGGACGTAGCCCTGGAAAATCTTGCGATCGACAACTTTGCGTTTGCCGTTTTTAATCTCGATGCGCTTCTCTTTTGGCACGATGGCGTCGAAAATCTTGCCCTCGAATTCTGGACTACCAACGCGCTGATTAATACTATCGGCGACTTTGTCTTCATAGCCACTATATGTGCTAATAGTGTACCATGCTCGGGTGTCGTCATAACGGTTTACTGCCATATAATCTCCTTTCGGTGGCTAAAATTTAATGTTGACCAAGTAATAAGTTAAAGATAAAGGTAAAGAACATGTCAAGTAGCACAATAAAGACGATGAAGATTGCGCAATAGATGAGGACGGCAAAAGTCATTTTCCAGGTTGACTTGCGATTAGTCCAGCGTACTTGGCGTAGCTCGCGCCAAGAATCGCGTAGGTAGCGCCCAATGACGACGAAAGGTCGAGCCAGGATGAAGACTTCTTTCAGAGGTTTCTCGTCGGAATCGGTGGACTTTTTCTTGGCAGCTTTCGTAGCCTTTTTGTCGGCTTTGGTCGGCTGAGTCTTGGCTTTTGTGGCTACGGCTTTAGTTTCCGAAGCTTTTGCGCTAGCTGGTTTGGTTTCGGCTGGCTCAGCTTTTGATTCTTCGGCGCTAGCTTCGGGCTGATCCTTAGCTTCGTCCTCGGGTTTGTTCTCCGAGTCTTTCGCCTCGACCTTCTTGGCTTCGCTAGAAGTTTTTTTGGTTTTATCCTCGGCTGCGACTTCGGGCTTTCTAGTTTCCTCAGTCTGATTGACTGTCGTAACGACCTCGTCTTCTAGGTCGGTTTTTTCTGCCTCGGTGCGTGGTTTTGCTGAAATTTTGGTGATGTTTTTGGTTTTGTCTTCTTTAGGCTTATTCGACATGTGACTCCTTTCCTAATCCGATATCGACTCTAACAAAAAATAGTCTGATACCAGACTGTCAATAGCATTGTAGCATGGAGCGCAAGAGTTGTAAAGAACTTTTAAGTAACTAGGCGCCAGAAGCCAGACAACGTACTAGGAAACCGAGCCAGCGATTGGCCGGGCCGAGCGACGGGTAGAGCCCTGAGGCATTGAAGTAGAGGTCGTACGCAGTGGCTGAAGTAGCGTCTGACCAGTCAGCAGCAGTCGAGGGCCAACCGTAACCATTGATGCCTGCGTGCCTCAAGAAGCCGTGGTACAGGCCGACGACCCCACTGCGCACGAACCCATCTTTACTTCGTGCGCAGTGGGATGATTTATATGGGTCTAGGGACGCTGAGATTTTCTGGCCAAACTGGTGGACTATGGTCTAGTATGGCTGCAGATACTGATTCTAGACCTGCAGTTGCTTATTTTCTTACTTTTACTGATCTAGGCCTTTCTCCGTCGTATGGCCCATGGGAGCGTTTCCGTGGTTACCCAGTATGTTGTCTGGCTTCTGGCGCCTAGTTCCCTAGTGACATGCTATAATGATAAAAAAGGATAGCGAGAAGATGTTGAAGAATGAAGATTATAGGCCGGGTAATCCAGAATATGACTATTGGAATGACAAAAATTTGTATCCTAGCCTTCGAGGTGATGAAGACAATTTTCAATCGAAAGGTAATGCTACTTCTAGTTCGGAAGATGCTGGAATCGGCTTTGGTTCGGTATTTGTAGCTATATTTGGGTGGATGTTTGTGTTTGCGCCGTTGGCGTTTTTCTTCACTTGGGAAGATTGGATCGTGCAGGTGGTGTTTTGGGGTGGGATAGCGATTATTTTATTAATCTTCGTAGTGGCGTTTTATAATGCCGTGCAGGAGGAGAAAAGGAAAAAGAGCTGAGATAGTAAAGACAAAAACAAGCTAAGATAATATTTTAATGGTGTGAAGGGATAACGTAATGAATTGAAACGAGGACAAGCAAGGCAAGAGCGAAAAAATGAGGTCGTTTTCCTCTGTAAACCAGAGTTCAACGGTCTCATTAAATCTAAGCTAGTTCCTTGTGGCTGGGGATGAGGGATTCGAACCCCCGAATGCCGGGACCAGAACCCGGTGCCTTACCACTTGGCGAATCCCCAACTACTGATAATTATAGCACATTTTATTTTAAAAACTAGATGGTTTTGTCGACCTTAGGAACTAGGCGCCAGAAGCCAGACAACGTACTGGGAAACCGAGCCAGCGATTGGCCGGGCCGAGCGACGGGTAGAGCCCTGAGGCATTGAAGTAGAGGTCGTACGCAGTGGCTGAAGTAGCGTCTGACCAGTCAGCAGCAGTCGAGGGCCAACCGTAACCATTGATGCCTGCGTGCCTCAAGAAGCCGTGGTACAGGCCGACGACCCCACTGCGCACGAGCCTAGCGTGGCTGTCGCATGCTCGTGGCTTGCTCGGCTTCGTCGATATGTAGGTCGCGTATGATGGTATCGGGGATGACTCGGCTGCGCGAGAGGCAATCAAGCACTTCTGCTACTTGGTCCGAGTTCAGGGATTTAGCCTGGCAAAGCTGCGAAAGCGTGGCTAAGAGGTTACTTTGGGTGCAAATAATACAATTTTCCGGCACTTCGTCGATTACTTTGAGAGTGGCTTCGCGACTGAAAACGATCACCGAATAAATCTGCCAGTTAGAGTCGCAACAGGTCTCGAGCGCTGCAATATGACGGGCGTTTTGCTTGATCGGGTTATAGAATTGATGTTTTTCCTTGCCGAAATTTAGCACTTGCGTCCACTGATGACGGTCGCCGTGGCCATAAATCCAGCCACTGTAATCTTTCGATTCGAAGACGAAAATGCCAGTTTCGTTGATGGCGAGACAATCGATTTGGGCTAATTTGGAGTTATTATTCGACTCAGAGCTAGCCTTAGTCGGACCGTCTGGGTTCGGAAAATAGCAATCCGGCAAGATTTGGCTAGGTGAAAAGAATTTCTGCAGGCTAAAAACTAGACGATGTTCCCCGGGAGTCAGCTGGACGGGATAGGGCGAGGTGACTTTTGTGCCTCGGATTTTGTAGCTTTTGGTCTGGTCCATGTTTTTATTTTAGCATAAACGGAATGAAGCATGTCGTGCGCAGTGGATATGTCAGATGGGACAGTTTTTATATCAAGCTGGCTGGTATTGATGGGCATAGTTGGTCGTCAATGACTTTGGATTTTGTTAGTATGAATTCAGCTAAATCCTATGATCTTCTATTCAACAGGACTAGTACACAATCATCAAGTGAAACTTATTCTCGTCGCTATGGTTTCCCAGTACGTTGTCTGGCTTCTGGCGCCTAGTTCCCTAAAAAATGCCAAAGTGGTCACGCTGACCCACTTTTGACTTTTGCTAACAGGGGTGGAAGAATGTCAAAGTGGGTCAGCGTGACCACTTTGTCTTTTCTGGCTAGAGATTGGTGCGATTTTCGAGAGCTGCCGAGAGGGTGATTTGGTCGGCGTAGGAGAGATCGACGCCGAGAGGCAAACCACGGGCGAGGCGTGTGACTTTGATCTCAGGATGCTGCTCGTGAAGGATTTTCTGCAGCATGAGAGCCGTCGATTCACCTTCGACCGAAGGGTTGGTTGCGATAATGATTTCCTTGACTGCGTCTGGCTCGATGCGCGCTACGAGCTCTTTAATATGAAGCTGATCGGGTGTAATGCCGTCAATCGGCGAGATCGCGCCACCGAGCACATGGTAAGTGCCCTTGAACTGTTTGGTCTGTTCGATAGCGTAGATGTCTAGAGGCTCTTCGACGACTAGAATAGTAGTCTTGTCGCGAGTGGGATCGTCGTAAAGAGGAGAGACATCTTGGTCGGCGTCGATGAGAGCGAAAGTTACCGGGCAGGATTTGACGCCGGTATGGAGATTGACGAGATGCTCAGCGATTTCGGTGCTGATACGAGGGCTGCTTTTGAACAAATAATAAGCATAGCGCTCAGCCGTGCGAGGACCAACTCCTGGGAGGTGGCCAAGGGATTCGATTGTATCTTGTAATGCTTGGGGGAGCATGAACCTCCTATTTTAATATTTTTGCTATCGAAATCCGGTGACGTTCTCGAAATCGAACCCTACGGGTCGTGATTTTGACCCACGTCAGCCGCAAAATGATTTCTGATAGCAAAAATATCAAATAATATGTGAAGGCTCCCCCAAGCCCCCACATACATTGAATATTTAACGCTTTGAGAACTGCTCTTTCTTGCGAGCAGAGCGAAGACCGTACTTCTTGCGTTCCTTTTCGCGTGGATCGCGCTTGAGGAAGCCAGCTTTCTTCAAAACTGGGCGTAGGTCTGCCATCTCGGTAGTCAAAGCTTTCGACAAAGCGAGCTTAATCGCATCAACTTGTCCAGCAAGACCACCACCAGCAACACGAATCGAAACGTCGTATTCGTTTTGCTTCTCAGCTAAGGCGAGTGGATCAGTAATCTCGGCAAGCATGCCTTTGTTACCCGAGAGATATTCGAGGGCTGGCTTGTCGTTGATGGTGATTTCGCCCTTGCCTTTGTAGAGGCGCACGCGAGCTGTAGCAGCTTTGCGTCGGCCAAGACCGTAAATGTAAGTGTCCTTCGTAGCCATTATTTAATCTCCTTTGGATTTTGCGCAGTATGAGCGTGCTCAGCACCGTCAAATACTCGCAACCTAGTCAAACGATCGGCAGTCAGCTTATTCTTTGGCAACATGCCTTTGACGGCGTGCTCGATAGCGACTGCTGGGTTCTTCTCGATAATCTCTTCGAGTTTGAGCTCGGTGAGACCTCCAGGGAAGCCACTGTGACGATAGTATTTCTTGTCGGTCAGCTTATTGCCAGTAGTTTTGATATTCTTGGCATTAATTACGACGACATAGTCACCATTATCAACGTGTGGAGTGTAGGTAACCTTGCTTTTCCCCATGAGCTTATCGGCGATCACCACGGCGAGTTTGCCGAGTGGCAAGCTACCGGCGTCGATAATCCACCATTCGCGCTGGATTTCTGCCCCTTTTTGGCTATAAGTCTTCATTTATTTACCCTCCTTCTTGGTGAGGTCAATATTGTCGACAAAGCTGATGGTTCCCATCTCGGTGTTGTCGCCTCGACGGAAGCCGGCACGCTCAATTCTGAGATAGCCAGAGTCACGCTTGATCTGAGGAGCGATGACGTCCATGAGTAAATCAGCTGTCTTAATATCATCCAAGCGCGAGATGAGCAGGCGACGATTAGCGAGGCCTCCCTTTCGAGCGATGGTGATGAGTTTTTCGGTTTCCCGACGGATCTCCTTGGCGCGAGCAAGCGTCGTCGTGATCTCCGTGTGTTCGATTAATGCTTTGATTAGCCCACGTCGCAAAGCTCGTCGCTGGTCGGTTTCTCGGCCGAATTTGCGACCTTTGTATCCATGACGATGCATTATATTAACTCCGTTAGTTTCATTTTAACTTCGTCCAGGGCTTTGCTACCAAAACCTTTAAGATCTTTCATGTCGACTTCTGAAAGTGCGACGAGATCACGGACGGTCTTAATATCGTTGTTGACGAGTGCGTTAGCTGTACGGGCAGACAAACCGAGCTCTTCGATTGGTAGAGAGAGACGGCCGGATTCGTCAGATTCGGTCTCAACACCTGGGGCTGGAGCGCTTTCGACGGTCGTGCCACCAGCAAGTGCTGTGTATTGATTGACGAGAATAGCGTTAGCTTCCTCGAAGGCTTCGGTTGGGGTGATAGTACCGTCAGTATCGACCGTAATCGTCAACTGCTGAAGGTTGGTATCTTGACCAACACGAGTATTTTCAACCTTGAAGCGTACGCGTAGCACTGGGCTAAAGACGGCGTCGAGAGCGATCATATCGCTATGTAGGCGCTCTTCGCTAGCTTGCTCGATGCTAAGGTAGCCACGGCCAGTCTCGACGACGAGATTCATCTTGAGGGTGAAATCTGGGTTGTCGATGTGGCAGATGATTTGATCGGGGTTGCCGATTTCGATGCCAGCTGGAAGTTTGATCTGGCCAGCTGTAATCTTACCATCTTCGCCAGCTTCTTTGCCTTTGATTTCGAAGGCGATTTCGACCGGTTCGTCGGAATGTGACTTCAGGCGAATGTTCTTGAGGTTGAGCATGATGTCGACGACGTCTTCACGGATACCTTCGATAGAAGAGTATTCATGAGTCGTGCCTTCGATGCTGAAAGCTGTGATAGCTGCACCCTTAATGCTCGAGAGTAGAACTCGGCGGATTGAGTTGCCAAGAGTGTTGCCGTAGCCATAGAACAGTGGGCGAATTACAAATTCGGCACTGTTGTCACCAAGCTGGTTGACTTCGGCTAGATTGGCCTCGTGAATAACTTTTGTAGTCATTTTCCTCCTTAACGTGAGTAGTACTCAACGATTAGTTGTTCGTTAATACCGGCTTCTGCTTCCTCGCGCTTAGGCAGGCCAGTGATTTCGATCTTCATTTTCTTCGGGTCGGATTTTAGCCAGCTTAATGGAGTGCTAGCTGCGTTTGCAGCAATGTTTTCGATATCTTTGAAGAACTCGGACTTCTGAGACTTGGGGCGAACCTCAAGTACATCACCCGGATTCAAACGAATCGAAGGAATATCCACCCTGCGACCATTCAATGTGAAATGGCCGTGCGAGACTAATTGACGTGCTTGACGACGAGTAGTAGCAAATCCAGCGCGGTAGACGGCGTTATCGGCTCGGCGCTCTAGATATTGCAACAAGTTTTCGCCGGCGAGACCATCGGCCTTTGCAGCTTCTTTCATGAGTTTGGCAAATTGCTTCTCAAGCAAGCCATAGAGGCGACGGACTTTTTGCTTTTCGCGTAACTGGGTAAGGTAGAGGCTACCACCACGGACGCGCATATCGGCATGTTCACCTGGAATACCGGTCTTCTTGGCCATGACCTTATGGGCTTTTGGCGCAAGAGCATAACCTTCACGTCGACTTTGTTTAACAATTGGAGAAATATCTCGTGCCATTACGGTTTCCTCTCTCCCTTAGGACGCACACCACCGTGCGCGATTGGGGTTACATCAGTGATGCTATCGATTTTAATACCAACACTTGAGACGGCGCGAATTGCGCTATCGCGACCAAGACCGATACCGTTGACGAAGATGTCGACGCTATTTAGGCCATGTTCACGCTTGGCGATCTCAAGAGCCTTCTCAGCTGCAATCTGGGCAGCGTAGGCTGTGCCTTTTTTGCTACCACGGAAGCCGTTAGCTCCAGCTGAGCTGGCACTGAGCGCACCACCGTTTTTGTCGGTAATGGTGATGATGGTATTATTAAATGTTGCTTGGACATGCACTTGTCCGGAATTGACAGCGCGCTTGCCCTTCTTGCCACGACTCTTGGTCTTGGTGGCTTGCTCCTCAGCAACTACGGGAGCGTCTAGATTTTTTTCAATATCTTCTGACATATACTACTCCTAAGTCTTACTTGCTGCCTTTGGCTGTGCACCACCAACAGCGATTGCTTTACCCTTACGCGTACGTGCGTTCGTACGGGTTCGTTGACCATTCACTGGCAAGCCAGCTTTATGGCGCACACCTTTGTAGGAGTTAATGTCTTTCAGACGTTTGATATTATTGGTAACGAGGCGTTTCAGGTCACCTTCGACAGTGTGTTTGCTGCCGATGAGGTCGTTAATCTTCTGAATGTCAGCCTCGGTGAGATCTTTCACCCGAGTGGTAGGCTCAATCTTAGCCTCCGCAAGGATGGCTTTACTCGTAGTTCGACCAATTCCATAAACGTAGGTCAAAGCAATCCAAACTTGCTTTTCGTTAGGAATGGTCACGCTAGCAATTCTTGCCATGCTTAACCCTGCCTTTGCTTATTCTT
>CAZEVF010000017.1:0-16022 GCA_964515845.1 uncultured Candidatus Saccharibacteria bacterium | reverse complement strand
TCGACACAAGGCTCTTCAGGCCTCTGCTCTACCAACTGAGCTACAGAACCAACTAAATCCAGTATAGCACATCTTACCGTAATGTAAAGTCGCAGATTTTGCATGCTTTTTGGCTCAAAGTTCGCTATAATAATCTTGTAAAGGAGAAACATGAAGAACTCGAAGATTACTCGTAAAATTACCCAAGGTATGTATGTTCTGACTACGGTTGGTGGTGGCTGTATTGTTGATGCTGTGGCGCGCGTAGGTGGCAGTGGCAATCAGGCGCTAGTCGCTGTCTCGGTGGCGAAGACGAATCATTCACACCAGCTGCTGAGCGACAATCAACGTTTTGCGCTCTCCGTGCTCGGCGAGAATGCCGACCCCGAGCTCATCCAGATTTTTGGCTTTAACTCTTCGCGCGATCTCGACAAGTGCGCCAAATGCGAAGTCGAGGAAGTCGAAGGCATCCCAGTCGTCAAAAAATCCCTCGGCTACATGGTGCTAGAAAAAGTCGATTCCATCTCTAACGACACCCACACCGTTTTCATCGGCAAGCTGGTCGAAGCCGACGTCTTCGACGACACTAAACCGATGACTTATGACTATTATCGAGAACACAAATCCGATCTAGCTCAGACCACAACCGACCATGGGAAAACGGCCTGGGTCTGCACGGCTTGTGGCTATATTTATTACGGCGACGAAGTGCCAGACGATTTCGTCTGCCCACTCTGTGGCCTTGGTAAAAAATATTTCAAGAAACAAGCCTAAAAACCAGGAACTAGAAGTCAAGGCGCGATTCCGATTTCTGTGCTATAATAATAGCAGTTCAACGCCCGGTTGGCGGAATTGGTATACGCGTTCGACTTAAAATCGAATGGAGAAATCCATATGAGTTCAAGTCTCATACCGGGCACCAGCAAAAAGGAAGCATTTAAGCTTCTTTTTTTGTGGAGTTTTTATTGTATAATATAAGTCGAACGGAGAACAAAATGGTCTATAAAGGATATAGGATTAGGGTGAGATGCATTGATTGGGAGCAGATTGATAAGTTGGGCCGATATTGGGATACAATTGCATTAAAAATAGATAGAGAGAACCTAGTTGGCTTAGGTATGAGTTGGAGTAAAGATGATTTGTACTTTGATTATGCTCTTGGGGTTATAGATGACGAAGCAACACTAGACAAACTAAAAATTATTGATCTTTCTGATACGGAATTTGATCCAAAATATGTTGAAATTTTATTGCCTGATTTAGAGGAATGGAAGGCCTTTAAGGGAAGATCTGAAGATCTAGAAAGAATATATAAGGAAGAAGTCGATTGCTGTAGAAAATCATACGACTACGAGCTAGAATATTTTGATAGTAAAGGTAACGTAGAATTGAAGATTCATTACATAGATTCATAGAAAAATCTTCAGCTACACTAAAAAGTTCCATTCACTACGAATGGAACTTTATTTTATATAGCACATAAATTCACCCGGTGCTAATGTTGATTATTTTGAACTCAGGCGCCTCTCAACGTCAGCTGCGTCCAAGTTCTATTTACATTTTACCACGACCAGAATGCGCGTCAATATTGATTTTCAAGATTTTTCGTGGCATAAATAGATCCAGATTTCGCCAAAATAACAGAGGTAAATTCTAAAAACCGAACATAAACCCATTGACTTTTTCGATAATGTGTGCTACAATAGAAAGATAGGGCTAAGTATTTTTGGCCAAAAACTCCCCCGGAGTGATTTCTATGCTATAATCAGATTATGACTAGTGGAGGAAAAACTTGGCGTCGTAAGCTGAGCCGTTGGCTCGACCAGTGGCGTATTGTCGGATCTGGCATTATTCTAGCGACGCGTGAGCAGCGCTTTATTATCGCCTTTTTGCTGTCTTTTGTAATTTTTGGCACCCTGATGAACCTTTTATCCGGTAGTACGGCTGCCGTCAACCTCTTCTGGACCGTAGATTTAGCCGGTAAGCTGCACATTGTCGGCGACGCTTTCCTGGGTATATTCGGCGTCGGTCGTAATTTTTGGGATTGGCTCTTAAGCTTTAGCGTTACGGTTTTACAGAGCATCTTGATTGCGCTCGTGGTTCTGGTCTGGAAGAAGCGCCGAGGTACGAAGTCGGCCAAAGTGCTGGCCGTAGCCGAAAACTCCGACAATGTCCAAAACGCCGGTCTGGCTGCTGGACTTGCTGTGCTTGGATCGGGCTGCCCGACTTGTGGGACGACGCTGCTCGCGCCTCTGATCGGCACGCTCTTTAGCACTAGCAGCTATGCTCTGGCTGGGGTTATTTCTGGCGTCTTAACTTTTGCTGCAATTATCGTCGCACTCTTAGCTCTGAAAAAAGTCGGCAATGACGCCTATGCTCTCATTGTCAGCGAGCGATATGAGAAGCGCCACGCCAAAGCTAAGTCAAATATTAATCAGGAAGAAGGAGAAAAGGCTTCATGAAAAACTTTTTACGTTCGGCTGGGATTATCACTGTGATTGTTTTGCTTTTTGCATTAATTATTATGGGTTCATCCACCAAACAGTCCCCGGCCGATCAAGTTTGGAACGCTTCGGCCACGGTCGGCGACCGGGAGGGAACGAATTTTTACGTCATGTATACCGACTTAATGTGTCCATATTGCGACGTTTTTTCGCGCGCCGTCATGAACAATTGGGACGATTTTAAAGCCTATCTTGATGAACATGATATCCTCTTCGAGATCCGTTTGACGGATTACCTTTACGCTGGCGCTGGGAGCGAATATTCGCGCGATGCAGCCGAAGCTGCCTACTGCGCCATGCGCGAAGATAAATTCTGGGATTATTATCACGGTGCGCTCAAAGCACTCTGGAACGACTATCACTCGAAGGGAATCGGCGATAGCAAAACCTCTCCTCAAATCAAGAACCTGCCGGAAGATTATTGGGTAAATATTGGCCATAAAGCCGGTCTTGGCGAAGCTTTTGACCAGTGTGTCGCTAATCGTGAAACAGCCGACGAGGTGATTAATAATACGCGTCGCGCCTTGCAAGTCGCTGAGGGTATGCCATATTTTAAGTTCAATCGCTTCACGACAGCTGGGTTTGATGGTAGTTGGGGTTGGGATTACGTCAAGATGTATCTTGACGCCGGTCTCGAACAAAAGTAGTCTCCCTTGTACTATCTCTGAAGATTCGCTATAATTAAACTATTATGAAAAAATTCAATACGACGCCCATCAGTGGCATGCAAGAGCTTTTGCCTGAGTTTCAGGCCGAATTCAACCGTCTCAAATCCGGCATTGCCGAAGTTTTTGCAGCCCATGGCTTTCTTAGTATTGAGACTCCGACTATTGAACGGACTGATATTTTGCTGGCGAAGGCTGGTGGCGACACCGAGAAGCAGATTTATAAAGTCGTGAAGACTGCCGAGACCCAAGACGATGCTGATCAAGCTCTGCGTTTTGACCACACCGTCCCTCTAGCACGTTATGCTGTCGAGCACATGAATGACCTAGTTTTTCCCTTTAAGGTCACTCAAATCGGTCGTAACTTTCGGGGAGAACGTGCGCAGCGAGGGCGCTTTCGTGAGTTTTATCAGTGCGATGTTGATATTGTCGGGCGTAATCAGTTAGCGATTGCCTATGATGCTGAAATTATTGCGACGCTGGTCGAAGCGATAAAGCTTTTGCCGTTGCCGGATTTTGTCGTACGCATTAGTAATCGCAAGTTGCTTTCTGGGTTGCTAGCCGAGCTCAATCTGGAACATTTGTCTAGTGAAATCTTCGATATTGTTGACCACGCCGAGAAAGTTCCACCGGCCGTTACGACCGAAAACTTGGAGAAACTTGGTATTGGTAGTGAAAATGTTGTAAAAATTACAACATTTATCCAGCTGCATGGTGATTTGGAGACCGTCATACCGAAGCTTGAAAGTTTTGGCTTTAATAATTCTACCTTTTTGGCTGGCATCGAGGAGCTAAGAGAAGTGCTCGAAACTCTACGTCAACTTTCGCCCGAAGCCAAGTGTGAGGCCGATATGCTGATTGTCCGAGGGCTGGATTATTATACTGGAACGGTTTTTGAAACGATCGTGCCGAGTTACCGTGAGATTGGCTCGATTTGCTCGGGTGGTCGCTATGAAAACCTCGCTAGCAATTATACTGAGCAGGCGCTCCCTGGAGTTGGAGGTTCAATCGGCCTGACCCGGCTATTTTACATTTTGCAAAACTATCAGCTTCTGACTCAGACCAATCTGCGCCCGATCGATGTTTGTGTGATTCCATTGTCGGTGCAGGAATATGGCGCTGCAGCTGAGCTCGCAAATCATTTGCGTGCTTCCGGAAAAATTGTTGATATTGTCTTGACCGATAAGAAGCTGGGCGATAAGCTAAAATACGCTGGGCGCTTAGCGAAATTCGCTATTGTGGTTGGCGAGGACGAGGCCAAATCCCATAGGTACCGTCTGCGCAACCTCGAGACTGGCGCCGAGAGTGAACTCGAGCTTTAAGTCCTTGCGATTCTAGCCCCACCTGACATAATGGTCGAAGATAAATCGAACCAAGATCACTACGCCTAGCACCCCGAGCGCGATCCAGAGAAAGTTCCAAGCCGACCAAGTACTTGTTTTCTGCGAGACACTCTCTTTTTCGCTACTATCTTTGAACGTTAATGACGAGCTAGGTTTATTGCCAGAATTATTAGGAAGATTTTCGATAATACTGGTAGGTTTATCGGTAGTTTCGATATTGTCTTCTTGGTTTGCAGAATCATGCACATAGCCAATATTTTCGTTCTCAACTGGACTTGGTAGCTCAGTTTCTAGCTGCGTATCACTCAGGTTTACCCCAGCGCCAACACTACCCGAAGTCTCTGGAGGATTTGGCGTCACGCTCGGAGTTTGAGCCGGGGTGTCTGGCTCCGGCTCTGGCGTCGGTTGTTCCGGCGTCGGGTCGACTACGCTAATATTGACCGTCAGTTCGGCCGAATTGCCATCACTATCAGTAATAGAATATTTCACATAATACTCGCCAGCGCGTTCAGCATTAAAATTACTAATCGCCTTCAATCCTGCTCTTGACATCTCGCCAGTTTCATCACCGTCCTCATTGTCATAAATTGTAACTTGTCGTACAAAAAGTGGGATTTCATCCCCCAGCTGATAAACCGTCGGTCCAGAAAAACTAATTTCTGGCACGCCACCACGCTTCAGCTGCGCGATAAACTCCGTGTAAGGCGCTCGAGAGCTGGTGTCAAGGCTCTCGTAGGCCTGAATCACCCTTGCTTTGTTCACAGAATCTAATTTTTTGTTGTTTAGTACATCGGCAGAAATGGTTTTCTGATAGTTCTCAATCAGTCGTAAATATTGCTCAGTAGAGCCAGGTGCGCTGCTTACAGTGGTTTCGATATCTAATTTCGGGCTATATGATAGGGAACTATGTATTTGATCGGCCAGGCATTTAGCAAGTATTGTCCCACCAACTACCGAGATAGCGAACAAAAACAGAAGCAAAACCTTCCGACGTATCACATAATCCCAAATTTCACCCAGTTTCATAAAATCTCGCAGTTCTGGTGTTTATGTATATAATTATATCACAGATTATAGTTAAAAACAAGACTTAGACTAGAAAACTAGCAAAAAACCTCACTTCCGCAACGACGAACTCGTGCTATAATTATGTTTATGGTAGTAAAACGTGAAGGTGACGTCATTGATCGGCTGGTAGCTTGGGGTTGCCATCTCTTGCGCCTTGATCGCCACACTAAGATTTTTCAGCAGCTCGCTAAGTTTGTCATCGTCGGCGTAGCCAATACTGCGATCAACTGGATAATTTCGTTTACGCTTTATCTCATTCCGAATTTTTCTCCTCTCTGGGCGAACACTATTGCTTTTGCGATTTCGACCATTTTTAACTTTTGGGCCAGCACGACTTGGGTTTTCGATACTACAAATCGCAAGACCAAGCGTCGGCTGTTTGTCGAATTCGCGATTTCTAACGGTTTCTCATTCCTAGCTTTTGACATTGGTCTTTATTCCGTGCTTTATTATAACCTCGGCTGGAGCAAGGTCCTCTCAAAGGTGATTACGACGGCCTTCGGCATGGTCTTTAATTTTATCACGCGCAAGATTTTTCTCGAAGATCACTCGAAGAAACCTCGCAAAAAGGCTAAGCGTGCTAAGTAGTATTGTCGGTCTGGCGATAATTTTTCTGTAGTATAATAAAACAAAGGAGATATTATGGAAGAGGTGTTTCAATTTCTAAAAAAGTTGGAGGTTAATTTTCTCGCTACCACTACCGAGAAGGATCACCAAGCCGTACCGAGTTGTCGGCCGTTTGGTGATCCGGTGAAGTTTAACGGTAAAATCTATATACTAACCATGGAGCATAAAGACGTAGCAAAACAAATCGCCGAGAATAATCATGTTTGTGTTGTTGCTTATGATGGTGAGAAATGGCTACGCGTCTTCTGTCAAGCGATAGATGATAGCGACAATATGGCAGCAAAACAAGCGATTATTAACGAATTTGATTGGGCCAAGGAAGCCGGCTATACCTTAGATAATCCAGATTTTAAGTGTTATTATCTCGCTAACGCCGAAGCTGAAGTTCGTGATTCTGATGGTCAAGTGATTAATTCATATAAGTTCTAGGGGAAGGGAATAATGGAACCGAAAATTTTCAGGGGGGGGGGCGAACTTAAGGGCGAATATCTAGACGTCCTTGACGAGTTTGGTGGCAAAACCGGAAAGACCAAGTTGCGCAGTGAAGTCCATCGTGACGGCGATTGGCATCGTGCCGTGGATGTCTGGATCGTAAATAGTCAGAATCAAGTTTTATTGCAACGTCGGTCAAAGAATAAAGATAGTTGGCCAGGAAAACTCGACATTTCTTCCGGTGGACACCTTGTAGCTGGAGAAACGGCAATTGCTGGAGCTGTCTCGGAATTGGCCGAGGAATTGGGAATTAAAGTCGAGCCAACAGAGCTGGAATATCTACTCTCGTGGCGCTCCTCCACTCGCCCAGCGCCAAATTTTTACAACAACTCCTTCAATGATCTATATCTCTTGTGTCGCGACCTTGATTTAAATGCTTTAATTTTACAAAAATCAGAAGTTTCAGAAGCAATTTGGGTGCCAGCTGTTAAACTCCAGCAGATGGTCACATCCGGAGATCGAGAACTTGTCCCACATCCCGAAGCATATGCTAAACTTTTCGAAATCTTAAATAGACAGGAACACTAGGGAACTAGTCGCCAGAAGCCAGACACCGTACTGGGAAACCATACCAGCGACGGGACGGGCCGTTCGACGGGTAGAGCCCGGAGGCAGTGAAGGCGAGGTTGTACGCAGTAGCCGAGGTAGCGCTAGAAAAGACTGCAGCAGCCGATGACCAATCGCAACCATCGATGCCCACGCCCCTCAAGAAGCCGAGGTACAGGTGGACGCCCCCACTGCGCACGAAGTTGGAATGTGTCATGCGCAGTGGCGATATCAGCCTGGATCGTGATCTTTTGAGAGATGTAGGACTTGCTGGTTATGATTGGTCACCCCTGGCTGATGGATTTTCTAATGTTATGTCAGCTAATGCACGTCAATTCGACTTCTATAATTCACAGATCTATCCACGAGGTAGCTCGCGTCCACGTTGGTATGGTTACCCAGTACGGTGTCTGGCTTCTGGCGCCTAGTTACTTAGTGACAATATCTACATGTATGGAGGCACCGACCGGAAAGCTTCATTCGCCTTCGGCTCTCTTAGCGACTGGGCGTCGCCTCAAAAAAAGCGCAACTCACGTTTCGCTCTTTACTCGGCTCCTACAGCCTAGACCCGGTGCTTGCGCACCGGCTCCTTTCCGGCCCGACGCATAGATATTTTTGCTACCAACCCCAAGGGTTGTTATCAAAAATATGGAGGCACCGACCGGAATTGAACCGGTGTACACGGTTTTGCAGACCGCTGCGTAACCACTCCGCCACAGTGCCATAGCACCATTCTATCATATTTCAGAAACACTAGCTAGGGCGTTTCCGTAAACAGCGCCTTAATCGCAGCGCGATAGATGTTTTTCACTCGGTCGCGCCTATCCGGATGCTGCTTGACATAGTGCCTAATCATTACTCCACTATTGACTTCCATAATTAGCAACTCATGCTTAGCAGTCTCGATAATGTCCACGCTGCAAAAACGGAGCCCTAGCTCAGCCACAGCGCGCTTAGCGATGTCGATCAGGCGTTGGTGCAATTCTTCATCTGTGATATCGACGGCTTTCGCCCCTTGTTTAAGGTTAAAACGCCAATCTGTGCCCTTTTCCTTTGCGTAAGCCAGCTTTTCCTCGCCGTCCAATATCACCAGGCGATACTCGCGCTCGATCTCATAAAACGGGCACATGCTAGCCGAATAAGTCCGAGCGAAGGTCTGACTCAGCACCTCGTCAATCTCTCTTGCGTCGCTGAGGTGGATCACCCCCTTACCCTGCGTGCCATCATTAGGCTTAATCACGATTGAGTTCTGATGTTGCGCCAAATATTCTGCCACATATTCAGGTGAATTTCGGCCTTGCGCATGTTTAGCATGATTAGTGGGTGCATAGAGCAGGGCATGCTCGATAATCGGGATTCTAGCGCGCTGCAGAACATCAAAAGTCGCGAACTTGTCATCGGCAATCATGGTCGCAGCTGCCGGGTTCAGGTCGCTTTTATAACCAAAAAGTCGATGCTTGATGCCGTCTTTTTCTAAAATCCCCACCCAATCATTCGATACCCAGCTAATCTTGATTTTTTCTTCTTCGCAAATCTCGTTAACGAGTTTGCGATAATAAGTCAAGACTCCATCAGTCTCTTCCACTGGTCTTTTCTTTCGTATTTATAACTTACCAAAAAAGACCTTCCTAATCTAGAAAAGTCTTTTATGGTGCGGGCGAAGAGACTCTAACTCTCGACCTCTTCCTTGGCAAGGAAGCGCTCTAAACAACTGAGCTACGCCCGCGCGTTCGCACATAGAAGACTGGACTTCTCATCTCAACGTGCATTTAACTGTCATCAGTATATCACACCCCTTCCCCGGGTGTCAACTACCTTCTTCAGCAATTCGACAAAAAATAGGGCAGCCAGAGCTGCCCTAACCCTATAATGCATTATAGGGTTATTCCCATAGGAGCGTCGGCTCTGCCATCGTGATTGCATATAATTTTTGCCTCACCACCGTCGTTACCGACGTTTTCTGGTCTGTCGAGACGACCCAAGGTTTTCTCTCGATTAAACCCATCAATAGCGCCAAATACGGCTCTTGCCAAGGTATATTTAACGGCCCCGTGGTATCCGTAATCGTCGCCATCAGATTTGCCAGAATGTGCAGGTCTTCGACATAAATCCATGGGTCAATCGGCTCGTTCAGGCTAATGTGCATCCCCGTAAAATCCAGCACTGTCACCAGATGTTGCTGAAAATCCAAGAAAAAGCGTGACGGGTCGAAGGCTACCGTGATTTTCAGCTCCTGCGCCAGTTCGTAGAATGCCACCAGCTGCTCGAAAATCCAGATACTGTCGGCCAGCCTAACTTTTGCCTGATCTTGATTACGCGTTGCCAGCGTCAATAAATCCGACATTGGGTATAAATCCCTCACTCTAACGCCATTCGGTGACAAGAAGGTCAAGCAATTATCATCTACTTTTTGGGTTAAAACGTAGGGAATCAAGGATTTCCTGATTGGCGCATAAGCTCGACTTTTCTCCGGACTCATGGCCTGCATAAAACAGCGTTGGTCGAGAGCATAGCGCATCAATGTGGCGATCTGCCAGCCCGGGTTCACCGTTTTCAGCAATATAGGTAAGCCATCCTTCCTGTTAATGTAGCCGATTTGTGTTGTCAACAGATAGTCGCCGTCAGGTTCATAGAGCATGTGATTAGTTGCGAAAGTTCCCATGAATAACTCTCCTTTCCATAGTAAGGTAGTAGGCACAATGCCCCCATCCTTCCATTGTAGCACAGATTATCAATTTTGTCAATAGCACTTGACGAATATAACCAGAAGCTTTATGCTAAACTTAAGCTAAATTTAAAATTAAAAGGAAAAATATGACAAATACGACGCGCACGGTGCGCATCCCCGAGGAATACCGGCCAATCTCCATGTGGGGCTATTTTGGCTATGAATTATTATTCGCCATCCCTGTAATTGGTTGGATTCTAATCGTAGTCTTTGCGCTCACAGCCAGCAACCATAACCTGCGCAACTTCGCTCGTTCGCAATTCTGCCTCTTGATTATCTGGCTTATCCTCATCTCTGTTTCGGTGATTTCTGGCACCTTTATCACGGTAGTGCAAAGTCTAATTCACTAGGTTCGCCCTAGCCAAAACTAGACCCAGCCTGTATAATAAGATATAACATGATAATTTAGGAGATAGTTATGTTAATAGCAATTATTGTCATCGCCGTAATCATCTTGCTCTTGATTATTGCGATTTGGGGAACTTATAACAGCCTCGTTCGGTTGAACGAGCGCGTCAACGAAGCCTGGTCTGACATCACGGTCCAGCTAAAATATCGCGCCGATTTGATTCCGAACGTAGTCGAGACTGTCAAAGGTTACGCTAAGCACGAAAAAGGCGTGTTCGAAGAAGTAACTAAGGCGCGCAATGCCAGCATGTCGGCTAATAGTGTCAGTGGTGCTGCCGAAGCCGAGCGTTCGATGCAGGGCGCTTTGGGTCGCCTCTTTGCCATCGCCGAGGCTTACCCAGAGCTGAAGGCTAATACTAATTTCCAGCAGCTCCAGGTCCAGTTGCAAGATGTCGAAGATAAAATTCAGGCAGCCCGTCGCTTCTACAATGCCGGCGCCAAAGAGCTGAATACCAAGATTAAAATGTTTCCATCGAACATCATCAATAATCTTGTCGGTCACTTCAAGCAGCGCGAATATTTCGAGGTAGCCGAAGACGAGCGCACCAAGATCGAGAACGCTCCAGCCGTCAAATTTGACTAAAATCGTAACAACCTGCTGCAACCAACGGTCGTCGTTGGTTGCAGTCAAATGACCAAGGATCCAGAGAATGTACAAGCAAATCGCAGCCAACAAGCGCAACACAGTTTTTATCATGATCGGTTTTGTACTTTTTATTACAGCGATCGGAGCTGGAATTGGTTATTTGACTGATAATTGGTTTGTGACTTTTTGGGTACTAGGTATCGCGACGCTCTATGCTGTGGTGCAGTATTTTTTGGCGAGCCAACTTGCTGTGGCGATGACCGGCGCGAAGGAGATTCATAAAAAAGATAATCCCAGGCTTTATAATATCGTCGAAAATCTCGCGATTACAGCCGGCATGCCGATGCCGAGAGTTTATATTATTCACGATGCTGCGCCGAATGCTTTTGCGACCGGTCGCGATCCCGAGCATGCCGTCGTGGCAGCGACTACAGGTTTGCTCGACATCATGGATAATGCCGAGCTAACAGCTGTGATGGCACACGAAATGTCGCATGTCAAGAATTATGATATTCGCGTCTCGATGATTACTTTTGGCCTAGTCTGCGTGGTCGGTTTCATTTCTGACCTCGGCGTGCGCATGATGTTGCTAACAAATGATCACGACAGTGATGATAATAGTCCGATTGGGCTGATTATCGTCGTGCTGGTTTCTTTGTTAGCGCCGATTGCTGCCTCTCTGGCCCAGATGGCCGTTTCGCGCGAACGTGAATATCTGGCCGACGCTAGTGCTGCTCATCTCACGCGTTACCCAGAAGGTATGATTTCTGCTCTGAAGAAGCTCGACACTCATTCTCGCCCGATGAAACAGCAAAACCCAGCGACCGAGGCGCTTTTCATCAATAATCCACTGCGCAAAAAAGGTTTCAACAGCTGGTTTAGTACGCATCCTCCTATCGAGAAGCGCATCGAAAGGCTTGAGCATGGCAAAGACAAATTCTAAGCCCGAGACAAAGAAGGCTAAAGTTGCTAAGGAGACCAAAGTCACTAAGAAGACTCCTTCAAAGAGCGCTGCTCGAGCCAAGGGCAAAGCCAAAAAACCAGCCAGCAAGCGTTCGGGCTGGCGCAAGCTCCAGTTGAAGGCAAAAGGCCTCAGCAATAAGCTTAAGGCAGCCTATCCGACCAAGGTCCATCTGCACCATTCTTTCAAGCGTTCCTATCGGGAAGATTATCTCCGTCCGGCGACGACTCCGGGCTTGCTCAGCCACGCCGTGATAACTTTTCAAACGATTTTTCGCTATTGGCGCACTTTTTTACCTTTTCTGGCCCTGATGGTGGCGCTCTATATTCTCGCTGTTGGCCTGATGAGTGAGGAATTTTACCAACAGTTTCAGGATACAATTGATAATTCTAGCGCCGAGATCGCCGGAGGGCAGATTGGTAACTTTGCGAAAGCCGGGCTTTTGCTCATCTCGACAGCGACTACTGGTGGTCTGAACGCTGGCATGGATGAAGTCCAAGTCGTCTTCACTGTCATGCTATTTCTGATTATTTGGCTGGTCACGATTTATCTCTTGCGCCGTTTTCTGGCTGGAGATCAAGTGCGTCTACGCGACGGCCTCTATAATTCGCTCGGGCCCCTGCTCTCGACGGCCGTGATTTTTGTCATTATCTTCATCCAGGCGATTCCACTTCTCATCTTGATTATCGCTTATTCGGCAGCCGTGACGACCAATTTTCTCGCCACGCCATTCTACGCCTTGCTTTTCTTTGTTTTTGCTGCTCTGATGCTGCTGATTAGTGGCTATCTGCTCTCTAGCTCGCTGATTGCGTTGATTGCCGTGACGGCGCCCGGTATTTATCCCTTGCGCGCGCTGGGCGCAGCCTCGGATTTGATGGCTGGCCGACGGATTAAATTCGTCACCCGGATTCTCTACGCGCTTTTCGTGGTAGTTTTGATTTATATCGTGACTATTTTGCCGGTGATCCTGATCGATCTCTGGCTGAAAAACACTCTTGGCATCCTGGCCGGCTGGCCGATCGTGCCGTTCTGTTTGCTAGTCGTCACCTGTTTTATCTTTATCTATCTCACGACGTATTTTTATCTTTTCTATCGTTGGCTACTAGATTATAAGGAGCAATAATGACCAAAACCGAAGCTGAAGCGCGGATTTTGAAGCTGCGCGAATTAATTAACGATTACCGGTATCACTACCATGTGCTGGATGAGTCGATCATGTCGGAGGCAGCAGCTGACTCTTTGAAGCATGAGCTTTCCGAGCTGGAGAAAAAATATCCCGAACTAATTACGCCCGATTCGCCGACCCAGCGCGTGGCTGGCAAGCCTCTGGACAAATTTACTAAGGTCACGCATCAAGATCGGATGATTTCGCTGGCTGATGTTTTCTCGGAAGCCGAAGTTGTAGAATGGGCACAGGCAAACGAAAAGTTGATGCTCGAGCGAGGCTTGAGTGATTCTGGCCGGATTCAGGAATTTTTCACCGATATCAAGATGGACGGTCTAGCTTGCGCCCTGCATTATGATGACGGCCTGTTCGTTCAAGCCGTGACTAGAGGTGATGGCCTGGTCGGCGAGGATGTCACCATGAATGTGCGCACGATCGAGAACGTGCCGTTACGCATTGACCAGCCGGGCCATGTCGAAGTGCGTGGTGAAATCGTCATTTTCAAAAAAGATTTCGAAGAGCTGAATGCGAAGCAGGTCAAATCCGGCGACAAGCCCTTCGCGAATCCTCGCAATCTCGCTGCTGGCAGTATTCGTCAGCTCGATCCAAAGGTAGCAGCCAGTCGCCGATTGAAGTTCATGGCTTACGACCTGGTGACCCCCGATTTACCCACCCACGCCGAAGCCTATCGGAAATTGCGCGACCTCGGTTTTCGTACCAGTGGGGAAGATAAAGTTTTCACAAAACTGGGCAAAATTAGTCCAATCAGCAAAGAAAATGCCGAAAATCAGCCAGAAAAGGCCCTATCCTCTCATTATAGCACACATGATGAAAAAAGTCAAGAGGAAAATGCCTCGCAGACGGTTTTTGCCGAAATTCAGCGTCTCGACAGAGAAAGAAAAGGTTTTTTGTTTAATACCGACGGCATGGTAATTAAGATTAATGACCGGCGCATTTACAAAGCTCTCGGGATCGTTGGCAAAACTCCGAGGGGAGCTGTGGCTTTCAAGTTTCCGGCCGAGGAATCGACGACCGTGGTGCGCGATATTGTGATTAGTATTGGTCGGACCGGCGCAGCTACTCCGGTGGCGATTCTCGATCCAGTGGTAGTGGCCGGCAGCACGGTGCGCCATGCCAGCCTGCACAATGCCGACGAAATCAAGCGCCTCGATTTGCGTATTGGCGACACGGTGATTATTTATAAAGCTGGCGACATCATTCCTCAGGTGAAAGAGGTTCTATTGAGCCTGCGACCGGAAGGCACGCAGCCATTTGACTATCAGGTGGCCCTGAAACAGCAGTATCCCGAGCTCGAATTCGAACGACCCGAAGGCGAAGTGGTTTACCGGGTCAAGGGCGAGGACGCTGATCTGGTCCTGAAACGTAGCTTGGAATATTACGCTTCGAAGCCAGCTCTGAATATCGATGGCCTAGGCGAGAAAAATGTCGAAGCCTTGGTCGATGCGCATTTGGTCAAAAGCATCGCCGATCTTTATCGTCTGACGCCGGCTAAGCTCTCGCAGCTCGAAAGGTTTGGTCGGTTGTCGGCGAAAAAGATCGTCGCAGCGATTGAAAATTCAAAAACTCCGGCACTGAATAAATTTATTACGGCACTCGGCATTCGTCATGTCGGGGCGCAGACGGCAATGACTTTGGCTGATCATTTCGGCAGCATTGAGGTTCTCGCGCAGGCGAGTGAGGAAGATTTACTGAAACTTCCCGATGTCGGGCAAATCGTGGCCGAATCGATTTTGGCTTGGTTTGCTGATGAGGATAATACGAAACTCCTCTCGGAGCTCAAAGAGCTAGGGCTGGCGCCGAGCACACGCGATTTAGAAAACCTACCCCTAGCCGGCCAGAGCTATATTATCTCCGGTACCCTCGCAAGCA
This sequence comes from uncultured Candidatus Saccharibacteria bacterium, assembly GCA_964515845.1. GTDB lineage: Bacteria > Patescibacteriota > Saccharimonadia > Saccharimonadales > Saccharimonadaceae > Nanosyncoccus. Next base: position 1,060 of record CAZEVF010000017.1, on the reverse strand, counting down.
TGGGGCGTGAGGAAGCCGAAGATAGACTGCGTGCGCTCGGCGCCAGCGTCACCAGCAGCGTCACCAAATCCACCACAGCGCTCATTCTAGGCGAAAAGCCTGGCAAAAGCAAAACCGACAAAGCGGCCAAGCTCGGCATCCCCACCCTAAATGAAACCGAGTTCTTGGCGCTTATCGGCGATAACGCTTAATTATTTTGCTATGCAACGCACCGTGAAACCCAAGTTGCGTCTAGTATGGAATGCAGGATAAAGCTGCCGATCATAAAATTGCATCCCGTAGGAATCATACTTGGTGTATCCAGCACTAGCTGACCAATAGTACCCACCATAATGTGGCGAAAGAATCCCACCATTACTACTGCCGAATCCTGTGCGTACAAAATAGAGTGGCGCTAAAGCTACCTTCGGTGAATCCCCAGCATCAATCAAGGCAAAACGTCTTGAGTCTGAAGTAGATTGGTCTAGTTTGTATCCATAAGCTTGGAACAATCCCCAATAAGTGCCAAGCTCCTGCCGAGTCAATGGGTCATCCGAAAGCCCACCCGAATCGCTCCAGATGTCGGTTGGTAAACGCCAGTTGCGTGGGCAAATGTCACCTTGAACATCTGTGGACGAGACGTTTTCGTTATTTGAAGTGCCGTTGCCGACCACGGCTGCGTTCCATTGATATAAATTACCGACTAAATAGTGAGGATCGTAAGCCGTTTTGTCCTCGTTAACTGAACTAGTCGAGGTAGCGACAAAATCAGGTGTCATGTCGCCAATTTGTGTAAAATATTGGCTACACTCTGAGTAATCTTTGATTGGTGTAGAGCCGTTTTCTTTACAGTGGGCAGTGCTCGCAATCGCCTGGTTGACGTATCCTCCAGAGTTCCATGACATTGTCTTTTGGCTATCTGAGAACGTTACTTCGCCAGTCGTAGTATAACTTTCTGGCTGCCAAGTTTCTTGTCCTGGAGCCAGGTTCGTAGTCTTATCCGTGAGAGGAAGCGTAGTTTCGTTGAGGTTTAGTGCTAGATTCTGTGTCATCCAACAATTCCCATCAGCTAGTTTAGCTA
>CAZEVF010000016.1:0-17381 GCA_964515845.1 uncultured Candidatus Saccharibacteria bacterium | reverse complement strand
CCATTAGTAAAACTATGGCTACGCCATCGTAAAGGGCAAAAACTGGAGCAGGAGCGCCAAGAAGAATATTCGCAAACGGTAACGAATTACGCTAAAGATAGCACAAATCCCGAGTCAACTCGGCGCATGCTCAAACAACTTTGGAGCGAGATGCCGGAGTTAGAGGAAATTGTGCAGCAGTGCCTAAGGCAGATGGACCGAATGGATATTTTGCAACGCAAGCAGAATACACTAATCGAAACCAACGAGGCTTTGTCTCTCAAAGAGACCTTGAATGTCTTGGACAATGTCGAGTACCGAATGTATTGCCGAAATTTTCGTAATATTATTAACTACTGCATTGTGGCCGATGATTACGGACAAATCGACCTACAAAAGGTTAACCAAAACCTGGAAGACAATGAGAAAAAACTTAGCGACGCCAAGAAGTTAATCGATGCATCGGTGGATTGGATTAACCAATACAACGAAGACCATATTGACAACCGAAGCGAAGTTGAAAGTTGGATTGCGATTATTAGTGAATCTTTAAGGGAGGATTAAGGATGAGTAAATTTATGAAACGCTTAACAGTCAGCATCTTAGCCAGCTTAGTTTTGCTGACTGGGTGCGCTGGTTCGACACCAGGATATGAGGACGATCATATCTACACACGCGAGGAAGCTTTGCAGGAATTAGAAGCAAAGCTCCAAAATGTCACTGTTCACGAAGTTGACGCTCCACTTTATATCTATGATGAAGAGGTGGAGTCGAAGGCTTTAGCCGATATTGATGTCTATCCGATTACCGTACAGGGTAAAGGTGCGATTAATATCGAGGTGGCTGCTGCAACCGAGCTTTCAGCTGATGCACCGGACGATTTGATTAACGTCTGGGCAGAAGAGTTTAATCGCTCGGGCGTCGAAGTCAACGGCAAAACTGCCAGCGTCACAGTGAGAAAGATTACCTCGGGCGAAGTTTTAACTTACATGACCGAAGGCGACTATCGTCCGGATGTTTATGTGCCTTCGTTCCCGGGTTGGGGGATGATGCTCGATGCAAGTGGATTTGATACGATTCAGCTGGCTGAACGCATCGCTGGAAATACTGCCGGGATTTTAATGAAGCAGGATGTTTACGACGCTTATATTGAAAAGTATGGCGAAGTCACGATGGGAAAAGTCGTGGAAGCCAGCATGGCTGGCGACCTGACTCTGGCCGTAACTAATCCTTATACGTCTTCGACAACCCTGAACTTGATGGCTGAGATGTTGGCCTGCTTTGACCCGAAAAATCCTTTATCGGACACAGCGAGTGAAAAACTGCTGGAATACCAGCGCACGTCACCACCGGTAGGATATACTACGGCCGTATTAACTTCACAGGCAGAAAAAGGCATTATCGATACCATGGTGATGGAAGAGCAGGCTTATTTCAAGGCTGCATCACTGCGTGATTTTGTTTATACGCCCGTCGGAGTAAGGCATGACCATCCGGTCTATACCTTTGACTATGTCGACGTCGATAAACAGGCCGTAGCGAGAGAGTTTGTCGAGTTCTGCCAAAGTGAGAAATCACAGAAAACAGCTACCGAAAAAGGATTCAACCGTCATGACGACTATCAAAGCCATGACATTGGCCTGGATGGTGCTGGATACTTAGCCGTACAGAAAATTTGGAAGGCCAACAAAGATGGTGGCCAACCGGTCATCGCCGTGTTTATTGGTGATGTTTCGATTTCAATGAACGGTAAGCCGTTGGACGCGCTCAAAAATTCGTTATTAGCGACTTCGAGCTATATCAATAGTGATTACTATATCGGCTTGATTTCCTATTCGGATGACGTCTATGTCCATCTGAAGCCGGAACGGTTCGACGAAAAACAGCGTGCATATTTTGCTGGCGCCGTCAGGTCGCTAAATATTATTGGCAACACTGCAACTTACGATGCAGTATTAGTCGGGCTGCAGATGTTGCTGGAAAAAGCCGAAGAAGTTCCCGATGCTAAACTGATGATGTTCTTATTGTCCGATGGACAGCGCTCGAGTGGCTACAGAATTGATAAGGTCGAAGATATTGTCCAGGGATTAAAGATACCGATTTACACAATCGGCTATAATCTGGAAGGCGACCCTAGTGGTAAGGCCAGAGACGAGCTGAAACAGCTGAGTGGTTTAAACGAAGCCGATTTGATTGATGCAGATTCCGATAATATCATTAATCGTCTGCGCGACTTGTTCAATGTTAACTTGTAAACTAGTTTTGATTGTAAAATCAAAAACTCGCTTTCTAAGCTTAGAAAGGTGCAGGAGAATCCTGCACCTTTTTTCATGCTGCATGGTATTTAAGCATCGGCAAAAACGACCAGATTTTCTGGCCGTTATTACTTAATACTAATTGACCTCCGATTTTAACCATCTTCGCCGAAATACAATCTTAAATATTCAGCATAGCACCGTTCGCGAATCTTATCGATCTCGTAACTCGAATAATTAGCCCTATCGCCACTATTGAAATATTTTTCTAAGGGCAAAATCAAGTTAAAAATCGTCCCCGAGTTACTTGAATTTATCGTACCATGGTATTCCTGCTTCCAGGACGCTTGCTCTTTTACGGAGACAGTACTAGGTCCATCTTCGCATCGAGCACGAATCTCTAAGATAACATCTTGTGCGGAACGTGGGTCGCGTAGCCAGAAACCGTCTTCCGTCATAATACCGAAAAGAATGCGTGTTTGATAAGAACGGAATCCGGACGGCAGCAAAGCATTAGACAGCTCCCTGGTCGCCAGGCATTCGTAGCTGTAGTTTTGCAGCAGATTAGCTTCAATACCACGACTATCACGCACGCGCAATGCATTAGGAGCGATCATGAATTTATCACAAGGGTAAAAGTTTCGGTCGTGATAAAGAGTGATCACGCCAGTGTAGCGATCCGTCGAATAGCGTAGCATCTGGATGAAGCTGGTATTGCACTGATCAAGGATACGTTGTGCGTTTGGTGGGTAGAATGAGTTCGCAATGCGATGATGAAATTCCTGCTCCCACTTCGCCAGTTCTTCTTTGGCCTCCTTTAGCTTTGCTTCTGTGGCAAGGTTTGCCTGTCGCGAATTCTCAAGCTCCAACTTAACAGTATCATATTTTTTCGAAAGTTCACAATATTCTGCCTCGACCAATTGGCGCTCTTGTGGTAAATTTGGTAAATTTGAAACCTCGCGCAAAAAATTCCTCAATCCTAAGTGGCGTATTGCCCTGAAACACATGATAAGTTCCATATTTTTCCTCCTTTCGCCTCTTAAACGGCATTAAACCTACCAAGGATAAGCTTAATGCTGTTTAAGAGTTCGGAGTCAATTAAAAAGAGCAAGGACGACAAAAACGGCCCTATATCTCCATTGTATCACAGATTTTCTATTTTGTCAATAGTTTCTTAATCTTTACATTTTCTGCTATTAATATGATAGCTGTATTGATTTTTCTTTATATATGTGCTAAACTAGTATACATAACGTAACTATGATAGTTTGAGTTAGCATTACTCACAGTAAAAGGAGGGAAACTGATGGGTGGAATTAATTTAGTATTACCCGAAGGTATGGTAAACGAGCCGAGAGGTAGCAATGTGCAACAGAGTACGTTATCGCAAGATAATACTATTGCTACCAAAATTGAGCAGCTGACAGACGCAGAGCAAAGACAGGTACGCGAATTTGCTCAAAAGATCGATCTGCATAACAGTAAGGTGGTCGCGAGCTACGGCGTTGGTGCTCAGAAGAAATTAGGGAGCTTGACGGACAAATCTTTAAAAAATGTCACCGGACGCGATACTGGCCAAGTTGGTGAGCTTTTGCTCGAGATGAGCCTGAGCATCAAGGACTTCGACAAGGAAGCTGCAAATAGCAAGAAACCGGGGCTTTTGCGCTCAGTTAAGACGAAGACCCAAGCACTTCGCGTCAAATACGAGAATGTTACTACGACCTTAGACAGAATTGCTGATAATTTAGAAGATCATCGCAAAACTTTGTTAAACGACATTGGCATGCTGGACGGTATGTATGACGATAATCTCAATTATTTCAAGGAGATTACGATGTACATACTGGCCGGCAGAATGAAGCTTGACGAGATCAGGAAGGGAGAACTGGAGGACTTACGTCAAAAAGCCGACACGACGAAAGCACCCGAAGACGCGTTTCAATATGCAGACCTGCGAAATCGCTGTGAAAATTTCGACAAACAGCTTCATGACCTGGAATTGACCCGTGCAGTATGCTTACAATCAGCGCCTCAGATTAGGCTGGTGCAGGACACAGATAATAATCTGGTGCGTAAAATCCAAAGCAGCATCAATAATTCGATACCGATCTGGAAGCAGAAATTGGGCGTAGCGCTGGCACTGGAGCACGATCGAAAGTCGGCTCTGGCGCAGAAAACGGTGACTGACCTGACTAGCCAGATGCTGGTTTCGACAGCAGAAATGCTCCATACCGGCGTAGTGGAGTCGGCCAAAGAAGCCGAAAGAGGGATTGTCAACATCGATGATGTATTGCGCAGTAATACTGAGTTAATTAACACGATTAAGGATGTAATCGCCGTCCGAGAACAGGGACGGACAGCCAGAATCGAAGCTGCAGCAAAGTTGGTGGAAGCAGAGGAGGATTTGCGCGCAGTGCTGTTAACCGCGAATTAATTGGAGAGTTATGAACTTTTAATGGTCAAAGTGATAGTATTACTATCACCAAAGAGGGCACGCCGTGCCCTCTTTTTCATGCCTCTTCCTAGCTTATTTTGCAGCTTTTCTGGCTTTCTTAGCTTCGGCGCGCGCCTTGGTTGCCTGTTTGCTGGCTCTGGTGCTGGCGCGTCCGGCAGCGCGAGCACTATTCTCGGCGCGATCAGCCTGACGGCGTGCAACTTCAGCCTCGTCGACGACGTTTTTGGCTGCTTCTCGGGCTGCGTCTTCTTCGGCGTATTTGCGCTCCTGGTTATCAATCACATGGTTGGCAAAGGTGCGCACGATTCCCCCGACTGAGGTCATGCCTTTAACATTATCGACGATATCGTCGGCCTTCGCAGCAATTCCCTGCCCGGTCAAGACAATCTTCTGAGCTTCGTTCGCGAGATGAATCAATTTTACTAGCAGCACAATGCCGATAATCAAAAACGTCAACAGCGCGACTGCTAGCATAACTACCAAAATCCACTCTGCAATGTTCATTTTTACCTCCTAAATTAATTATTTTGTTGCCAAAAACTGCTTGACGTCGTCAGCGTAATCTTCGTTTTCCATCACATACTTGAGATGAGCCTTGAAGTAATTCTTCGGGTCGCCGGTCGTCAGCCACTGGCCTTCGGTTGGCTGGACGTAGACGGCACTATCGACGGCCATCTTCGTAATCGCATCCACAGTCCAGAGCTCACCATCCAGCCCAGTCTCCTTCGGGTTAAGATATTGGAAAACTTCTGGCGTCAGCAGATAGCGACCATAACTCGTCAGATTAGACGGAGCGTCCTCTGGTTTCGGCTTCTCAACGATGTTGCGCAAGGTCATCTTCGTCTCGTCGGCCAACTTAATCACGCCGTACTTACTCAAGCTCTCGCGAGGCATCTCCTGAGCAATAATAATACCACTGGCGTCCGGATGCTCCTTGTACGATTTAATTAAAGTCTTGATATCCGAGCTACCGAAGACGACGTCGTCAGAGTAGGCCACGACAAAAGCCTCATCGTCACAGATAAACTTGCGCGCCGAGGCAATCGGCGAACCATTACCATAGGGGTAGGACGGATCTTGCTCGATAACGGTGATTTTTGGTAGGTCGAGCACCTCTTGCACCGGCTTATAGCGATCAGACTTCCCCTGTAGCCCAAGCAACTTGCGAATACGGTTCGCGCCATTATTAAAGTAATCTTCGTAGATTGTTTTCCCCTCAGGGGTGGCAACAATGATAATCTCTTTAATCCCGGCAGCTGCGCACTCTTCAACGACTAGCTGCATAATTGGTCGGTTACCCATCGGCAACATAGCTTTAGGGATAGTTTTAGTAATCGGTAAAAAACGACTTGCAAAACCAGCATCAGTGATAATTGCCTTGGTCGGTAAGCGATATTTCATAATAACTCCTTCAGACCTCATTATAGCACGTTTTTAGGCCTTTTCAGAGGTCTTTTTGGTTTTTGGCTGTGATATAGCACTCTTGGCCTCGAGGGCCTTCTGGGCTGCCTCAGAGCGCGCTAGACGGTCTTCGCGCTGCTGTTCGCGATTGTGGACGCTGTAAATCAGGCTAGAAACGCCCAGAATCAGCATATAAGCCCCGAAGAAGCGCACAAAATCGACATTGGCTAGGTGGCCCGAGTTGAAGATAACAATGCCGAAAATCACGCCTGCGAAGCCACAGAGTAGCCAAATGAAGCGATCGGTCGGGTCAACCGTGGTGTTCATCGCGATTAGACACTCGAATGCACCCCTTAAAATGGTATAAATTGAAATCAGTACCAGATGCCAAGCCATACCTTCATTGACGACAAAAAGCAGCAAAATCCCAAAAATCGCGTCGTAGATGGCCACAGCCGTCGACACTATCCACCCCTGTTTCGTATAGCTACGATAGATTGAGTTGGCGAACTCTACGATGGCCAGGGCCAGCAAAAAGATACCAATCAAGGGAATCATATTGGTTGATGAATTGTTGGCCGTGAACAGGGTCAAACAGCCGAATAATAGCGTGATAATCCCCTGAAAAATGAAGACTAACCAGTGGCTATCTATATACTTACGCTTGATATGCGCCATAATACCTCCTAATTTATTTAATTATAGCACGAAATCACTAGACGTGGCGCTTTTTCTTGCGCGCGCTTTCGATTAGCTTCGTCACGGCATATCGGGTTGACTTTAAGACTAGATCGTGCGCTGGCACATACTTGAGCTCCTCGACGCCAAAGCCACGCTTGAACTGCGACACCCCATAGAAGCGATGCCAAGTCTCGTCTTCGCCGACGATGCCCCAGAAATTATAACGTTTGATGCCTCGCTCTCGAGCGTCGCGCATCGCTTGCAGGTGTAGGAGTGGCGCGCCAGAAAGTTTTGTGCCGAGTTCGGAGCTGACACCGTAATGATATGAAGCTTCGTTACCATAGAAAATCATGAAGTTTTGGGCCAAAATCTCGCCCTCGTACTTCGCCGTATAGAGCACGGCCTCACCGTGAGGGGCAAAAGCTGCGAACTGCTTAGTGAGAAAGTCCTCAGAAAAAGCCACGAACCCATGCCGGCCGGCCGTCTGCATCTGGATTTCGTAAAAAGTGTGGATATCGGCCGGATCTGTACTGGTCTCGACGGTAATTTGGTTCTTTTCAGCTTTGCGCAGGGCGCGACGCAGACGCTGGCGCATACCCTTCAGGATTTCGTCTTCGCTCTTTTCTAGGTCTAGCACCCCGGCGAATTCTACCGAGAGATACATCGGCGCCGGCTTCAGGCCAAGTTTATCCATCAGCTGCAAACTCTGCTCGGAGCGCTCGAGTTGAGGTCGCACGCGTACGAAGACGCATTGATGCTTCTCACCCTCGCTACGCATGTCGGCAAAAATCTGCTCCACGCGCTCCAGCTTCCCCCAGTTCAAGATCGGTCCACCAGCAATCGCCAAATGTCGGCCACGCTTAGCCTTCTCGACGACACCAGCGTAGGCTGCGAGGATGCGAGTCTCGTCATCATCGGCCACGCCAATCCGGCGCACCACCTCGTTGCCTCGACTACGATAAAATTCATAAAAATCCCAAGATTGGAGAAAATTCGCCTCTGGGTGGCTAGTGACGAATTGATCCCAGCTTTCACGGTCTTTTGCATCAATAATTTTCATAAATGTCTCATCCTTTTTCTTAATTTTTCGACGGCCAGGTTAAGTAGATACTTAAAATGATTGATCACGATATCTTGGGCTGGCACGAACTCCACGATTTCGCCTCCAAAGCCCGTCTTAAAAGTCGTGACGCCGGCATAACGGTGATTTTTTTGGCCATGAGGCGCGATTCCCCAGAGGTTATAGCGTGCAACGTGGAGCGCTTTCAGGTCTTTCATCACCTGCCATTCCAGCGCATATGAGCCCGGCAACTTACGATTCAAATCAGTCGAAGCAGCCTCGAAATATTCAGCCTCCACACCCTCGATCAAGATAAGACCATAAGCAATCGGTTCGCCCTCAGCCGTTTTTGCGACATAGAGCCTGGCATTGTCACCGAAAGCTTCGCGCTCGGCCAGTAAAGTCTTGAGGTCGGGAGGCACAAAGTGTTGGCGCGCTGCCGTTTCGGCCTGGACCTGATGAAACTCATAGAAAAGCTCTTCAGAATTACCCCAGTCGACGGTGATGCCAAGTTTTGCGCTGCGTCGCACCTCATAGCGCGTCTGACGACGCATGTTTGCTAACAATTCATCCTCGGATTTAACCAAATCAATCATCACGGTATGCTCAGCGTGCAGATGCATCGGCGCTGGTTGACAGCCCAGCTTCGCGAGGCTTTTAACATTTGCATCGGTCCGGCGTAGCTGCGCGCGCAGCCGGATGAAGACACATTTTTTGGCTTTTGCGAGTCGCTTGATGGCGTCAAAGATTTCGGCGACGGCTGTTTCGTCTTGCCAATCGACTAACGGTCCACCCGGCACCTCGAGATAACGGCCTCGCTTGGCATTTTTGACGATACAAAGGCACCAAGTCTCGGGGCGTGGCTGTAAAATCACGACTTCGTGACCAATGAGCTGGTTGGTGCGTTGCCAGGCTGGAGACTGTAAGAAATTCGCTTCAGGATAGCGTTTTTGAATCCTATGCCAATCGGCTAGCTGCTGTTTTTCAGCAGACTGGTTTTCTACTTTCATATCTTCGCTCCTTCCCTGCCTGGCTGATGATTGGATTTTGCCAAATGTTGATCAATGATTTGACGTACTGGCGCCAGCTGTTTTTCGCTATACCAAGTCGGCAGATTAATGATTTCGGCTGCCACTTTGACCGTCGCCGGACAACTTTCGACCGGGAAAGCTGCCTCCTTGGCATAGCGGGCAGGCGAAACTGGCGTGTCGTACCAAATTTCGTTCAGATAATAGCCTTTTTTAGCTAACTCGGCCAGTAACTGGCTGCGTTGGGAAACAAAATAATGCTCACGCAGAGGCGTTTTGGGTAGATGAGCTAATTGTCTCTGCGCCAGTTTCGCCTGCCAACTGCTCAGCTGAACGTCGAGATCCAACTCGGCGTCAGCTGAGCGCGCTAGCCAGTGGAATTGCAAAAAAATGCCAGTAAAGACTTTTCCTAGTCCAACATGATAGCCAGCACGGATAATGTTGCCCAGCACTGGATACCAGCGATCGCGCCAACGGTCGGCCCACCGAGAGCGCCGGGTCGGCTGATGGAGTTCTCGCGCTGCCTCCTCTCGCAGCACCAGCGCTCCACCCTCGATGGTATCAATTGCTTTGCCCTTACCAAACGACAAAGCCGTCGCTGCACCGACCGTACCGATTTCGCGCCCATCAGGGTAAAAACGCCCGGCCGAATGCGCCAAATCTTCGACAATCTTCAGGTGATATTGGTTGGCGATTTGTTCAAGCTTTTGCATGTCAAGAGGTAGCCCAAGAGTATTTTGCGCTACTATTATACTTACATTGTAGCATACATTCTCATTTTTGTCAATAGGTTTTGCGCTTTTGGCTGGTTTTTGGGTGGTTTTAAGGTAATTTTCGAGCTTTTTGAAGTCATATTGTAAAGTTTCGGGGTCGATGTCCATGAAAACCGGTTCGCAACCAGCTGCGCGTACGGCGCGCACCACGGCGATACAGGTCAAGCCAGGAATAATAATCTTACTACCTTTTGGCGCCAAGATTGAAAAGGCAGCAGCCAAGGCCGAACGACCAGTATGATAAAGTGCCACCTGCGCCTGCAAGTTTGAGCTACAGGAACTCTTTTTCCAAGAGGCGCGTCCACGACGCCCGTCGTCACGGGGTCGTGGCGCTACTCCTCGTCGTGACTCCGGATCCTCTTGGAAAAAGGTGTCTGTAACTCTAATCGCAGGCACATCTCCCCCTCCATACCTTTCCCAAAGAGCCTGTTTCAACTGCTCGGCGTCGCGTTTACTGCCGTGCGCAAAAAGATGCTTCAGCGCCCTCCCGAAACTGTAGTTCGAGGCCTGACCGAGAAAAATCATGCTTGCTTGCTCCTCGTAGTACGTCCGGCAGTACGTTTTGTAGTGCGTGATTTTTTGACGGCCTTTACCCGGCGCTTGGCTTTTTCGATGCGACTAACCTTAGGCACTGAGGCCGAAGTAATGGCGCCGGGTAATTTGGCCGGCTTGGTGGCTTCGGGGCTGGGCTCGGGCTGGACGGGTCCGGCGCCGTCGGGACTGAGAGGGACGAAATCGACTGTCTCGGACGATTTTTGGTCAAGTTCGCTAATCAGGCTGGGCGCCGGACCCTCCGTAGCCTTCGGGGCTTTCGCCGACTTCAAGGCTAAGCTAGCCGAACTCTGCGAGAGCCCCGAAGCCACCCGTCGCCGCGCAGGCTTACGGAGGTTGGCCGAGGCCGAAGCCGAAACTGCATCGAGGTCGGGCGTACGGTCGATCGCTGCCTTTTTAATATTCGCTGAGGCCGAGGCCTGAGCGACATTGGTGGTCTTGGTCGCGACGTCGGGCTTTTTTGGCTGATATTTGACGGCTGCACCTTCAGCGTCGGAGATGACCATGCCTTCGGTCACTTTTGTATCACCGGTGCGCAGTACTAACTTGGTCGGTACATCTGCCACCACACTGTTGCCCGAACCTTTGGCTTTCAAAACTGGCTCGCTGGCTTTTTTCAGGGCAAAGGCTGCCGAGCGTTCGGCTGTATTATCCACTTCGCTCGGAGTCGTAACTACCGGAGGGCGCTGGATTACCTTCGCAATGGCCGAGGCGAGCTCGCTCGGATGGCTAATATACGGGGCATGTGTCCAGCCCGGGAAAATCTCTAGCGTACTATTCGGAATCTGAGCATGCATGACTTCGGCCTGACGTGGAGGCGTGACGGTATCTTCGGCTCCCCAGAGAATCGAAGTCGGCACGGTCACTTTGGTCAAATCTAGACGTTTATCCGAATCTAGCATATTAGAAAGCGTCTTTTTCATGTTCTCTGGCGCGCGCGCATAGTCGGTCGCTCCGGTGAGCTTGTGCCAGACTTTGGCCACGCCGGGGATTTTCTTCAGAAAACCGAGATATTTTGAAACTTTGCGTGCTAGATCACGCTTTTTGGAAGCTTCATAAACTCCGGCTGCGTCGAGCAAAATTAACTGTTTGAGCTTTTCTGGCTTTTCACTACAGAGATTTAACAAAATCCGGCCACCATTGCTATGCCCGAGCGCTACCGAGCCGGTCGGAATATTGCGATCAGCCCATTTCGTATAGTCCTCAATCGTCCAAACCTTTTTCGAAGCAGCAGTCAACCCCGGAACATTGAGCATTTCCACGGAGTAACCTTTTTTCTTCAGTAAATCTAGAGTCTTGATCCACGGCGCAGTCGTATAAGTCCAGCCGTGAATAATGTAGAGCTTGGGCTTTTTCATTCCAAGCCCCATTTCTGACGACGTTTGACAGCAGCTTTCTCACGACGAGGCAATTTATCAGCGTCCTCGGGATGCGCTAGAAGTTGCTCAATGATCCACTCGAGATACTGACTACCCTTAAAAATCAAGGTCTCCTCACCCGTGGTGTGTTCCTCGATAAACTTCAAGGCTTTATGAGGGTCGAGAGTGGTACGAGTCTCGATGCCCAGTTCCCTCAATCTCGGCGCTGTATATTCCTTGGTCCGGCGCCCGACTAAAACTACCATCTCGGGATGCACCTCAGCAATCAAATCGGCCAGCTTGCGATGTTCCTCGCCTTCGAGCGATCCCTGATCGACGATGTCGCCAATAATCAGCCATTTATGTCCGGTGCGCATGCTCGCGACCATCTCGAGAATACTCTCGACGCTAATCAGATGAGCATTATAGCTACTATCGATAATTTTCAGACCACGCTTGCCCTCGAAATACGAACTGCGCCCTGGAGGCACCGGCATACTCGAAAAGTCGGTCTTCAGAGGCAGCTTAAGATATTTCACCAGCTCTTCCAGCATCAGAAGTTGAATCGCAAGATCCTTCGGCTGAGGCTGAGCAAAATGGAACGAGGCTGATTCAAAGATAAAATCCGTCCGGGTCGGATAAACATTATAGCGCTGGAGCTTATCACGGCTGACCGGGATTACCTTCGCCTTAATTCCCTTGGTCGCCTGCTGCATCATGACATTATCAGCGTCGATATAAACACGCTCGGTAGTATTGGCCGGCAAAGTCGCGAACTCGTGTGCAATCGCCTCGTCCAGAGTCTCGAACTTGCCCGAAGCGACTTCCTGTTCAAACTGCACAGCGTGCGACAGCCCGAACGAAACCCAGAGCGTCACCTCGGGCTTGAGCCAAGTTGCCAAAAATTCCGTCTCATGAGGACGCTCGCCGTCAATCTCAACCACATAAAACTCGCCCTGGCGTCGATAATGCAGCGCCCGGATCGGTGCCTGGAAAATCAGCTTCAGCCAACGCCATTTCGAGCCACGCACGCCGTCCATACCGAGCAAATCGAAAGCAATTCCAAAGGCCGAATTCGCATCGTGCGAATAATGCGCGCGCTCACCGAGTTCGAACTCCACCATGTGCAACATAGTTGTCTTGCCGGCCGAACCAGTAACGGCAATCACCCGAGGATGCCAGCGACGAAAGGCGAAGTTGGCAAAAAACCGGAAATATCTCGCAGCAACGAAGTAAAAGCGTTTCTTAAGTCGCATTACTAAAGTCATATCACCATTATAGCACAGCATTGGCCTCATGTCTCGTATGCGTCAGATAAGTAATAATATTGCATTAAGAGTCCGGTGGACCTCTCAAGACCGACTCGCTACGCTCCCTGGTCTTGGCCCGGTCCAGCCTAGCTATTAGGGCTTTTAATGCAATATTATTACCTGTCCGACCCCTACAGCTATTGACAAAATTTGTAATGTGTGCTACAATGGAAGGATAGGATGTTCCCTAGTAGCTTAAAACTGAGGTTTTTGGGTAGAAAAAGGCATTTTTTAGCTGAAAAAGGCCTTGACTACCCAAAAAGGAGCAAAGAATATGCAAGAGATTTTAACCTATGAAGCCGTTGCTAATTTTAATAAGAGTCAAAGTATCAGGGAGCGCTTAACACTACTGCTCGGAGTTACCGATAAGTTGGGACTTAGCGTGCTTTACGAGCAAGGAGCAGAATTTCAAGTGCGCTTAGCTTGCGCAGAATCTGAGACTCAACCGACACGGATTTCCACTGATGCTAAGACCCTCCGTGGTGCTTATTTGGCTCTGGATTTTATCAGCCAACTGGGATGGGGGCAAAAGCGCCAAAATCAAAGTATGGATGCAACCGTGGCCCCTGACCTGGCTGAGTTCGAGCGTCGTTTGTCCGAAATTGAGTTGAAGTTAGATAAGCTTTGTCAAAATCATAGCCAAGCATCTGACGTACTCGGCATGCAGTTAGCATCCGACCAGAAGGCTGTGCCGGAAGATTTTTAAGCTTCAACTACCAATAATTCTGTTTTATTACCTGAAGGAGGAGTGTGCTATGTTGCAATCTGTAACCTTTACTACTATTGACAAATCGAGTTTTGATGATTCCCTGAAGAAGGCGTTAAGAGATGCTGCCTTCAGTGCCGACATACTGGATCTCTGCTTGTTCTACGAGACTGAGAAAGACTGCATCTATTTGACAGACAAGGAGGCAAAACTCCAATCTTGTGGAATTGAAGCCGATGTGGAGCAGCTGACAACGTTGGCGAGCTTGTTGGATTTTCTTTGCGCGCTCAAGGATAAGAAATCCGGACAGCACTCAGAATCAATGACAATGGAGGAGGTCTGTGAACGGATCTTGAGACTGGAAGCTTTCTTTGATTCGCTGAAAGATTCCCGGAAATCTACGAGCACTTATAATAGTAGGTCTACCCCCACAAGCAAGTTGCAGGCTTTGATTAATCGTGCAAGCCAGATTAGAGGTTGTGTTCTATGGTGGGAGGGTAAAATACATTACGAGCGTTTCCATCGTCTGAAGCTCGAAACCGTACCGAAAGCGCTTCGGAGATGCCATACCATGCGTTACGAATTCGAATTTGAGCCGGAAGATGTGGAACTGCTGGAAGAGCTAATTATAAACGACGAAAAAGTCTACGCCGAGAAGTTCCCCAAGAGCAATTAATCCACTTTGATGCCTATTCTGCCCGTTCTGCCTCAGTTATGCCAAACCCCCAGAGAAATCTGGGGGTTATTTAGTGGAAAATATTTTTCCTTACATCTTAATCTCAGCATCGACGCCGGCTGGGAGCGAGAGATTCTGCAGAGAATCGATCGTCTTCGGAGTAGCGTTGCTGATGTCGATCAAGCGCTTATGGACCTTCATCTCGAAAGCTTCACCACCGGTCTTATAGACGTGTGGCGACTTCACGACGGTGAAAGTGCTGCGCTTAGTTGGTAGAGGCACTGGGCCCGAAACGGTGGCGCCGGTGCGAATCGCTGTATCGACGATCTGCTTTGCACTCTGGTCGATGACGCGATGGTCATAAGCTTTCAGGCGAATGCGAATCTTCAGGCCTTCGGCTTTTTTGGCTTCTGTCATATTTTCCTTTCTTGCCCTATAACCTCAGATAACCTCTAGACGGGCTGTCTATGAGTTTTTAGGGACATGTTTAACTTTGTCTTTTCATTTTAGTACGAATCGCCATAAAAGTCAATAAAATTATATAATCCTATTGACTTTTTTGATAATGTGTGCTATAATGGAAGGATATCGTTCTTTAACGTGGGTTTTTGGTATGTAGTTTTTCAATAAAAGGAGGGGATTTTAATGAAAAATCTATTAAATAAGGCTATGGACCTGGTGCTCGGCAGAAATTTGGCGATTTTTGACAGTCGGGGTCTGGGCAAAACCGAGGAGTTTAATCGCGAGATTAAGTTGGACCGGTCGGTCATCGACCTGTCGCACTACGATGTAGTGGATCTCACCTCAGTGAGCCCAGATGACATCGAACAGGCTGCGCAGGCAGTCAATCGTAGTGGCATAGAGAGAATCTTACAGAGGCCACCTTTGATTGACTACGTTATGCGCGTTGTGGACAAAAATGGCCAGTCGCTGGAATATCTGGTGCATTTCTATGGCAAGAAGAGACATCAGGTCTTCGCTGACGATCAGCGTATCTACTTGCCACTTTTTGACGTAATCCAGTTCGAGGAGAAGACAACATCAGCCGACCAGCGTCATATCATGGCGATTTCGCAGATGATAGCGCCAAAAAGCCAGTTTCCGAACGGCCTGGTCTGCCGGTTGGTGGCGATGCAAGACTGCATCACCAAAAGTTCCACCAGCCAGAATGAAATGTACTCATTGATGGTACAGGTGGCGAATTATGTTTTCGCCTATTACATCTATCTGGCCGAATGTTTTCACAATCGTCCGGAGTGCGTGGTTGAGACCAAGGATGGAAAACGGCGCCAGCTGAAGATTGAGCCGAAACCGGTCGAAGCTCGGCGCGAGACGAAAGTCGTACGACGGGTCACAGACAAGGAGGATGAGCCTGAAGCAGGCAGTAAGACGGACACTGGTCGCACCATTACTTGTCCATATTGGACCGTGTCGGGACATAATCGGACGCTGAAGAGTGGTAAGGTCATCTGGATTGAGCCGTATGCGAAAGGGGTGGAGCGTAATAATCCAGAATATAACAAACCAAAGACTTATAAAATTTAGGGGGCGATAGGGCTGCACTGAGGTGCAGCCAATTTTTAGGCTTAATTATCTTGACTTTTTATAGAATCTGTGCTACAATGGAGAGATGGGGCAGTGAATTCGCCCTCGTAGCTTAAACTTTCGGAAAATTAACCTCTTTTTTGTTTGACTAGACGATTTTGGGTAGTGTTTTGCTGATTTTAGCTAAGTCGACGGAACACTGCCCAAAAATGGGTAATCTATAACAAAAGGAGAGGGAAAATAATGAGTAACACAAAAGCAACAAACTGTAAGGAACAGACCAACTGCGAAGGGAGGGCGACTCAACTGCCGGATGACCTAACGGTAGATAATTTAGTCTATCGCCGGCTGGCCAATCTTGAGAAACAGGCTGAGATTCGGCAGAGAGAAGACAGGCTCTTAATCCTGCTCTCAGAGCTGGAAATGGTCGGTGGCGACCATGATTATAGCAGCATCCATGAGCCCCAGTTTACTGTGCGCATGAATGGCTATCCGGCCGAGACGTTCGATTTTCGGGACGAAAACTGCCTGGCAGGCGTGCGCCGATACTTGGATGATTGCCAAAGTTATGTGCGTCAAACATATCTGGATAAGGCCTTTCGTTCGGGATTTGAGACGTCTTACTGCTTTTGACTGAGGCGAGCAACTTTGCTCGAGTGGTCACCATAGCTTAGGTAGAGAAACTGTTGTAGTTTCAGTAGAAAAGTTGCCGTGGCCTTGGTGAAAGAATCGCCATGGCTTTGGCAAAAAATGTTGCTCTAGCGAAGAAGTAATGTCGCTATTAAGTCAGACGAGTTGACTAAATGATTTAATCAACTGGGCTATTTTAGCCCACACCCCATTATTATTTAATTTTCCGATCTCCCCCACCTGCTTGCAGGAGGGGGATTTTTCTTAGCAAGGCCTAGGGCCGGGGAGCTGCGTAGGTAGACCACAATATCCCCGAAAGCTACTCTGCCCATCAAAAAGGCGCACCCGAAGGTACGCCTTTTCTGCTTGGTGATGATGACTATTTGATAATGTTAGTCACGACACCAGAACCGACGGTCTTGCCACCTTCACGGATAGCGAAACGGTCGTTGTTGTTCATAGCGATTGGGGCGAGCAGCTTCACCTTGAAGGTGACGGTATCGCCAGGCATGACAATTTCCTTGTCAGCTGGGAGCTCGACTTCACCGGTAACATCAGTGGTACGGAAGTAGAACTGTGGCTTGTAACCCTTGGAGAATGGAGTGTGGCGACCACCTTCCTCTTTCTTCAAGATGTAAACCTGAGCCTCGAACTCGGTATGTGGAGTAATGCTACCTGGGGCAGCGATCACCTGACCACGCTCGATTTGTTCGCGCTCAATACCACGGAGCAAGAGACCAGCGTTATCACCAGCTTGGCCCTGATCCAAGGTCTTGTGGAAGGCCTCGATACCAGTAACGACTGACTTCTGAGTATCCTTCAAACCGACAATTTCAACTTCGTCGTTCAACTTGACAACACCCTGCTCGATACGACCAGTAGCAACTGTACCACGGCCTTTGATCGAGAAGACGTCCTCGATTGGCATCAAGAATGGTTTGTCGAGATCGTGCTCAGGAATGTCGAAGTATT
>CAZEVF010000015.1:0-19681 GCA_964515845.1 uncultured Candidatus Saccharibacteria bacterium | reverse complement strand
CAACTTCGGTGACGCTGAGCTGGAGGTCGGCCTTCTTGAGCTTTGCGCCCTCGGGAGCGACTTTAATCAGCAGGTCGGCAGTTTTGTCATAATCGTCGGCAGCAAGGCGATGGTCGGTCAGAGTGAGATAGTAGACGCCGTCTTCGCCCTCGACGATGGTTTCGCCCAGCAAAGGGTCAAGCTCCTCGCCGTAGCTACCAGGCTTGAGCTCGAAGGTAATCTCTGGCGCGAGGGCCTTTTCGCCATACCAAGTGACATTAGTACAGAGCCAGGCGTGCGCCGAAAGTAGACAGATAATAATTGCAGCTATGATGCCACCCTTGCCAAGTTGACAAAGAAAATCGAGGAAATAAAGAAAAATACAGATAAGAATAAGGGTGAACATAATAAAATCAAAGTGAAATAATTCTAATCCAAAATAACAGTTGCCCTTGACAATTTGTCAAAAATATCGTGGTACACCGGATAGGATTCGAACCTACGACCCTCTGTTCCGAAGACAGATGCTCTAATCCACTGAGCTACCGGTGCATAGCATCATTATAACACAAAAATGCCAAATTTAGGCAGCGATAATCCCACCACCGAGGCAAACCTTGCCGTCGTAGAAGACGGCTGATTGACCGGCTGCCGGGCGCTTGATTGGCTGCGCAAAGGTTAGCTTGCCGGCATCGATGATTGCGTCGCTATCGGTCGATTGGCTGTCGAGGCTTGCTAGATCTAGTTCTAGCCGAGCCGGCACTAGAGGGGCGCGATGGCGCAAGCGCACCTCGAGATTTATCGGGCTATTCTTGGCGAGAGATTCAGATTTGGCACCCTGACGCCAGAAAATATTTTCGAGCTGCAGTTCGTTCGCCCAGAGATTAGCATCGTTCAGGTTGCGCGAAACATAGACGATGTTACGCGCCAAATCTTTCTTAACTACATAATAAGGCAGGCCACCACCGAGATAGAGGCCGTGGCGCTGGCCAATAGTGTAAAAAATCGCACCGTCATGATAACCCAAGACAGCCTCGCTCTCGGCATCGCGAATTTCTCCGGGCTTCGGGTCGAGATATTCGCGCAAGAACTCTTTCATACTGACTTCGCCGACGAAACAAACCCCCATCGACTCCTTCTTGCCGGCGACGTCGAGCCCACGCTCGGCAGCCAGAGCCTTGACCTCGGGCTTCAATAAATTGCCGACTGGGAAAAGCGTATGCGTCGTCGCCTCGGTACTCATGCGATAGAGGAAGTAAGTTTGATCCTTGTTTTCGTCTCGGGCGCGCAAGAGAGAGGTGGCTAGGCGAGGATAAGCCAGTTTTTCTCGGGGCGCGTCGTCAGCGCTAGTCCGAGCGTAATGTCCAGTCGCGATAAAATCAGCTCCTCGCGCCATTGCTTGCTCATAGAAAAGCTTAAACTTCACCTGCTCGTTACACATGATATCCGGATTCGGGGTGCGCCCTTGCTGAAACTCGGCCAGCATATAATCCACCACGCGCGCCTTATATTCGGCCTCAAAGTCCCAGACCTCAAAATCCAGATCCAGCTGCACGGCGACGCGCTTGGCATCGGCCAAGTCTTCGGCCCAGGGGCATTTCATACCGGGAAGGTCTTTTGACCAGTTTTTCATGTAGACGCCGGTAACGTCGTAGCCTTGATCTTTGAGTAGAATCGCCGAAACTGAAGAATCGACGCCACCTGACATGCCGAGGAAAACTTTATTCATGAATACCTCCGTTCATATTCCCGTCGCACCACCTCGACGATGATCTGGCTAGCCTTAGCAATCTGCTCCATGGTATTCGTGCTGCCGAGAGAGATGCGTAGGCTGCCGGCGATTTCGGTATCGGAGAGGCCGATGGCAGCGAGGACGTGCGACTTCGTGCCTTTATTGGCTGCGCAGGCCGCGCCGGTCGAGACTAAGATTCCCCGTTGTTCTAATTTATAGATTAGACGCTCAGCATCAATCCCGGGGAAGCAAACTGGAACAAAACTGGCGAGCTGGTGCTTGGGATGACCGAGGAAAATCGGCTCGGGAATAGCGAAATCACTGGGGTGGGGCTGATTTTCTGGTTTATGCTTGACTTTTTCATCATTCTGTGCTACAATGGAAGTATGAAGCGCAGAACTTGGGTCTGTCGCAAGGGTTTTGATGGCTTGACGTAGGGTTTGGGCCATTTTTTCATACTGCTTGCGATGACTGGCGAGGTGTGATTTGGCTTCGGTGGCCGACGCAGCGAAGCCGATTAGCCCGGGAACATTCTCTGTACCGGCGCGCAGCCCTCTTTCTTGACCACCACCGACGGCGATCGGATGGAGCTTGACGCCATGCCCAAGATAGAGCGCACCTACACCTTTCGGGCCACCGGATTTGGCCGCGTTGAGAGTCAGAAGATCAACGCCGAGGCGCGAAACATTAATATCAATCAAGCTGAGGGCCTGGGAAGCATCGGAATGCAGATAGAGAGGAGTAGTAATTCTCCTCTGCAGACGGGATTGGCGCGCCTGGCGCAAAATTTCGGCGATTTCGGCTAGAGGCTGAATAGTACCGAGCTCATTATTGGCCAATGAGATAGAGACGAGTGCAATTTCATCAGAAAGCTTTTGGCGCAGGTCGTCGAGATTGATCAAACCGTAGCGATTAACTGTAATTAGATCATAATTATAGCGTTTCGCTGCTTCGAGGACGGCAGCATGCTCCGTAGCGAGAACCAAAACTTTGGCCTCAGGAAAATCGTCAAGCGTAGTGAAGGCGAGATTGATCGACTCGGTGGCGCCGGCCGTGATCACCAGGTCTACGCCTTTCGCGCCGATGGTGTGCGCAAGGTCATTCTTCGCTGCTTCGTAGGATTCGCGCACATGCTTAGCCGGCAGATATGGTGCCGATGGATTGAAGAAATCCAGTGAAAAATAAGGCAACATCGCCTGTAAAGCTTTCGCGCTCACCGGCGTAGCTGCAGCGTGGTCGAGATAGATTAGAGCTTCGGACGGCGAAGAATGGTCCGTGACTTGATGATTTGACATATATATATTATAGCACAAGTTGTCGATACTAGCTAGCTTATGGTACAATGGTAAAGATGAAAACGCAAATTGGAGTATTTGATTCTGGGATTGGTGGGCGCACCACTTTGGAAGCGCTGCGACGGGAGTTACCCGAGGCTGATTTTTGCTACATTGTCGACCGAGAGCATCACCCTTACGGCGAAAAGGCCGACGCTGAGCTCGCCGAAGCGACTGCAGAGGTGGTGACGAAACTGCAGGACTGGGGCGCGAAATTGGTAGTAATTGCTTGCAATACGGCGACGACAAAATGTATCCATCAGCTACGGAAACTGTTTCCAGAAATTACCTTTGTGGGAACGGAGCCGGCGATTAAGCTAGCTGCCGATGCTGGCTGTCAGAAAATCCTGGTCCTAGCGACGCCGAATACGGTGACTTCCGAGCAGGTGAGGCGACTAATTGCGGCGAATATTACCGATCAAGAGATTAACCTGCTCGGCTGTCCGGGGTTAGCAGAGCTAGTTGAGGCTGAATTTGGCAATGCAACCGGCGAGCTGAGAGCGCAGCCAAAGCTCGACCAAATTCGGGCTTACCTTGAGACGCTGCTGAAGGATTTGGACAAAGAGAGTTTTGACGGTGTAGTGCTGGGGTGCACGCATTATGTCTTGCTAAGAGAGCTGATCCAGGGGCTTTTTCCGAACGCAAAAATCTTTGACGGCAATCTCGGGGTGGCGAAGCATGTCAAATCGCTCGTAGGAAACGCCAACTAGGCGTAACGATAGAGCTTTTGCTTGATGATTTGAAGATAAACATGGGTGGCGCGACGGAAATTCTCGAGTTCGGCACCCTTCAGTTGGATATAATGACCGGCTGAGACTTTTTTGAAAACTCCGGCTGGGCGCACTTCGTAGCGCACGGTGAGCTGGCGAGAATGCTTGGTCGCTGGGTCGACCCAACCTTCATGCCAAATCCAAATATTATCACGATCGTGGAAAAATTCACGCCGGTGGCCTTCGGGAACGGGACCAAAAATCATGCTGCCGAGCCGTGACTCGGCGTTAATCAAGTCGGCACGCGACGGACGACGGCGAACTTGGCGCACAAGGCTAGTGGCTTTCGCAGCAACTTTCGTGGATTTCTTAGACTGCTTGGCCTTTTTCTTGCTCAGCTTGGAAGTCGATTTGGCTGATTTGGTCGTTTTACGCTTTAACCGACGAGCTTTGGTCGGCTTCGCGTCTTGCGTGGTGGTAGACTCAACCTCAAGAGGCTTTTCGACAATCTTGGTCGCAGCCTTAGAGAGAGGACGTCGAGATTGACGAATCTGGATGCGCGCGCCATCGACTAGCTCCTTTGGGAGATCATTGTTCGTCTGGAAAACCTGCGCCAATGCCGAAGTCTGAGTGGCGAGAGGGCGACGAGCAGCCTTAATCGCCGAATGACGCAGAGAGCTGAGCTTAACCGGCTGGACCAGCGCCAGCTCAAGCCGACGTTTCAAGGATTCCTTCGGAGCCTTGACGCCAGCAGAGGTCAAGGTCTCAGTGCAAACTGCCGTAATATCAAACTCAGGTAGCTCATTTAGAACATTCACGGGATTATTCTGGTCGATTTCGATCGCCGGCTCAGCCAAATCCAACAATTCAGCATTCTCCGACTCGCTAGCTTTCAGATCGGCAGCCGAAACCGGCTCGGCGTCCTGCAGAGAGCGATGCCAAGCCTTAAAAGTGGTGGCTTTATAAACTTTTCGCGATTTTAGCTTAGAGTCCGACATCGTTCTATCTCCTGGGCGATACTGGTCAGCTCGCGATAGAGCTCAAAAGATGACGGAGTTGCTGTATTATCCGTTAAAGTGGCGTTAGATTCCAAAAACTTGTCGCGCATTTTTTGTAGTTTGCTCCTCAATCTCTTTTTCGGTTGTACCAAATTGGTCCATGAGGTATTTTGCGACGTAGCGCACATACCCTGGTTGATTTATTGTACCACGGAATGGTACTGGGGTCAAGAAGGGGGCGTCAGTTTCGAGCACAATACGATCCAGAGGTGGCAAGGGCAACGTCGAATAGGTCGAAAGACCGTTCATGCCGATGTAGAAACCTCGGTCGAGAGCCTGGCGCAGCTCGCGTTTTGAACCGGTAAAACTATGCAAAACGCCAGTCAACTCGGGAAAATTATCCAGGACCGGAAAAGCATCGGCGAAGGCCTCCCGGATGTGCAAGGAGACCGGTAAATGGAGGTCGCGAGCAAGCTGAAGCGTGGATTCGAAGAGGCGAATTTGAGCCTCGCGATCGTAGGGTTCGTAGTGGTAGTCGAGACCGATTTCACCGATGGCGACGAGGTCAATTTGATTAAGACTGCTATCTTTTTCTCGAGAACCAGTCGATAGCCCGTCTTTACGGGTATCTCCTTCTGCTCGCTCAGCTTTCGCTCGCTTTATTCTCTCGAAAAAGTTGGCAGTCTCTGTCAAAATTAATCTCTTCGGGCCGTGATTTTGAACCGGCTCAGCCTCACTATTAGACTTCGATAAAGCATTGTCTGAGCTTAGAGCACGAATAACATCCTGTCTGCTAGCGAATTCGGGATGAATGCCATAGGTCCAATAGACGCCGGCGTGCTCGCTAGCGAAGGCCCGAGCATGCTGGGAGTCTTCGGGGTTGGTGCCGATGCAAATTAACTGTTCGACGCCGAGCTGGTGCGCCGATTCAAGAAATTCTGTCTGCTGCTCAGGCGTGAACCATTCTAGATCATGCAGATGACAATGAGTATCGATTAACATAATATGTATTATACAATAAAAAATCCCCTACGTTAAGCAGAGGATTTTTGGGCCGTTCGGCGTGCAATTTCCCGATAACACTTATCGAGACGACGCAAAGTACGGCGTCTCGGCGACTTACGCGTAGGCCGCACCATCAGCTCGTCTACAATTCTCTGGCAAAATTTATAGCCAGACCGGGGATCGAAGATGCTGTAGTAGTGCTCATTCGGCAATTCCGGCAGATATTCACCCATTTGATAAATTCCCATTTCCCTTTTGTCCGGGGTGTAATAATGGAAAAGCTCGACGAAGATTTTTGAGCTTTTTGGGCTGAGCATGCGCTGATAAAACATTTTGGCTGCAGGATCTTGCCAAAATTGTTTGTGTCGATAGCAGACTGCAACCTTCGGGCGAAACTGCCGATAAAAATACCGGCGATAGGTAATGCCCTGAGTATAGAGACAGGGATCAATCACGCACCAGCGCCCACAGAGCTTAACCTCGACCCAAGCATGGTCTGAATCAAAATCAGAACTACAAACATGTCCACGCACGAGGCGCGCAGTCTTTTCCTGCTTCAGGGCCAGCATATTCGCTGCCGAAAAGGTGAAACAGAAACCTTCATGGTTGTAATGGCCAAAGCGATGATGAAAGTTCACTCTAATCATATCGTACAAGCTATAACCACAAAGGTATAGCTCGCAGAGCTGCAACATAGCCTTCTTGTAGCAGAGCCCCGGAAGCTTGCGCTCAAAGCGCCAACTAACAAAAGCTGCACAGGCAATAGCAACGACATCGGCGATTAGCCAAAAGATATTTGAATTTGACAATTCACACACCTTCTTTCTTAAAATACTTGTTTTTTACAACACGAAACTTGCCCAAACTCCAAAATGAGGGGCTTATATTTCTATTGTAGCACAGATGGTTGATTTTGTCAATAGGCAGGATATGTCAGTGCAAAAAAGAGGGCTTGGCCTGGTGTTCTACGGCACCAGGTCGCCCTCGGTGGTTAAATTGTACTATACTCATTTATTAAAATCAAGTACTTCTGCTCTCTTAGTGATAGCTTTGAGACTTTTAACACGTCTAGATTTGCTAAAAAGGTACTTTAATTGAGAGATAGCTAGATCATTCCTAATCTTTAATCTTCTAAGATCGATGATTATATTCTCTGACTGCTTGGCTGCCTTTTTAAAGCAGTGCTCGAGAGTGCTCTTGCTATGGCCAATAGGACTTTTCATCTCCCAAATCTTACCAGACATTAATAGGTCCGGGCTTTTTGTATGCGGAGTTGATGATATAGCAATAAATTCGACATCAATTCCTAATTGGGTAAATACCAATACCGTGTCTAGCTCGTGTTTTTCCAACGATACTCCATTAGGTATAATCTTGCCACTTTTACATTGCATTTTGTGTTTCATTCTTTCCCTTCTGCTCAATAACTAATGTTTGAATAAAAGCACGTAGACGTTCAGCATCGCTTGGAGTGATGCTCTGAGGAAGATACAACGTAGCAATTACTCCGTTGGTCATTGGAAACGGAAAACCAATGAGTTTTGCCGATGGATCAATTTCACTTACGACGGGCCCTTTGTTCAAAACAGGATTGTGTTCTGTGGGGATGACTTCCCCTTCTGAAACGTATCTTAGATCTGTAACATTCTGTGAAATCTGATAATCTGGTGTCTTGACTTTCTTTTTGTCATTCTGTTGTGATCTGACCGTTGGCGACCACCCTGGATTTTGCAGGAAATTACTATACCAATTCAAAGCCCTGGCAGCACGCGTGCGATAGGCCGTGTAGCTGGCAGCATCATACTTACCTATGGTTAGATTCTTAAAACGGTTGATATAATCATCAAGGTCAACACTCCGAGCATCAACATCTTGCCATTCTTCACCATCTACAATACTAAAAATAGACTTGACTGACGATTTTAGTGGCGTAACCACCGAAGACCTAACTTTGCCCTTAGTGGAAAGGCTATCCAGATAGGAAATGAGACCACTGATTTTTCCGTTACCTATATTTGCAGACATGTATACCTCCTTGTTATTTTCTAGTTTATATCCTTAATATTTTCCTGTCAAGTATCTTTTCCTAAAAAGAAGCTTTCGTGTCTTTCAGCGTACTATTGAAAATGCCCTGGATAGACCAGGACATTCACATAAGGAAAATAACGTAATCTGTTTAAGACTGGCTCATTCTAAACCTGTTGGCGCTTCGCCTTTCAATCGAGCCAATGATTCTCCCCTGACAATATTGCCAGCGATAGTCTGTGCTTTGTTTTGCCCAATTTCTCCTTCGGCTTTCTCGATAGCATCATTTGCTAACTGCTGGAATCTTTTCCGATCCTGTTCCAAAAGATAGAGCAAGATTTCACAGTTAATGATATCCTGACGTTTATCAAGAGCGCGAATTTCCAACCCTTCGTAGCGTATAACACTTCGACTGTTGACAACATCATGAATAGCCGTCCAGCCGATCTCTGTAAAGCGACCCATTATCCCCATGATATACTCGTGATTCTCGCATTCTTCCTGAGATTTACGGTCCTCATCGAGCTGGGCCAGCTTATGCTGTACGGCCGCCAGAGTATCCTCGATATCTGCGACGACTTTCTCGTCTACTAAAATCTGGTTTAGCTTTGCATCAGTCCAGAAAACAGCACGCGTAGTTTCCATAATAGCTTGCCGGCCATCCGGATTGAGCTTGAGATCCTGGAGTTTGCTCTGGGCTTTCGCCACTCTACCGAAAAGGTACGTCTGCTGTGCTTCTTTTTTCTTTTCCAAACGCTGAGTAATTTTGCGCCGAATAAACTTTGTGATTGATGCCATTTTTACACCTCCTTTTGGTTTTTGGCATGCAAAAACTATCAGACTGTCTTCAGTTTAGCACAGATCACCATAATTGTCAAGATGATGGTCGAATCTTTAGACTCGAGCTTCGCGCTTGCGCTTGATCGGGTCAAGCTGACGCTTGCGCAGGCGCAGACTCTTCGGCGTGACCTCGAGTAACTCGTCGTCGAGCAAGAAGTCAATGCACTGTTCGAGTGAATATTGAGTATATGGCGTGAGCTGGATGGCGCCGTCGGAAGCGTGCGTACGCATATTAGTAAGCTGTTTTTCCTTGCAAATATTGATGTCGAGGTCTTCTTTCTTGTTGCTGAGGCCGACAATCATACCTTGATAGACCGGCACCCCGGGAGGAATGAAGAGAATACCACGCGCCTGGGCTGCATCGAGCGCATAGGCCGTGCTAGTACCACTCTCGAAAGCGATTAGGGCGCCATTGCGCTCGGGCTTGTATTTACTATCTACGGGACGATAACCGTTTGGGAGCGAAGACATAATTGCTGTGCCTTTGGTAGCCGTCAAGAGGTTATTGCGCAGGCCGATCAGGGCTGCCGTGGTGATTTCGTAAACAAAACGCGTACTGCCAGTGCTGGTCAGTTCCTGACTCTTCAACTCAGCTTTGCGTACGCCGAGCTCTTGGCTAACGGCGCCGACAAACTCTGGGCCGACTTCGATCGTCAACTCTTCGACCGGCTCGCATTTTTGACCGTCGATTTCTTTATAGACGACTTCTGGACGGCCGGTTTCCAGCTCATAACCTTCGCGACGCATGGTCTCGATGAGCACCGAGAGATGCAGCTCGCCTCGACCGGAAACTTTATAACCAAGTCCGTCCGGGACGATCTTGAGCGCGATATTGGTCTCAAGCTCGCGCTCAAGGCGCTCGGCAATCTGGCGCGAGGTCGTAAACTCACCTTCTTGACCTTTGAGAGGGGAGGTGTTCGGGCCGATATAGATACTCAGCGTCGGAGGTTCAAGCTCAATGGTCGGCAGAGCTTCGGGCTCTTCGCCATTGTCGCCCAAAGTCGCAATCGTATCGCCAATATTTGCCTGGGCAACCCCAGTCAGGGCGACAATATCGCCAGCTTCGGCCTCGGCTACTTCTTCGCGCTCTAGGCCACGATAGACAAAAAGGCGTTCAATTTTGGCATTCGTCCATATCGTCCGACAGTCATCCTCAGCGCACGCTCCCTCGCGCCCGTCGTTACGGGGCTCTGGTCGCTCCGTCCACTCCTCGTTAGTCGTGGAGGTCGCTTTGGATGACTGGTCGAGCAACATAGTCGCATGCCCAACTTTGATGTTTTCGCCTTTTTTCAGGGTGCCTCGGAAAATCTTGCCGATGGCATACTTGCCGAGATAATTATCGGCAGCGAGGGCTGCGACTAGGAGCTGAGCGCCCCTACTCGCGTCTTCGTCGACTTTTGGCGCTGGGATATCATGAATAATCGATTCAAAAATTACCTTCAGATCGTCGTCAAGGTCGGTGGTCTTGCCAGCCTTGCCATCACGAGCGATGGCGTAATAAATCGGATAGTTCAGCTGACTCTCATCGCTGGCGAGCTCGAGGAAAAGGTCGGCAATCTCGCTCTCAACCTCTGCGATTCGGGCCGCCGGCTTGTCGATTTTATTAATAATCACGACCGGCTTGAGATGTAGGCTGAGGGCTTTCTGGAGGACAAATTTCGTCTGAGGCATCGGGCCTTCTTGCGCATCGACGACGAGCAAGACACCATCGGCCATGTTCAGTGTGCGTTCAACTTCACCCGAGAAATCGGCGTGGCCCGGAGTGTCGATGATATTAATCTTATAGCCGTCATAAAAGACCGAGGTTTGCTTGGCTGTAATCGTGATTCCCCGTTCGTGCTCCTGATCCATCGAATCCATGATGAGGGTCTGGGACATTTCCGACTGGTTGTCGCGAAAAGTGTGGGATTGTTTCAAAAGCCCATCGACTAGAGTGGTTTTGCCATGGTCGACGTGCGCAATAATTGCGATGTTGCGAATTTTTTCTCTCATATATTTTCTCTTTAGTTAACTAAATTTGCTCTGCTTTGGAATTACTTTTGGCTTAGTTTTGGCTTGCATTTGGCTGCTTAGCTTCAAAAACCTGGCAAGCAGAGCCTACCTCTTCTTATTGTAGCACAGATACGTCAAAAAGTCAATGATTATTTCGGCTTTCGAGGGGCGAATCTTTAGACTACGCGCCCGGTGCGACGTTCACGGTGACGCCGGCGAATACGCAAGATAATCCAGAGGACGAGCAGCACGATGAAGAAGACAGCGATGCCGAGCAGCCAAACCGGACAGATGAAGACGAGATGCTCTTCGTTAAAATCTTCGCCGGGCAGGCTGATGTGCTGGACGGCGCGAAAGACGCCGAGCTGAGGCGCGCCAGACCAAGACAGCTCGCTAGTGCGCGTCGTGCCAGGGAGCACGATAAAGGATGACTGTCCCGGAGTAGAGCCAGAGGCGTCGCGACTGCTCGGGCTGAAAACTTCCTTGCCCGTGAAAAAGTCGTAAACCGTCAGGGTATGCTGGGCGCGAAAGTCGATATTGCCGGTGTTCTCGACCCGAGTGACAGACTTAAAGGGCGAACCGAGCAGAACTGTCGGCAGAGAATGCTCGATCAGCCGGCCGGATTCCTGAATATCTCCGTCGACATGAGCGTAAAGGATCGAGGCGAGCTGGGCCACGGTGGCGACGGTCGCACCGGAATTAACGCCTTCGCGCGTCTCGACGATGATAGCAGCGTATTGGCCACCACCCGGAGCGTTAGCCGGCACGACGATCTGATATGGGACGTCGACTTGCTCGCCAGGCTCGAGACGATATTCCGTCTGCTCGAACTGAATCCAGCTTTTTAGCCAAGTGAAATTATTCTCGGTCTTAAAATCCGGATCGTAAGATTCACTCTCGACCTGGAACGGGCTAGTCGAGAGAGTGAAAGTGAAGGCGCGCTGGCCGATATTCTCAACCGTGACGACGTCGGTATAGGTTTCGCCGGGAGTGAGATTGAGTTCCAGGTCGGCCGGCTTAATCTGAACAATAATATCGCCAGACTCTGCAGCCAGAGCCGGCGATATTAGACCAAAAGATAGAGCCAATGTATAAATATTGAGCGATAAAAATGTGAGGATTCGTTTTAGCATATGTGCTTATTATAACACTTATGTCTAGGCGTGGGTAGGGATTAGGAAGCTGATTTGACGGCTGCCGTAATCGTCACCTCGGTCGAGTAGATGCCGGTCGGAGTGTCCTGGTTGACGTAGACGCCGAAGGGGAATTTGACGTCACTGTAAGTGTCGCTGACGTTCGTGCCACTGTCGAAGAAGACGATCGGGTCGTAAGAAATGCGCGAATAGGCTTCGACCGGGGTCTTGTCGGCGTTGAGTTTCTTCACTCCCCAACCTGGCTTGCCGCCGTTCTGAATGTCGACACTCGGGCGAATGGCGAAGTTCTCATTCTCGTTATTAACGAGGCTAGGCTCGTCAGCGCTGAGCGAGACGGTGTAGGGGCGAGCGCTACGCAAGGAGACGCCGAATTCACCGGTCTCGACGCGATAGGGATAGATCTCGACGACGCTACCATCGTAGGTTTCACATTCTTTACCTTCGGTACAATCGGCAGCTGAGCCTTTGACCTTGAGAGCGAGAGTCGGGCGCACGTTAACGTTGACTACAGTTGAGCCGTCATCGTTCGCACATTCTTTGACTTTGCCCGTGCTAGGATCAACGTCCGTGCCACAGCCGTAAGGGCCAGACGAAGTAATAGCATGACCAGTGAGAGGGAGCAGGGCGACAGTAGCGCTCATCAGAACTCCGGTCCCAATTAAGAGTTTTTTGATTGTTCCTTCCATTTTTGTTTCCCTATTTTGATGTTGATATTTAATACATGACTTTTGTGATTCTATGATACATGATGTTTATGGTTTTGGCAAGAGTTTTTTGCAAGATTTTGTAGATTTTGGGTGAAAATGAGCGAACTTTAGCGTTTTACTATTGACAAAAATGATAATCTGTGCTACAATGGTGGTAAGCTAGGCGATTTTGGCCCTGGCTGGGATTTTTGTCGCCCTTAAGTCTGAAGCTTAGGGAGAAGTCCTTTAGGAGGTAGGAAATGGCACGAATCTTTTGTGATTTATACTGCCAGGACAGCCAGGCGCTGCTCGATAACAATAGCGTAATGGACTGGATTCTGACAGAAGTCGAAAAACGCGCTGTGGTGAAGGAGATGAGGCAAACATTAGTTCCCTGTCAGCATCTGCCCGATCCAGGGGTAAGCGGCATCATCCTCGGTACAGGCTTTCATTTCACCTGCCATACGTTCAGTCGGACGGGCATGGTTTATGTCGACCTATACACAAGTGGGGAGATTGATTCAGATTTGCCAGGGATTCTGCGATGCGCGTTTCATCCGAAACGGATTGTGAACAATATGCCGACGACGCAGCGCACTATTATGGGGAAGTTTGGAAGGCATTTAGCTTTCACTTTACCCTATGTACCGTTCGAGACTATGTTTGAGGAGATGCGCAGGCTGTTGCAGGTGATTGATATGCACGAGCTAGCGCCGATCATGACGCTGCAACGAGACGACGGGAGCTACGATATACTGCAACCGATCGTCGAATCGCATATGGCTGCGCATTCGGATGGCAAACTGGTTTACATCGACGTGTTCTCCTGCAAATGGTTCGATGATGCTCAAGTCTTGAGGTTGTTCAACCTCGCAACAAATATTCATGTCGTGCCGAGAGGCCTCTAATCCTGTGAGGCCAAGTCTTAGTTCCAAGTCTGCTCCACTTCCCGTGGAGCAAATTATTTATCTAGCAACGAGATGTTGCACTTTTTGTGATTTTTGTTATAATGAGAATATCTTCCCCAGAGAGCTGTGCGCCTGTGGTGGAATTGGTAGACACGCTACCTTGAGGTGGTAGTGGCGATTTTAAGCTGTGCTAGTTCGAGTCTAGTCAGGCGCACCAATAAAAAATGAGCTCGCATTAGCGAGGTTATTTTTTATTGACTAACAAGCGTGAGACTAGAAACGAACGGCTCGTCGCCAGACGAGTAGTTCGTAGACGGTAGGAGCGCGAATTATAACTTAAAATCCCCACCCCCGAATAAATCGGAGATGGGGATCTTGTACCTAAATATATACGGCGTGCTGGACTAAGCAGCTTTTTTCTTCAAAGTCAAGAAGCCGTTGCGTGGGTTCTCGTTGACGACGCGATCAGCAGGCAAGTCGCAAGGAGTACCCTTACCACCTTCGGCAGTCTTAGTGAAGAAATAGATCGTCTGTGGTTTGCCACCACGCAAAGTAACTTCTGACTTATGCAAATAGTAGGTAACGCCTTTACTGTTAGTATGTTCGTAGGCCATGAGGTCCCTCCTTAAAGTTATTATATCTCTATATTATGCTAGTTCTCCCCTATCGTCAAGGATTTTCCGTGAAATTCTCGGGGAAGCTAGCTTTTACCAACAAATAACAGAGATAGCTTGATGATAGACCAGATAATTAAGCGCAGGGCAATTACAAGCATAATGACTAAACAGGCCAAAATCGCCCAGCCGGCCCAAGTCGGCGACCAAAGTGGCGAAGCGTAATTATGCCGAAAAAGCTCGGTAGAGGGCACATCAGCCGTCAAATTGGCGTTCAGATTATCACTGGCTGGATACTTGGCGAGCTCGGTCGTCCAACAATCGAGGTAGCCGGGGCTATTCCAGCGCCAACCGTTCGCGATCGCCAGAGGCCGACAGATGGCCGAGACAGCAGCGTATATATTGCCATTCGGATTCTGATCGCCGGAAAGATTGTTCTCGGCCTCCTCGATGGCTGCGTTGGCTGCGCGCAAATATTGATGCTCAAGGTAAAACGGACCGGTACCAAAAGTAATCGATTGGACACCATTACTTTCGACCACGTTCACCACGACATGAGAAAAAACGAACTCTTGCAGCTCGCGCAGTGCAGTCTCGAGCTCGGCGTCGTTCTCGGCTTCGTCGGCAGCCAAAACCCGGCTGCGCAACTCCACCATGCGCAAATGATCGAGGCGTAAGAGAGTAGCTGTGACGAAAAGTAATGGCACTAAAATCAAAAACAGTTGCCAGTTGCGTACACCACCGAAAGCGCGCAACATTTTTCGTAAGTGATTTGATTTTTTGCCACCCATTGCTATAATTATAGCATATGAAGATTTATATTTCTGGTATTTCTGGAACCGGTATGGGGCCACTGGCTTTGATGGCCGAGAGCGCTGGCTTGACGGTCTTCGGGTCGGATTTGGCTGGAGGTGCCGTGACCAACGAGCTAGTCAACCGAGGGATTAAAATTTGCCTGGGCGAGCAGGACGGCGAGTTTCTCAAGGCGCGCGCAAAGAACGAGGGAGTAGATTGGTTCGTCTACACATCGGCATTGCCAGCCGACCATCCGGAGCTGGTGATGGCGAAAAAGCTGAAACTGAAAATCTCGAAGCGTGATGAGCTGCTGAATTATTTGATTAAAAAGCTCAAGCTGAAGCTTGTGGCTGTAGCCGGCACACATGGCAAGACTACGACGACGGCGATGATTGTCTGGGCTGCGAAGCAACTCGGGATGCCGATTTCTTACATTATCGGGACAACTTTGCCGTTTGCGCCGGCTGGGGATTATGACCCGAAGTCAAAATATTTCGTCTACGAGGCTGATGAATATGACCGTAATTTCCTGGCGTTCCGTCCGTGGTTGGCCGTGATCCCGACGGTTTCGTATGACCATCCGGATATTTATCCAACGATCGAGGATTATCAGGCAGCGTTTCGGCAGTTTGAGGCGCAGAGCGAGCATGTGATGAGGGGAGATGAGATTGATTCGAACCTGGACCTGGCCGGCGAAGCGAGGCGCTACGATGCGACTTTAGCGATCGACGCGATGCAATATATGTTGCCGAAGCCGAGAGGACTAGCGAAGCTAGTATCGAAGCAACGCAAACAGCTGCTGAAGATTATGAGCGATTTTCCGGGAGTGGGGCGACGCTTTGAGCAGGTGTCCGAAGGGTATTATTCGGATTATGCACACCATCCGGAAGAAGTCGGCGCGACGATTGAGATTGCGCTGGAGGAGGCCGATCGACGAGGGCTGAAAGGCGTGGTGGCGATCTATGAACCCCACCAGAATAGTCGCCAGACCGAGCTAAAAGACGACTATGCGACGGTATTTCAGGGCGTGACGAAACTTTATTGGGTGCCGACGTTCCTGACGCGCGAGAATCCAGAGCTCAAAGTGCTCAAGCCGGCTGACTTTATCGCTACGCTGGAGAATAAAAAAATCGCTGAGGCTGCCGAGCTGGACGACGAACTAGCCGAAAAAGTTAAGGAATGGCATAAGAAAGGATATTTGATTTTGCTAATGTCGGCTGGGCCGGCTGATGCTTGGATTCGGAAGCTAGTCTATGCTGGCAATCAGGAGTCGGCTGCGACGCGCCTCGTGCACGCGCCAAGAAGCGCTGCCGAAGGCAGTGAACGATTGTAGCGCGACTGTTCGGGGATGTCGAGGACGTTCGATGGTTACGAGCACTAATATTATTCAGCTTCTTTTGATGACTCGGGGAGTTCGCTAGGGATGCCGAGCGATTCGTCGGAAAGTGGAGTGGGCGAATAGGGATCCGGAAATTCGTTAAGCCTCTGATCGAGCTTTTGCAGTTCGACCAGATATTGCTCGAGTTCAGCCTTATCAAGATTACCGGATTCAGGAAAAACATAGTCCGGTGCCGTCGGGGGTTGATCATCTTTCATCTCGTCTTCATCTGGCAAATAGCCCGGGCGCGAACGGTCGAGATAAATATCACCGGAAGTGCGATAGAGCGCGAGGCTAGTAGCCGTCGTGATGACGGTCAGGAGGATTGCTCCGACGCCCAAAATAGCTAGATTGCGACCTCCACTCGTCATAGCGAATCCTTCAGCTCAACGACTTTGGTATATTGCAGATCTGATAGCTCGGCGAGTTTAACCGTACTACTGCGCAAGAGCGCACGCTTTTCGCGCACAATTACGAGACGCCCATAAAATTCATCGGGATGGCTCCGGCAGTCAATCGCAATTAGGCTTTCGAGCTCGCGCATGTAATCGGTGTAGGCTGAACGAAACTTGAGCTGCTCGTCGATAAAATTAGTCTGGATTTCGGAGATAGTTGGTCGATTATTCTTCACCAGGCGCAGATTTAAGGGTAGGATAAACTTATTCGCAATCGTCTCGTAAGTCGTTCCGAGATAGGTCCGGGTGCGCGAGTCGACTTTCTGCAGCTGACCTAAAGTCTGCTTTATCGTGACGCAGTTCTGGGTGATAGCGTCGCGCTGGCGCGTCGTGATACTTTCGGCCGGAGTCGCGAGGAGCAAAGCTAAAATGATCGAGCAGAGCAACCAGCTGGCCACCCAACGCAAGAGCTTCAGAGGAAACAGCAAAAGTCTAACGATAAAGCCCACTATGCTTCCTTCCGTCATAGATTAAAGTCGGTATGCCTTTTGCATGAATCTTGACCTCGACAATCTCGGCGACGCGATCGAGAATCTGGCTCAGCTCGTCGCTGTGGGCAAATTTCGTAATAGCTTTGAGCTTTTCTGGCTTGGCGCCAAAATCCTGCAGCCAAACCTTCAGCGTATCTTCGGCTTCTTCGGCCGACATAAGGCTGAAGGCGATTTGGTAATTATTGCCGTCGGCAGCATTCTCAGTGAAAAGCTTATCAATCATCTTCAAGCCATAATCCTCGCCCGACGAGTTCTGGCTCTCCTTAGTCGCTGCGTAAATATAACGCGTGATGAGGTCGGAATTGGCGAATTTATAGTCACCATCCGGTAAGCGAATCGAATAAATCAAGAAACTAGTAGCATAGCGCTCGAAGAAGCCGTCGGCTTTTTGATTACGGTAGGACTGCAAACAGACGGTGCAGCCAGGATCGAAAATATCGAGCGCTTTCGGGAGGCTAGAATCTTGATTCTGAGTGACCGGCATTGGAATTGCGTCGTCAGTATAATCCTCAGCTTTCCAATCGTGGAAGCGATCTGGAATATTGGCAAAAATCTCACCCCACTCTGAGAACCAGCGACCAGTCCATTCGAGAGGATTCTTCGGCTCGGCAGCATCAATACCACAAACCTCGGCGCCCAAAGCACAACTGGCTGGCTGGGAGACATTACAGGTGCCAAACACCCAAAGCGCGAGGAGGGCCTTCACCGATTCGATGAGCGACCAGATTGTAATAAACACGATCAAAACAGCGCTGACTTCGATCGCGACACCGAGAGGCTTAACCCATTTCGGGTGTTTCAAGACTACTTTGCTCAGGAGAGAGTTCTTAACATCGTCCTTGAAATTCGTCTCGCATTTTTGCAAGCGCACCTTCTTGCCGACGCAGCCCCAAGCTTTCTTGAAAACGGCCCAATATTTTCGGCCAATATCGCGCCGAAAAATACTCAAAAAAGCAACAAAAACCCCTACCAGACAGAGTACGATAAAAGCAGCAACGCAAACCATGACTTTATTATAGCACGAATTCTGGGGTGTAGGGGGCGATGGAGGGTTTCTTGCAAAGTGGTACACCGTGACCACTTTGGGCTTTTGCTAACAGGGGTGGAAAAATACTAAAGTGGACCACGAAGTCCACTTTGAGAAAAATTGGCTTTTGGGGTAGGAAGAATAAAGGACTTCGTGCGCAGTGGGTTAGCTCATCCGTACTATGGTGTAGTAAGGGCTGCCGGCCTCTTTGGCTACAGTTGGGTTGGAGTGGCTGCTACATATTCTGATCTGGCGATTGCCCCAGCGTACCTAGTCTACTTTGATGCCTCAGATCTTAGGCCGTCTTATGGACCATATGACCGTCATGCTGGTTTCCCAGTACGTTGTCTGGCTTCTGGCGCCTAGTTACTTAGAAAACGCCAAAAGTGTAGCACGGTGCTACACTTTGTCACTTTTTCACCCCTGTTGGCCTAAGCCAAAACCGTGCGCACGCGCACGGTTTTAAGGAAATCACACTAGCGAGCGAGACAACGGATAGCTAGCCCCAACGCCTTATTTCGGCTCGCTGCTGGATATGTGCTATAAGGGTTTACATCAAAGTAAACTGAACCAGTTTTATCTTGACTTGACGAGGTCAAAGTAGAAGTGCGATAGAATCCACTACCTCCAAAATCGACAATATTGCCAGCTAAAGGAGAAAGCGTACCAGTATGCATAAAGTAAGTAGGAGTAAAATCTATTCTTGTTCTACTTCCACCAACTAGATTTGTATATAGTGAGCCAACATATGGCTTCCAATTAACGGCTGGATCTGTACCGATTGAATCATAACTCGGATAGCCATAAGCATAAAGTAATTGGTAAGGACTTTTGTCTCGATTTAGAACTTGAATTGGTTCCGTCATTTGTACTCCAGTGGCTGGCAATCTCCAACCTTTAGGGCAGATTGACCCAGAGGCATCATAGATTGTGGTCTTATCGATTTCGGTAGTGATCAATTCGGTTTGAGCAGTGGCCGTGCTCCATTGATAATAGTTACCTAACAAGTAGTGAGCGTCATATTCATTCCCGATGATTGAGTTATCTTTCGTTGCTATAACTTTATTGCTAGGGATAAGGTCGTCTACACTTTGATAGCGCGTACAATAATTTGCAACTGGAGCTTGTCCATACCATAAACTAGCATTATGCTCGGTCACATATCCTAACGCTGCGAGGTTTTCTGGGACGGTTTCTTGTCTACAGGCAATACTATTAGTTGGGTTTATTTGCACTAGTTCTCCAAGATTCCAAGATCTAGTTCCACTGCTTAGAGTTATGGCATCTGGACTACCACCATCCTTGTTGGTTTCCTTGTGCGGCACCCCTACCTCCGTCCCCCTGATCTCTTCGGTAGTGGTTTCAGTAGGATCATTCGGATTAGTACGATAAGTCGTAGAGCTGATTGGCACTGTCCATTCACCTGTCACGTCCGAGTCTCCTGGAGTAAGCGTCTTCACATATCTACTATAGGAAGCTGGTGCATCAATTGGTCTTTCTCCAAGGTTTAGTGCTAGGTTCTGTGTCATCCAACAGTTACCATCAGCTAGTTTGGCTA
>CAZEVF010000014.1:0-21537 GCA_964515845.1 uncultured Candidatus Saccharibacteria bacterium | reverse complement strand
CAACTTTCTCCTTCACTTCCTCCTATTCCATCTGCACAGGTGGCGTAGGAATCATCTTGTGCTAATGGAAAGATCAATGCTAAAGCGATTAATAGTGATAATGCCATACTACTAAACCCGAGCATTGTCTCCTTCCTGATTCTTAAAGTTGACTTCTTGTAACGCTTTAGCATTGTACCTCCTAGACCTAAATATTTTGTATATTGTCTTTTGTCTCGTGGTGCCCCAAGATACCTTATGCTTTTTGTCCTACTACATAACTACCCAACTTGTCTATGCCTTGTGCCTAAACAAAAAGGGCACCACGAGGGTGTTACTACCTTACACAAACGGCCTATATTATAAGACGTCTGCTAGAGGAACCTCATGGTACCCTTATCGATGTCTTATAATATATGTGATAAATTAAATCACAAAATAAAAACCGTTTAATTGTGTAAGATAGTAACACTTTAATTATATCACGTTTCTCACAATGTCAACAGTAATTAAGCAATACTGTTATCAATTAAAGCATTAGAAATTAACTAAACTTTATTTTTTCTTCATGCTTATGATTGTATTTTTGAAGAAATTTGTTATATACTGGCTGGCAGAGCAACCAGCCCATAGCTATATTTATTATACCTATAGAAAGTAGCTGCCATTAAGCTGGGTAGGGTCGGGAGTTATTTTGGCAAAGTGGAGAACCTTTTGGCTTTGTATTAACCTTTATATAAAACAAAAAAGGAGTGTCTATGTTAATACCACTATTACAAACCATAGTTCGTTTTCTGTTACGTCAGCTTTGTAATCGTTCAAAGTCCAAGCAACAAAAAATTACCCTCGCTGTCGTAACTATTGTAGTTATCAATAGCAAAGGGTAACCTCAAACCCAATTTAATTGTACTCTACTTAAACGATTATGGCAATACTTTGGTTGCTCTTTTTAGGAATATAGTTGCCAGAAACCGACCGAAGATACGAGTCGGCAGACAATGGAACTAGGCGCCAGAAGCCAGACAACGTACTGGGAAACCACCATAGCGCCCAGTCGGGCCATATGACGGATTGAGCCCCGATGTGGCAACAACTATATAGTAGGCATTAGCCGGATTATTATTTCCGTCATTTGCAGCCACATTGGACCATTCGTAGCCACGGAGTCCTACATTTCTCAGAAAAGAATGGCTCGGATTGATAACCCCACTGCGCACGAAAACTACGACAGATCCAATACGCCGATATTTTTTGCACCACTCCCAGCATCGCTGCTCTGCGCTTCGATGCGTCCATAGTGCAAGGCATCGACATTCGCCATCAAATGTCGAGTCAATGCAGCCTGAGCTGCCTTGATATTGGCATCATCGCCTTTCCAAGTAGCCAGTACTGGCTCCTCAAGAGCGCGTGAGAAACCGAAAGTCATGGGCCAAGGGAACGGCGAATTCTGCATAATCGCCGTCAAGTTACGCGTTGCCTGTTTTGGATCTTGCCCACCACTTAGTAGCCAAATCCCAGCCAAATATCTTGGCACGGCATGGCGCAAGATTGCAGCCGTCGCGATCCCGACGTCGTTCGGATCTGATTGGGCCTCGGCGCCTTGGCCGTCGATCACCATATTGCACTTCAGAATACAGCCGTCTAAACTCACCCGGCGCTCGGCCATTTTCTCAAACACTCTCAGCAGCACTCGTGCTGTCACTTCGGCGCACTGCTCGATCGTATGATTGCCATCGCGCAAAACCTCCGGCTCAATCACGGGCACTAATCCTACCAGCTGGCACTCTCGTGCGAAGTTCGCCATCTCGTCAGCATTTTCTTCCACGGCGAAGAAACTCGGCCGATCCTTGCCAATCCTAAACGCTGCGCGCCATTTCGCAAATCTAAAGCCTTCCTCGTAATATTGTAGCAGCCTTTCGTGCAGTCCATCCCGACCCAGCGTACGCATTTCATCGCTACGCTCCATCTCTATCAAGCCACGGTCAGCCTTCACTCCCGGGATAATTCCTTGGTCAGTCAAGTATTCAATCACTTTACGCCCACTCGGCAGTTTCAGGCGCGCCGTCTCTTCCGACAAAATCACGCCGTTTAGATATTCCTTCAGCCCCGGTGTTGTTATCAGCATCTCATAAAAGCCATGACGATGCTTGCTGTCGTTCTGGATTTTAAACTTGTCAAACCGTTTCGCCAAGGTCTTTGCTGATTCATCAGCTGCCAGCACGCCTTTGCCCGACGTCATTAGCGAGCGCGTAATTAGTTTCAGACTGGCACGTTTGGTTAGTTCTTCCTTAGCTAGCTCCTGCAATTTCTCGGCCGAAAGCGCACCTTCGAGTGTCGCATGTTCAGCATTCAAGCGTGCCCAAAGCAGAGCATCTGCCGGCGAGCCACCTGCCGAAATCACCCCGAGGATTGTCGCCACGATTGTCGAATAGACCGTCAAATGCGTCATCATATCAGCCCGGCTCAAGCTCCAGCTCTCCTCGGCATCGCCGAGCGCTAACTTTCTCGGGCTAATATGGCAAACCAGTTGTGTATTGGGCTTATCAAGCTCAATTTTATCCACGATTTTCTCTTCCAAGTGCACTGGAGGCTCATCCTCAACGAATAGAATGTCGGCCATCTCGGCCAGCCTACGTCCATCCGGCGACATCTTCTTTTCGGCGTGAACGGCTAGCTTCGTGCTGGGCGAGAATTTCAAAAAGTTCTTCAGTTCATCTACTAGGCGTTCTGAGACATTCGTCGAGCGATCGACTAGCAGCCACTCTGGCGTACCTTGCATCGATGACGGCATTGTCCAATCCGTCGGTTTGCGTTTGCTAGGAATAAAATAAGTAATCCCTCCCCGATGCGAAAAGATATAGCGATAATCGGCCGGATCGTCCGACCAGGTCAGCTCGCCAGATTTTAGCTCAGTCTTAGAGTTCAGAATCCCAGCATCCACCCCTAGTCCAGTCAAGACCGACAGGGAAACAGCAGCCCCACCAAACACGCTCGTGCGCCGGAAAAAAGTATGAGCCGTGCCGTTAAACCCGAGCTCTAACCAACTCATCCCCTCGCCATCAACTTCAAAGTCATTCTGGTTCTCGTCTAGCTTCAGATAAACGTCTTTTAGCACATTCCCAATAATCAAAATCTTGCTCATGTTTATAGTATAGCACAGTATCGCCTTTCCGACATCAAAAAGTCGCCCTTGCGAGCGACTCCATTTGATCTAATTCTCTTAGCGCACTTCGACGCGTACGCGAGGTACACTTTTACCAGAAAAGTGGCACTTCTTCGTCTTAACGAAATTCACGACGCCATCTTTCGCAGCATGAATCGTAAAATTGCGTGACATATAAGTCCCTGGACCAGCAATCTTGGTTGCGCCGGTTTGGCGAACTAGGACTTCACCATTGCGTACTTTCTGGCCACCAAAGCGCTTCACACCGAGACGTTGGCCAGCATTATTGTGGATGTTTTTGGCGGTACCGCCAGCTTTGACATGTGACATGTTATTTCTTCCTTAAAACTATTATTTCTCGGGCAACCACCTGCTTATCACGATGATAAAGGAGATCCTCCTGCCCTACATTTCTAAATCTCTTTACATTATAGCCCAGATTCTGAATTTCGTCAAGAATATTTAACCTCTCATAATGTCCATCTGGCCTCAACCATGCCGGCACGGCCAAAGTGACCGGCGTATCAGTTTTCACTTGGCTCGCCAGATTTTTCAAGAATCCTAGTATAATCTCGCTGCAACCTTGTTTTTCTTGCTTTAGCTTAATTTCTGCCGGAGGTAGCGACATCGGTTGTCCGAGATAAGTCTCGCAAGCCACCAAATTGATCGGTTGCTGCCATTTCGTGCTCATCGCGTCGCCGACAGTGACTTGCGCAGCATCCTGAATCGAGTGTTCCTTCTCTTTTAGCCACTCCAGGTTGCGCTTCGTATATTCAACCATGCGCTCATTTAAATCAGTGCCTTGCAATCTGTAGCCCATCAGTGCTCCTTCTTGCAGAACTACCCCAGTCCCACAAAACGGATCGAGCAGCACCGAACCTTCGGCTAAGTCACCACAAAGGTTAATCAGAATTTGCGCTAGTTTCGGAGGCAACATGCCGACTTTCGCATCACGTGCCGGTCGCGCCTGGTCGCGTTCGGTGTAGGCGTCGATATTTTGCACAGCAATCACGCGATAATATTGCTTCTGTAGCTTTATTAGCTCGATTTTATTCTCCGACCAAAGGTGATTATGAAAACTCGTCGCGCTGGACAAAACAGCCGTTTTGTTTGGTATGACGCGCACACTGTGTCCAAATTTTCCTAAGATACGCTTCAGCTTCAGGGCTTCGCGCTGCACATTGTAGGGTGTCGCCGTTTTGCTATAATCAGACACGCCGAGAGTAATTTTGCCCTCTTTTGGCAAAGCCTTCAGAAAGTTAATTATCGGCCCCTCGATTGGGATAGCTAGTTTTAGCGTCCCTCCCAGCCGGCGCAGATCTGGCTTCGTTTCAGCCGAGAATTCGGCCAGTTCCGGCGCTACCTGACGCACCTCAGAAAACAAGCTCTCGAGCTCGGCTAGAGAAATCTTCGGTTGGCGCCCCAAGACGGCAAGATATTTCATCATTATTCCGATTATAGCATATTTATTTGTGTTATAATGTTTTCATGGCAAAAAATAATTCTGATTCTAAACCTAAGAAGAAATTCAAACTTTCGTTTCGCACAGTTCTTTCCTTGGTGACGCTGGCTTTGATTATCTATGTAGTTTACGCTAACTTCTCCGATATCAAAGAAGCAATTTCGCACCTCGGCGAGACTAATATCCTAGTTCTTCTCTTGCTTATCCCAGAGCAACTTTTTATGTATTTTTGTTGTGGTCAAATGTTTTTCTCCTACATGTCAGCGAAGAAGGATGCCAAAAAAGTCTCGGCTTGGACCTTGATGCAGGTTTCGCTCGAGCTAAACTTCGTCAATCACGCCGTTCCGGCCGGTGGCCTCGGTGGTCTCGGCTATATTACCTGGCGCCTCAAGCCTTTCGGCGCTACGGCCGGCCAATCTAGCTTTATGTATGTCCTGCGTTACATAATTACAATTTGTGCTAACCAGCTCCAGACCATCGTCGCGATTCTCGCGCTGCTAATCTTCGGTGCTGTGCCGGCTAGTGGTTATTGGGTAATTGGACTAACGGCGATTCTCAGTGTCGGCATTATCGTTGCGATTGCACTCTTGATTGCGATTGCTAGTAGTAAAAAGCGCATCGCATGGTTTGCGAAGACGGCAACCAATCTCTGTAACTGGATTGTCGAGAAGGTCACTTTTGGCCACAAAGT
Organism: uncultured Candidatus Saccharibacteria bacterium; assembly: GCA_964515845.1. Lineage (GTDB taxonomy): Bacteria > Patescibacteriota > Saccharimonadia > Saccharimonadales > Saccharimonadaceae > Nanosyncoccus. Next base: position 16,242 of record CAZEVF010000014.1, on the reverse strand, counting down.
TGGTGTTCTGAAGCGCGAGCTAGTCGACCAATATCTTGGTGACGCTCATGACGATCTGATGACGGCGCGCCAGCATAAAAAGATGTTGACTCGCCCGATTATTTGGGGAATTGTTTATAGTTTTCTCGAGATTGCGACTTATTGGATCGTGGCTGCTAGCCTCGGTCATCCAGAAATCCTACCTCAGATTATGATTGGCGAAGCTATCGGTTCAGTCATGGGCGCGATCGTGCCATATGGCCTTTATGAGTTGGGCATGGCTGGCATCATGGTAACGCTTGGCGTGCCAGTTGCCCTTGCTGGCACAGTCGTCTTGATGACGCGTGTCATCGTTCTCACCAGTACGATTATTAGTGGCTACGGCTTCTATCAGCATTCTATCTCTAAGATCGGTCGCAAAGAAAAGGCCGAAATTGAGCAGAGAAATGTCTGAGATTCCCACGCTCACCGTTTCGCAGTTTATTGATTTTTGTAATCAGTCGCTGGAATATGCTTTTCCTAGCGTTGAAGTTGAGGGGGAAGTTGCTAATTTTAAGGTTAATCAGGGTAAATGGGTTTTCTTCGACCTCAAAGATGCCGAGTCTAGTCTGAACTGTTTTCTGCCTCTCTCTAATCTGGGCACAGCGCTGAGGGACGGCATGAAAGTGCGCGTGCGCGCCTTGCCGAAACTAACGCGTTGGGGTAAGTTCTCCCTCACCGTGCAAGGTCTCCTGCCTCTAGGCGAAGGGAATATTAAGAAGAGTTTTGAGCTCCTGAAACGCAAATTGACGGCCGAAGGGCTTTTCGATGCTAGCAAAAAGCGCCCCCTGCCGACTCATTTCACTCGGATTGGTGTTATTTCTTCGACCATGGCAGCCGGCTATATCGATTTTTTGAAAATCCTCTCGAACCGATGGGGTGGATTACAGATCTCTACTATCAATACTCAAGTTCAAGGTGTCTCAGCCCCCGAGCAAATCGTCCGTGCGCTCGAGGCCTTCAATCAGCAGGCCCAGGTCGAAGTCATCGCTATCCTGCGAGGGGGTGGCAGCGCCGACGATCTTTCGGCCTTCAATGATGAGTGCCTGGTGCGCGCCATCGCTGCCAGCCGTATCCCGATTATTACCGGTATCGGTCACGAAATCGACGAAAGTCTGGCCGACCTCGCAGCCGACGTGCGCGCCTCGACTCCGTCTAATGCTGCCGAGCTACTCACCCCTGATCAAGTCGCAATTCGTGCTCATCTCGCTGCGATTCCGAACCAGCTAGGTCGCCGTCTGCTTGACCAGGTTGCCAGCGCTAAGTCCAGCCTCCATACAAACCTTGAGCATTTAGAGCGTGAACTTTTGCGCCATCTCGACCTCAGCCTCGAATCCAACCGTCAGCAGCAGAAAATTCTCCAGACCCTCAATCCCGAAACCGTCCTCGAGCGAGGTTATGCGATTATCACGGGCAAACTTTCACCTGGCGCCGAGATTTCTCTCACCACCTATCGTCAAATTATTAAAGCTGAGGTAAAACATGTCCAAAGTCGAAACTAACCCATCAACCGAGCCCATCACGGCCAAAATCGCCCGTCTCGATCAAGAAATCGAGTGGTTTTATGGCGACGATTTCAACCTCGATCAAGCCATCGAGAAATATAAACACGCAATCAACTTGTCCAAAACCATCGAAACTGAGCTAAACGACCTCAAGAACGAAGTCGAAGTCCTAGCCGATTTCACCAAAGAAAAGGACGTGGCATAAATCTTTACGGGGCAGCATTACTAAAACATAAATGATTCGGTGGACCTCTCCGAATCGAGCCCCAATGGGCCGTGATTCGGACCCGGCCCAGCCTAGCTATCAGAATCATTTATGTTTTAGTAATGCTGCCCCAGTAAGAATTCATGGCTAATCATAGCCTCATCCTTCCATTGTAGCACACATCTTCATTTTTGTCAATAGTTTACAAATCCCCAGAGTCTGCGTTATAATAAACTTATGCGAAAACGATCTTCGGCTGGCAATCCAGCGCCTAGTACCACCCCAGGGGCAACCCCTAATCCAGCTGCACCTCTAGCCGGTCCAGCTACCCAGCCAGCTTCGGCCAATCCTTTGGCCTACAACCAGACTGCCGACATGCCCGACCCCTTGGACATGCCTTATGGTAGCGTAGTTGCCCCGGTCGCGCCTCAGCCCTTCGGCCCCTCTGCTCCGGGTACAGCCCCAGCTATGCATACTAAGCCAGTCACTTCTCAGCCCGACCCGGTCCCACCCACTCCGGTGCGCAAGACGAACTGGAGCCTGGTCGAGACGATTATCCTCGTGATAGTTAGTATTATCGCCATGGTCTTCATCGGTCTCTTCATCTGGAAATACCTGGAATGGGATTCGGTCAAGACCGACGTCGATGGTCAAATTGATGCTGCCGTAGCGATGGCTGTTTCCGAGAACACTACCAAGCTCGAAAACGAATTTATCGAGCGCGAGAAGTACCCCTATAAAACTTTCGCCGGCCCGGCTGATTACGGTAGCCTGAGCTTCGAATATCCGAAAACTTGGAATGTTTACATTGATCGCGATGCTGCTAATGGTGGCGATTTCGAGGCTTACCTCAATCCTGGCGAAGTCCAGCCGGTGAATAGCACGACGATTAACGCCCTGCGCGTGACGATTCGCGACCAAGCCTTCGACAACGTCACCCGTACTTACGAAGGCCTCGTGCGTGGTGGCAGGCTTACGGTAGTGGCGCGCAATGTCGGCAGCACCGTAGCTAACGTCTACACCGGCGAATTGCCCAGTGGCATCCAGGGTGTTTTGGCCGTCTTCAAGCTACGCGACAAGACCGTGATGTTGCAGACCGATGCCATGATTTTCTCCGACGAGTTTTACAAACTGCTCGATAGTGTCAGTTTCATCGAATAATCCCTCTCCGGCCAAACCAGTGCTATAATAATACTATGGCATTGGAGGTAAGTGGAATTTTGGTGGCTGCGCATGAGCTCAAGGCGCCCCTTTGTCTCATGCGCCAGCTGGCTTTGGCTCTCAACCTGACGAAAAATCCCGACCAAGCCACCCGTCTCCAGCAGCAGCTCGTCGAGGTCTCCGATCGCACCTTGCGCCAAATTAACGATTTGACCAAAATCGCCCGTCTCGAGGACGGTCTATTTACCACCGAGCCGGTCAGCGTGCGTGGCGTTTGCGACGCCGTGCTGAGGGAAATTGCCCCTCTCTTCGAGTTCGAGCGTCAGACACTTATTAAGACTTATACTAATAAGTCGCGCCTAGTGATCGCGAATCGCGACTTGCTTTATAGTATTATTTATAATTTTTGTGTCAACGCTTTGCATTATGCTAGTTCGGAAAATTCTAGCGAACTAACCGTGCTCGAGCGCCAGGGGAAGGTGCGCGTCGGGGTGCGCGATTATGGTCCGGCTCTGCCCACGGCCATCTGGCGCGAGCTCAAGGCCGGCCAGATTAAGCAACCTACAGCCATCGCTATGCGTCCGGGGAGCTCGGGACTCGGTCTCTATATCGCCTCGCAATTCGCCTTGCACATGCACGCCCAGCTTGGTGCCGTGCGCCATCGCGACGGCACCAGCTTCTTCATCGAGCTCCCCGTCTCTCACCAAGCCATGTTGGCCTTATAATGTTATCATGCACATGTGTAGACTACTATTAGGCTAAGTTCGGGTGATTGGTATTATAAGTGGTTATAACTATCTGGCTAAGCCGGGTCGAGACCACGGCCCGAAGGGTTCGGTCTCGAGAGGCTTACCAAACCACGTTAATGCTAACCACCCGAGCTTAGCGTTTATAATGTTATTCGGCTTAACGCTAATATGCTATAATAATGTTATAAAGGAGCAACATGAGTTTAGTGTTTGTAATTGAAGATGAACCGATCATGGCCGAAGTCATCGCCATGGCTGTCGAAGGCATCGGTATCGATTCTCCGGACGATGGCGACCCGAATCTGAGCGTGCGCATTTTTAATGACGCCGTATCGGCCATGGATGGCGTCAGCGAAGAGGTGCCCGATCTGATTCTGCTGGATGTTTTCTTGACTGGTCCGGACGGTTTTGCCTTTCTGAACGAAATGCTTTCTTATGACGACACAATGCATGTGCCGGTTATTTTGATTTCTACGCTCGACTTGGCCGATCGCGACTTATCGCATTACGGCGTGGTCGGGATTTTGGACAAAACGGCGATGAAGCCGGAGGACATTCGCTCGGTGGTTTTGCAAACTCTAGCAGCCCCTCGCCCGGTTAGCGCGTCTCCTGTAGTCGAATCGGAAGGCCAAACGCAGCCGGCTATTGCCGAGGCCATAGTTGAAGCTCCGGTGACAGCATCAGGCATAGCAGCGCTGCCGGGTGAAACTCTGTCGCCAGATACATCTCAGTCTCCCGATCCAGTTCCAGCTGAAGTCAAAGCCGTAGCTCCAGCCACGACCGAAACTCCAGCCGAAGCCCCGGTTTCGTCGGCGCCAACCTCGATTTCCGAACTCCAAGCTAAACTGCGCGCCCTAGAAAAGGATGCCTAACGATTTACGCACGCGCGCACTGATCCTGCGACGCACGAATTACGGCGAGTCGGATCGCATTTTGACTCTTCTGACGCCAGAAGGTAAAATTTCAGCCCTAGCAAAAGGCGTGCGCAAGGAGAAATCGCGCCTTGCCGGAGGCATCGAGCTCTTTTCTGTGACCGATGTCGTCGTGCATCAGGGGCATTCCGACCTGGCAATTCTGACCAGCGCGAAAATGCTCGAGTTTTTTGGCAATATCATGGCCGATATGTCGCGTCTGGAGCTGGCTGCTAGCTTCTTGAAGCGCCTCGATCGCGCCAGCGAGCAAGTCAATAATCCAGACTTTTTCACCATTCTCTACCAAGCATTGCAAGCCCTTCACCAGGGAACTACCGAATCGGTAGTCAGTACTTGGTTTAATCTCAACCTCTATCGCGCTAATGGCGAAGAATTAAACTTCGTGCGCGACGTTTCCGGTGAATCGCTGTCGCCCGATCTAACTTATCATTGGGACTTGGAGGAAGGAGCTCTGCGTCCCCATCCCAAAGGCAGCATTGGCGCTAGTGAAATTAAGCTGGCACGTCTCATGCTTGAAAAATCCCTAACTTATGTTACTAAAATCAGCCAAATTGACCAAATTATCACACCAATCGCTATTTTAAGCAAACAAATTTCACCCTAAAATTCGCCAACTCGTCAAGAAGCCATAAAAACTATTGACAAAATAGGAAATCTGTGCTACAATGGAAGTATAAGGACATAGTGTTAGACTATGGGCCATGGGTTTTGTTAAATTCTACGCTGAATCCTTAGTAAATTTAATAACTTGTGCTGTTAATTACGCATAACTCATCGACCCATGTCAAGATCATATTTAGGAGGGAATAATATGGACGAAAAAAATTACAGAAACGAATTACTGCATTGATCTGCACCATCAATACGCTTATGTTAATTATAGCTATTACTAGTGCCGCAATCGTTCTTCCCATCAATGCTAGTAGTGTAAGCTTTGGACTATATTACATGGGACACCAGCAAGACGAGCGTCTTTACGATGCTTATTTTGAATGTTGTCAGCTTTGTTCATCGGATGATACTAGGGTTCTCCCATCATCGCTTGATGAAGCTATGTTAGATAAGGACGGATATGGCAAACGTTGTCTTACGTTCTATCTGCCCCTTGATGGCGATGAACATGAATTCTCGGTAGCCGGTAATCCGGAGATGAAAGTTGTGGTTTATGAGGATGGTTGGGTTATGGGCCCAGATTACCGGTTGTGTGACATCGGTCATACGATAAGGCGCATCCAGACTGATTATCCTGATGCTAGGGGGATGTTCTGTCAGATTGGCTGGCCGGAAAACTCGAAGGCCAATATTGATCTGCTTAAGGACGTATTGTCTCCTTTTACTCTACGCTGTTTTCGGTGGGCTCATCAGCATAATGTCAATGTCTATTTGGTTATGAAGATAATAGTGATAGTGAGCCTTATTTACCTTTTACCGTTGGGGGCTTTAATCACGATAGGGATCATCGTAAGGACAGTCGCATATGTAAGGAATTAGAATTAGCAGTACAAGAAAACAAAGCCTGCCATGATTAGCCATGGCAGGCTTTTTCATGCTATAATATACCCATGAATCGAGTGCCACTAGCCGAGCGCATGCGCCCGAAAACTCTCGACGAGGTGATTGGCCAGGAACAGATTATCGGTGAAGGGAAAATTCTCACCGAAATTGTCAAAAAAGCCGAGCCGGTCAACCTGATTTTTTGGGGTCCTCCCGGCACTGGTAAGACTACTCTGGCGCGTATTTTGGCCAAAGAATACGATGCCGACTTTGTCGAGCTCTCGGCCGTGACGGCTCATAAGAAAGACGTCGAAGACGTCGTTGAGCGTGCTAAGACTAACTGGAATCTGAAAATTCGCACGGTGCTTTTCGTCGACGAAATCCACCGTTTCAACAAGGCCCAGCAAGACGCTTTCTTGCCTCATGTCGAGTCGGGGTTGATTATCCTGATCGGCGCCACGACCGAGAATCCGAGTTTTGAAGTGATTTCACCACTTTTGTCACGTTCGCGCGTGGTGGTGGTTTCGCCCCTGACACGCGAGGGAATTATTGAGGTCCTGAAGCGCGCGATTAAGAGCGAACAGGCCGAGCAGCGCATTACGGAACAAGCGATCGAGCGCATTGCCGACCTCAGTGGTGGCGATGCACGTTCGGCGCTGGGCGATCTCGAGCTGGCGCTCAGCCTCGCCGAGCAGGTCGATGAGCAGGTCGTCGAGACGGCTGTCGGCCAGAAAATGCCTCTCTATGACAAAGCCGGCGATTATCATTACGACAACATTTCAGCTTTTATCAAGTCAATGCGAGGTTCCGATGTCGACGCTACGCTCTATTATCTGGCACGCATGGTCGAGAGTGGGGAAGATCCGAAGTTTATTGCCCGACGCATGGTGATTTTTGCCTCTGAGGATATTGGCCTGGCTGGCAACGGTGCGCTTAACCTTGCCGTGAGCTGTTTTGAGGCGATCGAGCGTGTCGGTATGCCCGAAGGGGGAATTATCTTGAGTCACGTCGCCACGGTCCTAGCCAAGGCCAAGAAAAATCGCGATAGTTATAATGGCTGGGCGCGTGCGCAGGCTCTGGCACATCGCAGCATGGGCTGCCCGGTGCCGACTTGGCTACGCAATGCCCCGACCAAGCTAATGAAAGACCTCGGCTTCGGCGCCGGCCAAAAATGGGAGGCTGGCTTCCATCTGGACAAAAATTACCTGCCTGACGCTATCAAAGATGAAAAAATCTTCGGCCAGCCGAGTGATTATGATCATAACGCTAAATAATCACAATTTCCTCGCCGATTCGTCAAAAAACCATAAAAGCTATTGACAAAATAAGTAATCTGTGCTACAATGGAAATATAAGGAGCATTTCTGCGCCAAATACCTTAAGAGTAGAGGTATCAGAGAACACCTTATAGTTGTTTAAAAGATTATGGTGTACAAGTTGACCAATTCATCAGCAAAAAATGGAGGGATTTTTATGCTAAGAGAACGTTATACGAAAGAATATGTTGCCAATGTGGACGAAGAATCAATGGGCTTTACCCTTTTCTCAGAATGCCATTCGGGGGACGAGGGGAAACTTAAATTCGTCAAAAAGAATTTAGAGTGCGAGATTGAAGCTATTCTGGAAGATATTCGCATACATTGCGATACAATGCACGTACTTGGCAAAGAGGGAGAGGAAATGTTTCGTAAACAATTTCATGATCTCCTTGAAGGTAAACGGAACGATTGGGCGGTCAAAAAAATAGACGTACGACCCGGTAGTTTAGTTGTTGATATGGTGGTGCCACGTTTAGACAGTGGCTGGTTCTCGCCTTTGAAAGAAAATCATTATGATTTATGGCTAGGGATCATTGAAGAATGCAAAAGATGGGATAATGACATTATAACTCTGAGCATTCGGCCCTTCCATCGAGAAAGTGTAACACTCAAATTTTCAAAGCGATGCAAGAATGGAGTAACGAAATATTACCAATTTGATGTACGCGCTGAGTTCAGAGGAGATTTGAGACATGAGGATACATCACTTACGGTGACGACTGAACAAAGCGAGGAGAAGAGCGTATATCGCTTTGATTGGATGGATTCCAATCGGCAAAAAATGATCGCCGATATCACTGAGATCAGGGAATTCTAATATTTGATTAAGCTAATCTAAGCAAAACATAGCCAGGATAAAAAATCCTAATTTTTGCAGATGAAGTCGATAGGCACACAAGTGCACCGAATCTTTATTCAAACACTCGGGTTAACCAAACTCGAGTGTTTTTCATGCTATTTGGCGAGACGTAGTCACTAAATTCGCTGAAGCAAGCTAGCTTTATGCTATAATAAGAGGGTAACTAAAGGAGTTTTTATGGCAGATTTTAATAAAGTTTTGACGCCTGGTGACTACGAAAATGGCGAGATTAACGTCGTGATTGAGATTCCGGTCGGCAGTACCCAGAAGATTGAATATCGCCGTCACATGGAAGGTGGCGCTTTCGAAATCGATCGGATCGAGCCCGACCTCTTTGCGAAGCCAGCCAACTATGGCTTCATTCCTCAGACTCTCGATGAAGACGGCGACGAGCTCGACGTCATGGTGATCAGCCCGTTGCAGCTCACGACCGGCACTTTCATGAAGGCGCGCGTACTCGGTGTGATGAAATTTGTCGATGATGACGAGGTTGATGATAAGATTATCGCCGTTCCAGCCGACGATCGTAACAGTGGCAACGCGATCCAGACTCTAGAAGATTTGCCAGCCCAGCTGATTAAGCAAATTGAGTTCCATTTTAACCACTACAAAGATCTGAAGAAGCCAGGTTCGACCGTAGTCAAGGGCTTCTTTGGCCTCGACGAAGCCAAAACCGTCATTGCTGACGCTATTAAGCGCTGGAATGAGCAATAATTAGCTGTTATCAGCTTCACTACGCCGACCGAAAAGCTGGCGTAGTTTTTGTCGAAGAAGCATTAGGGCGTTGTAATATTTACAACATATTCCCCAATAAACTTGCTAGAATGTCACAAAATTGATAAAAAGTATTGACAATTTCGATAGTGTGTGCTACAATGGAATCATACTCAGCAAGTAGATTGGTCTATGATAGGCCACGCAGCTTAGCAGAATCGGGCTTAATCGACCACTAGATGGCGTTCCGATGTAGAGTCTAGGCACTTAAAATAGCTGAGTAAAATTTACGGCCCAAATCAATATTTGGGATCGTCTCGACTGCTGCCGACCTCAGGTCACGCGATATATGGATTCGTATCTCTCCAGCTAGTCAGTCTAGCTATGTCGCGTCTAGTGCAGAAAAAATTAGGGTACCGAAGCTCATCGGTACGAGATACGCCCGTCCCGTTTAGGGACATTGCTAAATGAAGCAACGATAGGCTTGTTACAGTGCGAAGGAGCATCGCCGAAAGCCGAGTCGAGCTTCATCCGACCAATCGCAAAGCGAAAAAGCTTTGCGACACTATGCGCCCGACCGAGAACACCACGCCCGATGTGGAGTGGCGATATGGTAGGGCAAGACGAAGTCTTCCGAGAAAATCCGACGAAAGGAATATAATGCGTCTATCTCGTATATAGACAACCTTCTCCGGAGCTTCGTAAAGTATTACCAACCCCGGACTTCGGTCCGGGGCTTTTCCCTTGGTAGTTATGTTGTATTTTTTACAACGTTTTTTCATGATGAATTATCTGCCGAAGGTTATAATAAGAAGCGTAGGTTCAAAATGACAGGAGTTTCCTGCATGGCTTGCCCGGCTCCGGAGTTTGGGGCTGGGCAAGAGAAAGTTCTTTAGGAGGGAATATTATGAAATGTCAACGTGAGTTTCGTATCGTCTTGACGCCTTTTTGTAACTATCGGTGTTTCTTTTGTCACGGTGAAGGGTTGCTCAATACAAATCGAGATTTTCGGTTTACGCCCGAAGATTATCAGTTTATCATGGAAGTCGCGCACCGTAATTGGGGCTGGAATACGGCCACGCTGACCGGTGGAGAGCCTTTGCTGTCGCCGATTTTTGCCGAAACCTGCAAGCTGCTCGCCAAGAAAGGGATTAGACTGACCGTCGTGACCAATGGCTCGCTGCTGGCTAGCCCGAAGAAAACTCTCGCGCATGTAGGGCAGGTGAATGTTTCGCTGCATACCTTGGATCCAATGAAGTATCAACGCATTACCGGTCTGGATTATTCTCTGTCGTCGCTGCTGCACACGCTGATACAGACGCGCCTGCAGCTGCCGGAGATCAAAATCCATCTGAATTGCACAATCATTCGGGGCTACAACGATAATCTGGAGGCGATGAGCGAGATTTTGGGTTTCGCTCAGCAAATCAAGGCTCAGGCGAAGTTTATCGATCTCGCCAGCAGTAATCCAAGTTTGGTCGTGAAGGTGGAGGAAATCGAAAGTCTACTCCTGCAGCTCGGCTTCGAAGTCTCGTCGCGCGATACTTGGCAGACTGAGTTGAAGCGTAAAAGTGCAAGCAACGGTTCAGAGGTGGCGCTGATTACACGCTGTGGTTTCTCGACTTTGCATCGAGACCTGGAAATCAGAAATCTAATTCTGAATCCGAACGGCACGGTGACACTCGGTCATCCCGACTCTTCGCACAGTCTCGACATCTTACGCGAGGTTTATACGCGCGATGAAGCGACTCTAGTCCAACGTCTCAAAATTTTCTTTCCCCAAATCACCCAGTAAAAGCAGGCCAAAGCGCTCTGCTTTTTTCATGCTCAAACATTCTGCCCGAGCTATAATATCCTATGCGCCAAGCGACTTGCTTGGAAAGGATGAAATCAGCTGGCGCATTTTTTGCTCATAGTGCAAGACAGCGCGAATCAGCGAAGGCGAGGGCCGAAGGTCTGTGCTATAATGATGAAAATAGGAGGAAAAATGCAGGAATTAGAAATCGAAAAACGCTACCTTGTCCCGGCTGAGCAGCTGGATGAGTTGTTGGCGCAGGCGCAAACTGAATCTGTCGTTCACATGAATGATTATTATGTGCCAAATGGTGAACGACATAAAGATCTGCGCCTGCGCCAGTCCGGCGACCGGCGAGTCGTGACGCGTAAGCGCCCGGTAAAAGATGGTGATCTCGCCATCATGTCCGAGACGACCATCGAGCTCTCTCCGGAAGAATTCGAGGCGCTTACTGCTGGTATTACTACCAACGTCGAGAAAGATCGCTACCAGATCTCCCTCGCCGGTCGCCCTGGCGAGCTCGACGTCTTTGCGGGTCGTCATGCAGGCCTCGCCGTGCTCGAATTCGAGTTTGCCGATGCTGACGCATTGGCAAGCTTCGAATCCGAGCAACGCCTCGGCCTCATCGACATCACCCAGCTCGAATGGCTCGCTGCCGGTCGTCTCGCCGAGACTAGCTACGTCGAGCTCGCCCCCAAAATCCAAACTTTGACTACTGAGCAGTAACCAGCGCGCTTTATGAATGTTGGCTGTTTCCCGAAGTAATCTGAAACTTAATTTTTATCCTTGCTTTAAGCTTCATTCCACGTTATAATCATAAAGTTATGGCAAGAGATTTAAAGGAGACCGACGAACCCAATACCACTGGGCGTACCCTGCATTATTTTTGGCGCGAAATCGTCAAATATAAATGGTACGCGTTCGGAGTTTTTCTGGTCACGCCGATTGTAGTCTTTATTCGTGCGATTTTGGCGCCTTTGCTTTTTGCTGATTTGATTGAGAAAGCTTCCCAAGGTTTATCGGCCGAGCAGATGATCGAGACAGCACTATTCGAAGTGGTCGGCTACCTTGTGCTCTATGTTTTTAATAAACTCGTGCTTGAGGAACTGCGCCTTTACTGGTGTTGGAAGATGGAACTTTTGGCGATTTATGACCTAGCTGAGCTCTGTTTTAATACTGTTTCCGAGCAGTCCATGCAATTCCATAGCGATCGTTTCTCCGGTTCGCTGGTTTCGCAGACTAACAAATTCGTTTTCTCCTTCGAGCGCTTGCTCGACGTCCTGATTTGGGATCTCTGGCCGACTTTGATCTACATCTTTTTCGTCATCGTCGTGCTCTGGCCTCAGGCTCCGTGGTATGTGATTGGAATTTTGATTTTTATCTCGCTCTATGCGCTAGTATCGGGTCTGTCGTTTAAGAAAATCGCCCATCTCAATAACGAAGAAGCTGAGGCTGAGTCGAAGCAAACTGGCCAGCTCGCCGATTCGATTACGAATATTATCTCGGTAAAATCCTACGCACGCGAGGCGCACGAGCGTCACCGTTTCCAGGGTTTCCTTACAAAATATTTCTCGGCCAGCATGAACACGATGCGCGCCACGATTAAGCGCGACTTGATGTTTGGTGGCGTCCAAGTCGGAATCACCGTATTGATGCTCATGTTCCTCATGTTCGGGCGCGAATGGCTGGGGATTTCGATCGCTATGCTAGTGCTGATCGTGAACTACACCCAGTCGATCATGGGCGAGCTCTGGAATATCAATCATATCTTTAAGAATATGAACCGAGTTTTTGGCGATGCGCATCAGATGACCTTGATTCTTGATACGGTCGACGACGTGGTCGACGCGCCGGATGCCGTCGGCATTACTCTGAAGACGGCCGACATTAAATTCGACAACATTAGCTTCAAACATCGCGATGCCAAAGAGCCGATTTTCCAGAACTTCAACCTCGAGGTCAAGCCGGGCGAGCGCATCGGTCTAGTCGGAGTTTCTGGCTCGGGCAAGACTACGCTGACCAAGCTTCTGCTGCGCTTTGCCGATGTCGATTCTGGCGAAATTACCGTCTCCGGCCAAAATATTAAAAATGTTACTCAGAATTCTCTGCGCGAGAATATCGCCTACGTTCCACAGGAGACCTCGCTCTTCCACCGCTCAATTGCTGAGAATATTGCCTATGCTCGCCCCGACGCGACGCGTGAAGAGATCCAACACGCTGCCGAGCTCGCCAATGCGCATGAATTTATCAAAGACCTGCCGGACGGGGAATTAAGCTTTCCGGTGGTCAGCGTCAGCGCATCGCGATTGCCCGGGCAATCCTCAAGGATGCGCCAATCCTCGTCCTTGATGAAGCTACTTCGGCGCTCGATTCCGAGTCTGAAGCTCTGATTCAGGACGCGCTTAATACCTTGATGCAAGGTCGCACTAGCATCGTCATCGCTCATCGGCTTTCGACTGTCGCCAGCCTCGATCGCATCGTCGTTCTCGAAAACGGCGAAATCGTCGAGCAAGGCACCCACCACCAGCTCCTCGGACGCTCGCACGGTGTCTACAACCACCTCTGGAGCCGTCAATCTGGCGCTTTCATGGAAGATGACTAATTTCTCTAAAATTATTGCATTTAGCTTGCTAAGGCCAGCCAAAAACCGTAAAAACTATTGACAAAGTAGAAAATCTGTGCTACAATGAGAATATAAGGTATCTTTGCTTACTTAGCTATAAAGAAGCAATTTTGCCGAATTAACCAGCTAACTGGCTAAGTACATTAAAATGTTTTGGTATTTAGCCGATTTTCTATATTTTTTGGAGGGAATAGAAATGAAGAGAAGAAAAAAGTTGTTACTCGTGGCGATGTTCGTTATGGCTTGTAGTCTGAACATATTCATGACTGCTGAAGCTAAAACCATCCTGGGAGAATCGAAAGTTTCGGAATCTTCGAACTTGACTGAGACCGAAACGACAGTACAGGGTCCCGATAAGAGCCTTCAGCAGAGCGAAGAATATACTGCTGAATTGCTTTGGGTAGCACCAGCCGGTAAGTATGACGCTCTGAACGACGATAGTCCGAAGGGTATGGAAACCCTGTCGCCAGGAGAAGTTTACGAAGTCGCTATTCGGTTGGCCGGCCACGACGATGCAGCTATGCCGAATCCTAACATTACCCAGGAGTTCATCTTGCCGAAAAAAGTCTCAACTTCAGATGGCGAGGGAATCAAGGTCAATCTGTCATCAGAAACAGGAACAAAAGCCACATTCCAGCTCGATCAACTTCGAGCTACGGAAGATTTGGTGTTACAGTATTGTCCTGGAACCAGCAAATATGTTGATCATTATCTCGAAAGAGACGTGGCTCAGTATGTAGGTTTCGTCTGGGAGGAAGAAGAACCAATTCTCGGCGACAAAATCAGGTTCTCGGAAAGTAGACCTTTGGCTCATTGGGAGAGAACAGATGACGGCAATTTTGAGCGTCTTATCGTCTTTCAGCTTGAGTCGATTAAACTTTCGGATTGGCAGGATCTGCAACGCAAAATGCAGCTTTTTCCGATAATTAGTGATATTTATAACGTCTTATTATCGGTGCTGGATTCCGATAGTATGGTGATTAACGCGTGTGTTGACTTACCACCATGGCTGGAGGAATTCATGTCGACTCATGATGACTCTCAATGGATCATCTACGTTAGTTCGCAAATTAAAGAAGCCAACAAAGTTTCTTTGACTTTCCAACTCGAGTACAACAACTCTCTGTACGCAAGTGCGTTTACCGAGATTGAACTCGATGAGACTAAGCTTCAGGGCAATCTTAATTTGCAGCGTCTTCAGTTCGACCATATGCGAATCTTGAACGGAGCAGACAAGAAGTTCTACGCATCATATTACGCAGATCGTGATGGACTCTGGAGCTCTTGCTCAGACTACGACTGGCCGGAAGTGACAAAAACGGGCTGGCTTGAACTTCAGCTCTGTTTTTCGGAGATAGGACATTAATCGTCTTAAATCAAAATTCAACGGGGCTAATCTAAACGCAGACGAGTCGGCTTGATTGTTTGACGTGAGTCAGCTATTATACCAGAACTACAAAAATCCCCGAATCTTGATGATTCGGGGATTTTCTCTTTTACAACTCTTCGATCTTCACGCGCTCTTGCTCGGTTGTATCGCGATCGCGCACGGTCACACAGCCGTCCTCCAAGCTCTCAAAATCGACCACCACGCACTTCGGCGTACCGATTTCATCCTGCTTCTTATAGCGCTTACCAATGTTCCCGGAATCGTCCCAGGTCACGAAAGTGTATTTTTCCTTCAAGGACTGATAAACTTCCTTTGCCTTAGCCACTAGCTCGGGCTTATTCTTCAGTAACGGACTGACGCAGAACTTATACGGCGCCAAATTCTCTGGCAATTTCAGTACTATTCGGCCTTCTTCCTCGTGATAAGCGCTGCTCAGCACGGCGAGGAACAGTCGCTCCACTCCAATCGACGGCTCGATCACGTGTGGCACGAAACTCTCACCCGTTACCTTGTCACGATATTCCATCGATTTGCCACTCTCGCGCTGGATATTGCTCAAATCATAATCCGTGCGATAAGCCAACCCCATCAGCTCTTCCTGACCATTCGGATAGTCAAACATAATATCAATCGTCCGTTTCGAATAGAACGCGCGATCTTCCTCAGGTACCTCTAGATCATGGATCATTTCGGCCGGCAGCCCCATCAACTTCTCCAAGAAATAATGATTATCGGCCAATAGCTGCTCGAAATTCTCGGCTCCAGCATCGGGATGCACGAAATATTCAATCTCCATCTGGCTACATTCGCGATCGCGCAGAATGAAGTCGCGTGGCGAAATCTCGTTGCGAAACGCTTTGCCTTGCTGGCACAAACCAAACGGCAAATCCGGGTAAATCGTGTCGACAACGTTCTTAAAATTCGTAAAAATCCCTTGTGCCGTCTCCGGACGCAAATAAGCGATGCTATTCTCATCAGCCGTCGCCCCGACGTGCGTCTCGAACATCATATTAAACTTCTTAATCTCATCCCAGTCGAATTTGCCACAGTTCGGGCACTTAATATTCTTCGCTAGAAACTCTGACGTCGTCACACTCTCGGTCATACCATCGCCGAGCTTGTCAGCCCGAAAGCGCGTATGGCAGGCTTTACATTCAATCAGAGGGTCGTTAAAAGTATCGACATGCCCCGAAGCCTTCCATGTCCTCGGGTTCATCAAAATCGCAGCATCCACGCCATACATATTATCGCGCTGGTCGACCCAATAGCGCCACCAAGTCTCCATAATCTTACGTTTCAAACTCACACCGAGTGGACCAAAGTCCCAAGTTCCAGCCATACCACCGTAAACATCTGATCCCGGAAAAATAAACCCACGCCTTTTACATAAACTAACAATATTTTCTAACTTACTCATTGAAACTCCTGGAGCCGTCTTCGGGATTTGAACCCGAGACCCCTTCCTTACCATGGAAGTG
>CAZEVF010000013.1:0-22516 GCA_964515845.1 uncultured Candidatus Saccharibacteria bacterium | reverse complement strand
TAGCCAAACTAGCTGATGGTAACTGTTGGATGACACAGAACCTAGCACTAAACCTAGGCTCTAATCCTAACAATGGTGCATTTGGTACTTCTGGTAATAATGCTAATGTACCATATGTAGCTAAGCTAACACCAGCAGATTCGGATGTGACGGAAGAGTGGGTGCCAAATTATAGTACGAACGAAGTATTATTGGAAAACAAGAGTATAGCACAAGAAAAACTAGGACGTTCTTGGAACTTTGGCAAACAAGTCTTTGCGATGCCATTACAACGCATAGTGTGTGACAATTCAAACATTGAGTCTTCCGATGATATTTCTTCGGTTTGCGCACAGACGGGTATAATTGATGTTTCTGGGGAAAAATGGCAACCAACTTTTGCTGCACAGACAGGAACAATCAAGCTAGCCAATGGTACGGATTATACTGGCTATGTCGCTGTCAAGTATCGGGATCTAGACCATCCGGAAGAAGGTGGCGAATATGATGCACACTTTCTATTTGGCAACACCTATGATTTTGGCGCATCAACGGCTGGAAGTGGGGACGCACTAACCACACTCAATGCTGATGCTCCAGAAAGTATTTGTCCTCGTGGTTGGCAAATGCCAGTTTCTCATGTTAGAAATCATGATATCCCTAATAGGTTTGATGGCTTGCCAGTTGCCGTAGAAAAGAGTTTTTATTCTCTCCTCTTTGCCTATGGATACCCGAAAGCCGAAGATTATTCCGAGACATTCATACCGGCTCAGAATTTTGGTCAAGATGAAATCGGTAATCCAGCTATTGCTCCGTTTTATTATGTTTATAATGGGATTACGCATGCTGGCGATGCAGGTGCGCATATGGGGATTGGCGATCAGGCACGTATAGCCTCGAGCACAGTTCCGGATACGAGTACGGCTGTATGGCTAGGTTATCTTGGTGGTCGAATTGCACCAACTAGTTCACGCTTTCGGTTCTACGGTATTGGAGTACGTTGTCTCGCTCGATAAGTCGATTTATTCAAAACCGTGCGCACGCGCACGGTTTTGGCCTACGGTGACAGGGGTGGGAAAGTCACAAAGTGTAGCATGGTGCTACACTTTGGGTTTTCTAGAGAACTAGGCGCCAGAAGCCAGACAACGTACTGGGAAACCAAGCCAACGAGAATCTGGGCCATGCGATGAATAGACATCGTAAGTATTGAAGACGAAGTAAGATACAGTAGTAGGTTTGCCGTTTTGATCAGCTGTAGCTAGGTTAGACCGATTATAACCGTTAACGCCAATATATCTTGAAAAGCCGTAGCCTAGTTGGACCATCCCACTGCGCACGAATAGATAGGTTCTGAATCATCCAGAACGCAGGGTTTGTTGTATAATGGAGGTATGAGTGATTTTGATTATCTTGGGGAGAAGACGGTTTATCTGGATGCTGCATGCCAATCTTTGCGACCTCGCCCGGTGGTGGAAGCGCTGGAGCGATATTATTTTGAACATAATTCTTGTGGTGAGCGTGTGAAATATCCTTGGGGAGAAAAAACTGATGCGCTAGTCGAGGGGGCGCGCCGAAAGGTGTTGAAACTTTTGAAACTAAAAGCGAAAGATTATTTCGTGGCCTTTACGCTAAACACAACCTATGGGATTAATCTGATTTTGAACGAGCTAAAACCAGAGTACGTCCGTAAAGTGGTAACTTCGGACATTGAGCATAATTCGCCGTTTTTGGCGACGATGGCGCTGGCGAGGAGACTGAATGTTCCGAGAGTAATTTTGACGCGCGAGGATGACGGTAGTTTGCCTTTAGATGAGGATTTTGGCTCGGCTGTGGTAGTGGTGAACTGCGCTGCGAACTTTGACGGGCGTCAGTTGGTGAACCTGAAGGAAGTAGTAAAGAAGGTGCATGAAGATGGGGGAATAATTATTATCGATGCTGCGCAGGCGATGGCGCATTATTCGGAAATCTTGGAGAAGACTGAGGCTGATGCGATTTGTTTTTCGACGCACAAAATGTATGCACCGTCGCTCGGGGTGATTGTGGCGCGACGAGATTTGGTGCCGAAGTTGGAACAGAATTTCATTGGTGGGGGAATGGTGGATGATGTATTTGCCGATCACTATCTACTGAGCGCCGAGAAAAATCAGGAACATGTGCATACGATTTTTGAGGCTGGGCTGCAAGCTTGGAGTGAGATTGTCGCGCTGGGCGAAGCGATTGACTGGCTCGAGAGGCGTACGAAGGCCGATAAAAAGCGTCTGGAAAACTGTACGAAGGAGCTGGATGAGTTTTTGCGTGGGAAGGCGAAGGTTAAGATGGTGGGGGCAGAGCCGAACCCGACGATGAGCTTTTACGTCGAGGGGATAGACTCGCATTTGCTGGGGGCTGCGCTAGGAAAAGAAGGGATTATGGCGCGCACGGGATATTTTTGCGCACATTATTATCTGGACAAGGTGAGGCATTTGCCACCACTGGTGCGATTTAGTCTGAGCTATGCGACGCGTGAGGAAGATGTCGAACGAGTGAAACGGGCGCTAGAGAAGATTTAGAGATGAGACTGCGCGACGCGTTAAAATTAGGGCGTACGAGCGTGAGGGCACATAAGTTGCGTAGCGTGGCTGTGGTTTTGACGATTAGTGTGATGTTCTCGCTGGTGATTGGGGTGAATTTTATCCTGCGAGGTTTGGAGAATAATTTGCTGAGCTATGCGAGGACGATGAATGACGGTAAGATTTATCTAGCCAGCCATTTTCCGGGGAGTAAGGGAGAGAAGATTACTCAAGAGCGTTTAGAAGAATATCATGGTACAGAAATTGGTAGGCTGACAAAATATGAGATTGATGAATATGAGTTTCTGCCGGTAATATCTAAGGAAGTGGTAAAGTCGTATTTAACGAAGAGCCTTGCCCAGGTACCAGAAGGAAAATTACCAATAGTGGTTTCTAGACAGTATCTTGAGATGATGAAAGATGGAATAACGTATGGCGAATACTATGAATTACCTTCGGAGCAAGTGGAGGAAGTGGGAGTCTTTCCGAGCACGAATGGCCCACTAAGAATGAATAATTATTGTACAGATTATGAGCCGGTCGATGCAGAATTAAGATTGAAATGGTCTCCAACGCAGAGTTGTGCTTTGCAAGAATTTTCGCAAGATGAATTAAAGCTTAATATTTTGGATTTCTTGATTTTTGATCAGATAAATTCCTCGTATTATGGAATGTATATAGTTGATGATGGTTCGGGGAGGGTAGAGCGAACGATTGGGAGCTTGAGAGATGAAGTGGCAAAAAAGAGAAAAGAGATGGCGATAGAGATGGGAACTTGGCAGGAGGGAGATGATTTCTGGCGTGAGGATTTGGAAACGACGGTTTCGATCGTGGCGTCGTTTGATAATGTGAGAGATGCATATAATTATATGGAACGAAAGGATGAGCATAAATATGGTTATAGTCGGGATTGGACTGATGTGCGAGAAATATTTGGGAATCAGACTAGTATTTATGGGGCTGTGCGCTCGGCTGAGAGGATTTTGAGTTGGCTGCTGGTGGCGATTTTGGTGGTGGCAGTGGTGGTAATGGCGTTTACTTTTGCGCATTTGGTGGCGCTGGAGGCGCCGACGATTGCGCTGTATCGTTCGCTTGGCGCAATGACGAAAGACGTAGTTCTGATTTATTTGGTATATTTGATAGAGCTTTGTTTGCTGGCCGTGGTGGTGGCGACGGTGATTGGGCTGGGGATAGCTGGGGTTGTGACGGCGATAGACGGCGAACTGCTGAAGACGAGAATGGTGCAATGCTATCAGACGAGCTTGCCCGGGCCGGTGATTTTGATTGGAGCGGGTTGGAAGTATTTCGAGGTGGTGGGGTTAATGCTGCTTGTCGCGCCGGTGGCGTTTCTGCTGACTTTCGACCAATTGTCGCCGAGACGAATCGCGCAAAGATTAAAACAGGATTAGAATAAAATGAAGATTACAGACGCAATTAGGCTAGGGCATGTGAACGTTAAGGCGCAGTTTCGGCGTAGCTTGATGATAATTATTGTGATTGGGGTGGCATTTAGCTTGGTGTTTGCGCTGAATTTTATGGTGCAGGGGTTGAAAGACGGATTGCTACGAATTATGAATAAGCCAGCAGACGGTAAAGTGTTGCTGTTGACTGATATTGCGAGGAAACGGACGCAAAATGGAGACGAGGTAATCATCACGGTCGATGGGGCGAAAGAAAAAAGAGTGGCCGTGGAAGTCGGTCGGGCCGGGGGAGAGATCTTGGGTGAGATGCTGATGGCAGGGAATGGCTTGACGGCGCTACCGAAGGAGATATTGGCTCCGGAAATTGAAGTTGATCTCGGGAAGGTGCCGGAAGGGGTGACGCCGGTCCTGCCGAGTTATAGTATGGCGAGTTATTGGGCGAAGATTAGTATTCCGGTCCAGACGAAGCCGGAGCGTAAACTTAGAATCCGAGAAGACGTGAAAGAGGCGATGCTGGGCAAGATTCATGACTATGGTATTATTGGCGAGATAATGGTGGTGGGGATGATGCCGTCGCCGGCTGGGGTGAGTTCGCTTGCGATTGGACCGGGCGATGATTTGAACCCACTGAATATTTTGTTGCAGATGGTGGGGGTGGGTGGAAATGAAGTTTTTGCTGTCCAAGACGAGGATGAGGGGGATGCGAAGACGTCAGGATGGATGCTGGCAAGTTTTCCGAATGCCGAGAAGGCGAAAGCGTATGTCATGAGCGAGGGGATTTGTTTTGCGATGCTGTCTGCCTGCCAGGGAGGTGATGCAGGTGTGATGGAGGTTTTTGGCGCACCAGTTAGCACTTTGTTTTGGATAGAAGTGGCACAGACGGTGGTGAATGTGATTAGTGTGATTTTGGTCGTGGTGGCGTTAGTGATAATGTTCTTCACGGTACTGAGGCTGATTGGGCAGAATAGTCGGACGATCGCGCTCTATCATGCGATGGGGGCGACAAGGAAGGATGTAGCTTTGATCTACCTAATGTATGTGCTAGAACTTTGTTTGTTGGCTGCTGGGGTGGGGATAATGATCGGTCTCGGGGTGGCGCTAGGGATGAGCTGGGCGAATGGCGAGGCATTGTCGATGGCGATTAACTTGGCATATGATGCACCGGGTGAGAAACTTTGGCTGGTAGGCTGGAGCTGGAATAATTTGCTAGTGGTGGGGTTGATGCTAGCGATGGCGCCGATATGTATTTTATTAAGCTATGGGCAGTTTTCTGATAAAAAGTTGGCGAAGCGTCTAAAAGCTTAGAAAAAGCACTAGTATTTTAGAAAGAGTTGTGATAATATGGCAGTATAAGGGCTATTTTTAGTTATGCAAGACCAAAATCAAAATACACCAAATAATGTTCCAACTGCAGTTCCGGCTATAGGGTCGAGGCCAGCTGGTGTGCCGAGTGCAAAGCCGGCAGTAAATAGTACAAGTAAAGAGGTAAAAGCTGCGCCGGCGAAGGCTGGTGGCTCGCGTCTCGCTAATGCGAAGTCAGGGACGACGCCTCAGAATGACTTTATTCGTCGGATTATTGATAAGATTAAGAGTTCGGAGAATATCTTGGTGGCTTTGTCGCGCGATCCGTCGGTGGACGAGATGGCAGCTGCGATTGGGTTGACGATGTTTTTGGATGGTCTGCAGAAACATACGACGGCGATTTATTCTGGCCAGACGCCGGATACTTTGCAATTCTTGCAACCTGAGGGGACTTTTGAGACGAATACTGATAGCCTACAAGACTTTATTATTGCCCTGAACAAGGAAAAGGCCGACCATCTGCGCTATAAGCTGGATGGGGATTTCGTGAAGGTGTATATTACGCCGTACAAGACGGTTTTGACGGAAAATGACTTGGAGTTTTCGCACGGTGATTTTAACGTAGATTTGGTGTTAGCGCTGGGTGTGCCGACGGCTGAGGACCTCGATGAGGCTCTGTCGGAGCACGGCAGGATTATGCATGACGCGACAACGGTCGATATTACTTGTGATGCGCCAGGGAGATTTGGTGAGATTGAGTGGAGCGACCCGGGAGCAAGTTCGGTTTCTGAGATGGTGACGAAATTGGTTTTTGCGATGCAAGGTCAAGATGAGACGGTGGATAAAGAGATCGCGACGGCGCTTTTGACGGGGATTGTGGCTGCGACCGGTAGGTTCTCGAACGACCGGACGAATTCGGAAACGATGCAGCTAGCTTCGAAACTGATGTCGATGGGGGCTGATCAGCAGTTGATTTCTGCACATGTGATGGATAACGATCCGGATGTGAGTACGCAGGAGATCCCGATGCCAAAGGTGGAACCGAATAAGAGCGAAGATAATTTACTAGTAGGTAAGGATTACGGAAATTATACGACCGAGCTGAAGAGCACGGTCGTGCCGGCAGATGTGCCGACGGCAGGAGGGATTCAGCAGGCGACGCTTGCCAATCAGGCGAAGGCAGCGATGGCGAATGTGCAGAATAATCAGACGGCAGTGCCAGCGAGTAGCACAGAGAACACGGCGACGGTTGGGGCTGTCGGGGCGAACCCGAATTTTGTCGCACCACCACCGGCCCCAGCTCCAGTAGTAGAGGAGCCGAAGAATTATGCGCAGATGTTAGAGCAGGCTTTGGCTGAGCCGACGCCGGCTGAGGTTTCGATTAATACGGCTGTGCCAGATATGCAGCAATATGGCCAAATGCAATATGATCAGGCGATGCAGGCGCCAGTACAGATGACGCCAGAGCAAATGGCACAGGCGCAAGCGATGGGTCAAGTCCAACCAATGCCTGCAGCTCAACCAGTTGTTACGCCAACTCCAGCTGTTGAGGCAGTGCCGGATCCGAACACGGTGGTCCTGCCACCTCCTCCAGCGCCGACGGTTGATGCTGGGATGATGCCTCCGGTTTTGCCGGAAGTCCAAGTGCCGGCTGATTTGGCAGCCCAGCAAGCAGCTGAGCAAGCACAGGCGATGGCTACGCAGGCAGCACAAGCTCAACAGGCTCAGCCTGGTGCTTTCCAGATTCCGGGAATGTAGGTTTACTTTTTTGCAGTATCTATTATACTAGTAGACAATGAATGATGATATTATTTTGATTGATAAGCCGGAGGGCATGAGCTCTTTTGGGGTGGTGGCGCGTGTGCGTCGAAAGTTATCAGAGCAGGCCGGGATGGTGAAGGTGCTAGGGAAAGATGGAGTTTGGCGCGAGAAACGGAAGAAGGTGAAGGTGGGGCATACGGGGACGTTGGATCCGTTCGCGACGGGACTTTTGATTTTGCTGGCAGGGAAGGGGACTAAACGAGCGAATGAATTCTTGAAACTAGATAAGGAATATCTGGCGACGGTGAGGCTGGGTGCGACTTCGACGACTGGGGATCCGGAGGGGGAGATTTCTGTGAATGAAGTAAATCCGGAGAAGATCCCGAATCGGAGTCGAGTGGAAAAGGTTGCGCAGGATTTTGTGGGAGAGATTGAGCAGACGGTGCCTAGCTTTTCGGCGGTCAAGATTAATGGGCAGCGAGCATATAAACTGGCGCGCGAAGGCAAGATGATAGAAATGCCACGTCGGAAAGTCAAGGTTTACGAACTGGAGATTTTAGGATATGATTGGCCGGAGCTAAGGCTGCGTTGCAAAGTTTCGAGTGGGACTTATATTCGGGCTTTGGGCGAGGATATTGGGAAGGCTTTAGGTGTGGGTGGATATTTGACGGCGCTGAGACGAACTGAGGTGGGGAAGTGGCGCGTTGAGGATGCGCGAGGGCTGGATGAGTTTTTCTAGGAACTGGGCGCCAGAAGCCAGACAACGTACTGGGTAACCTACCCAGCGAGGTCCAGGACCACTGGACGAATAGTGGCCGATAGCGTCAAAATAGAGGGCATAAGCACCAAAATCGGTATTACCCCATAAACTGTCTGCGTAAATAGACGACCAGCCATAGCCGTGAATACTTGTATATCCTATAAATCCACGATCTATGAGTACATCCCCACTGCGCACGAAGTCGGTTTTGCATGTAGTGTGAGTGGCAGATTTATAAAATTCATAGTTGATTTCCAAATCGGCATAGCATATAATAATAGCATGAGCTTAATCCATGGAGTGGGCGATTTCTTCGCATTAGATATTGGTACAACGGCAATTCGTTTGGTGCAGCTTTCTGGTGATACGCAACACGGTTGGGTGTTACAGAAGTTTGCTTATGTGCCGGTTGAACGGAAGGTACTTGAAGATGGTTCGGCAGCTGGTGTGCGACGTCTAGGAGAGACGATTCTGGGTGCGATGCAGCAGGCTGGAATCACGACGAAAAATGTGGCCGTGGGTATGCCGGCGTCGAAGACTTTTACGGCAATTGTAAAGGTAGATAATCAGCCCGAGAGTGAGCTGCTCAATACTGTGAAATATCAGCTAGATAAATATATCCCGATGCCGATTGATGAGGCGACGGTTGACTATGTTTCTTTGGGAGTTTGTCCGAATGATCCAGCGAAAGTCGAAGTGTTGATTTCTTCGTCGGCTGTGGATTTTGCTGAAGCACGGATGGAGATGATTGAGTCTTATGGTCTGAACGTGGTGGCGCAGGAGCCGGAATCTTTGGCGATGGCGCGAGCTTTGATGCCGGTCGGGGCACAAGATGGTAGATTGATTATTGACCTAGGCGAACGTAGCACGGATATCGTGATGATGTATCGAGGCGTGCCGAGGTTGGTGCGTAGTATCCCGGGTGGTTTTGCGCTCTTGATTCGGACTGTGGTTTCGGCATTGAACGTGAAGGAAGAGCAGGCGCGTCAGTTTATTTTGAAGTTTGGCCTTGCGCAAGATAAGGTTGAGGGCCAAGTGTTTAAGGCGCTGGACTCGGTGCTGGAGAGCTTTGCGATTGAGATTGGCAAGTCGATTCGTTTCTTCCAGTCGGAGTATATGAATGCGCCGGTAGGGGGAATTATCTTGTCTGGTTTTGCCGGTATGATTCCGTTCATCGCTGAGTATATTGAGGCGAAGACGAATGTTCCGACGACTCAGGGTAACCCATGGCAGCTAGTGAAGGTTTCTCCGGAGCAGCAGCAAGTTTTGCAGCCGGTGGCGAGCGAGTTTGCCGTGGCGATTGGTTTGGCAGAAAGGAGTAATGACTAATGCAGGATTTGTTTGACAAGGTGAGGGCGAAGCTGACGGGTAAGCCGGTGACGCCGAAGAATCCGTTGATTACTACGGTCGCAACTCAGTATGAGATTAATTTGGTGCCGGAAGTGAAAGCACAGATGATTCGCGCGCAGAAGTTGCGTAACCTGGTGCTGTTTATTTGTATTATGGTTTCCGTAGTGTCGGTGGGGGCTGTATTGATTCTCTTCGGGATTAAAAGTGGTCAGGATATCGCGATGGCGAGTCAGGATAAAAAGCTAGAAACTTTGTCCGAGAAGCTGACTGGTTATGAAGAGATTGGTGATTTGGTAACGATTCAGAGTCAGTTAGCGCGTCTTGACGACATTTCGAAGAATAAGGCTTTGCTTTCGCGCGTATTCGGGGCCTTGAAAGCGACTTTGCCGACTGGTGGCGATCAAGTACAATTCTCGGAGCTGAGAGTCGACCTTGATACAAGCGTGATTCGCATGGAGGCTCAGGCTGATGCTGTGATCGCGCCATTGATCGACTACCGTGTGCTGGAATCCTTTAAGAAAGGCGTGGCTTTGACGAAGTATGATTATGGTAGGTTCGTCGATGCGAATGACAAGAAAATTCCGACTTGGTGTGTACATGAGGCTGACGAAAATGGTAATGCCTACATGGAAGGTGAGAATTATTACGCTTGGTGGGATTTGACGGCTGAAGGTTGCGCTGCTTTGTCGAAGGATGCGACGGTACCGGAGAATTCGAAGGTCGAGTTCTTCTACAATCCTGGGTCTGAGGTAGAACAAGTTGAGAAAGTCTACACTTTGGAAGATTTGCAGAATAATGGCTTTGAAGTCGAAGTAAGTCCAGAGGGCGAAGTGACGATTTCTGACGAAAGTCTCGAGCCAAGGCAAAATGATGAGGGAATTACAGTCTATGCACGACAGGAAGTGACGCGCGTGAAGATTTGGCGTACGCCACAGTTTACAAAGTGGAATAATGCTGGCTGGATGAACTTTGATGGTTCGATTTCTGGAGTTGAGCACTTTGAGAGTAGCTGTATTCAATATAGTGGTGCGACTCAGCCGGGTACGGAAGGTGGCACGAAGTGGACCTCGACGAATGAGTGTATGTTGGTGCCGGATGGGTTGACGGTTTCTTCGTCATCGAACGGACGTGACGAAAGTGACAACTTGGTCCTGAAATTTACGGCTTCGATGAAGCTTGATCCGAAGTTCTTCGTCTTCCGGAATAAGCACATGATTGCGATTGGTCCGATGGGACAGAACGTGACTGACTCTTATGTCCAGATTGGGGGGATGTTTACCCAAGAGGCGCGCGAGTGTGATGAGAATGATGCTGAATGTCTAACTAACTCGACCAACACTGGTGGTAGCGCAAACAGCGAAAACAATAATGGAGGCGACACAAACAATGGCAGAAACTAATGCTAATAAGCCAGCGGATGGCAAGCGTGTGAAGATTTCTAAAGCTCAGCAGATGACGATGCTGGAAGTTCTCGGTGCGTCGCTGGTGCTCGGGACATGTATTGTACTGGCCGTCTTCATGATTAAATATATTAAATTCAATACAGTAATTATTACTGAGAAGAATGAGGCGATTACGGCTTACGATAAAACGATTCGTAATGTTGGTATCTGTGTCGATAAGGATAAGAACGGGCGTCTGAGCAACGAGGAGCTAGAGAAATGTAATCCGAACGAGGTCTCGCTAAATGATGTGAAGGGCAGCTTGCGTTATAACGTGCTGGCCGAGATGGCACAAAATACTGACCTAGAGACGGTGACGAAGAAGCGTGAACTGAATAAGAGTTGTTTCGACGAAGGGGGCGAAAGAATTGACTTTAATAAGGCCTACGAGGAATCGACGGATGAAACCGAGAAGCAAAAGTTGCTCCAGATGTCAAAGATTTGCTCGGCTTTGCGTGTGATTCCGGATGCTCTGCCGGCGCAGAAGAATACTGAGGCCTTGATGGCGAGTTTGAATCAGATTTTCATCTTGACGGATTGGGAGCCGGAAAGGTTGACGCCTCGTGATGATTATATCAAGAGCCCGATTGAGGGGATTGAGGTGATTCCGGTGACGTTACGCCTAGAAGGGGCTGATAGTGTGGTGCTCTCGGTCTTGGATAATGTCGAAAAGTCGATTCGTGAGTTTGATGTGACTTCTGCGACGATCGAATGGACTACTACTGGGATTAGCTTACAGGCGCTCGCGAATTCGTACTATCTGGCTGAGGCTGAGCCGATTGAGGAGGAGAAGGTGGTCTATGCCTCAAAGAAGGCTGCGCGAAAGTCAAATGATAAAAGCTCCAGCAAGGAGGAGAAATAATGAGACAATCTGATATCTTTACATTGGTCTTGATTGCTGGGATTGGGACTTTGGCTGCTTTCTTCATTTGCAACGCGATTATGGGTGATCCGGATTTGGCGCAGACAAAGTTCACGGCGCTAAGCAAGACGATTTCTAGTGATTTGGTGAAGCCGGATCCAGAGATTTTCAATAGCACGGCGATTAACCCGACGATTGAGGTCTTCGTCGGTAACTGCGAAGATATTGACCAGAACGGGATTCTCGATATGGGTGAGCTAGCTGCCTGTGGACGAGTCGAGGCTCCGATTATCGAAGAGTCGACGCCGAGGGAAGAGCTGGAGCGACTACGCGATAGCGATTCATGTATTACGACGACTTCGAGTCAGACTTTGTGTCGAGAAGAAAAAGTGGAATATATTAATAAGCTTTTGAACGGTGATACTGGTGGGGAGCAGGCGCCCGAAGGAGAATAAAACGTGGCACTGTTGACGAAGGATGGGCTAGACAGAGTGATTCAACTCCTCGTGAATGAGGGGTTGGTTGATGTGAACGCTTTGGCTGGGGTGCAGGCTGAGGTGGCGCAAACGAAGCAGCCGTTGATGGCGACGTTGTCGGCGAAAGGCTTAGTCAATAATGAGATGATCGCGCATGCGACGGCGCTGATTATGGGCGTGCCGTATGTTGATTTGAAGAATGTCGAGATGGATCAGAATGTCTTGGCGCTTTTGCCTTTCGACGTGGCTGAGCGTAGCATGGTAGTGCCACTGGGCGAGAGCAATGGGCAGCTCGTGGTGGCGATGCTCGATGTGGGAAATGTCCAGGCTGTAGACTATCTCTCGACTTTGACCGATCGTCCGGTGCGAGCCGTGATGTCGTCGAGCGATGGGATCCAGGCAGTTCTGCGCCAGTACAAGGGTGACTTTACCGGGGTGAAGCAGGCCGTCAAAGTCACGAATCAGGAAGTGGCACAGAAGCAGGCGAGTAGTAATGTTAAAACGATTACGCAGGATTCGCCGATTTCTAAGGCTTTGACTAGTATCTTGGAGTTTGCCGTTAAGAGTAAGGCGAGCGATGTGCACATTGAACCTCTCGAAAATGCGCTGGTGATTCGGTGTCGGATTGATGGTGTGCTCCGGCGCGTGATGGAACTGCCGAAGGCGATTGAGCCGGCGCTGGTTTCGCGTATTAAGATTTTGTCGAACTTGAAGATTGACGAGCATCGAATTCCTCAGGATGGTCAGTTTGCCGTCCTAGTGGGAGACAAGGAAGTTGACCTGCGTATTGCGATTTCTCCAGTGGTTTGGGGGGAGCAGGTGGTGATTCGTTTGTTGGATAAAAGTGGCACAAGTATGGATATCGAAGGCATGGGAATGACTGGTCGGGCGCTTCGGGCTGTGATGGAGGGGATTAGCCGGCCGAATGGGATGATTCTAACTTCTGGTCCGACGGGTTCAGGTAAAAGTACGACTCTCTATGCGCTGATCAAGAAGATTAAGTCGGAGAAGATTAATATTGTGACGCTGGAAGACCCGGTGGAATATAAGATGGATGGCGTGAACCAGATTCAGGTGAATGTTGATGCTGGGCTGACTTTCGCGTCGGGACTAAGAAGTATCCTAAGGCAGGACCCAGATGTGGTAATGGTGGGTGAGATTCGTGATTCAGAGACGGCGAACTTGGCTGTGCAGGCGAGCTTGACGGGACACTTGGTGTTTAGTACGCTGCATACGAACAGTGCTGCTGGGATTTTGCCGAGGTTGCTTGATATGGGGATTGAGCCATTTTTGCTCGCGAGTACGTTGAATACGGTGATTGGCCAGAGGTTAGTGCGACGAGTGGCGCAAAAGCGCACGACTTTCCAGAGTAATCAGATGCAGACTGAGCAGATTGAAGAGGTGGTCGGAGATATATTGCCGATGAAGCCGGAGGATGTGACGTCGGTGAGTGAAGATTTGGGCTATAATGGATTGCCTCTCGCGAATCAGACTTCGTATACGCTGGTCAAGGGGGTGGATGACCAAGCTTCGCCGGGTGGATATTCGGGGCGAACTGGTCTTTATGAGGCGATTACGGTGGATGAGGATATTCAGAAACTGATTATTTCTCATGCGACTTCGGCCGAAGTGATGCGTGTGGCGCGCGAAAAGGGAACTGTAACAATGCGTCAGGATGGGATGCTGAAGGCGTTGTCTGGCGTGACCACGATGGATGAAGTGAATCGCGTGGCGAGTGATTTGGCGTAAGATTCCAAGAAAGTTACCACAAATATTGAACTTATGTTAAAATGGAAGCATGGATACTAGTGGGAATCAAGGAACAAACATGACAAGCCAACCAACATCACCTTTTTCACCGGTCGATTTACCAGATATGAACAATATTCCAACTGCTTCGGCTATGCCTCCGATGGGGATTAGTAGCGCGAACGTTGGACAGACGGCAGACGCTGGTGCATTTAATATTCCAACTGCAGCTCCAACGATGGAGATGTCAACGCAGCCGGAAATGCCACAGCAGTCGGCGATGCCTGAGACTGGGGCGCAACCGGAACAGCCTGAGATGCCAACCCAACTGGGGACGACGGAGATGCCGAAGAGCGAAATGCAAAATGGTGCTTCGAACCAGGCTGGTGCTGGAGCGACGGCCGAGGTAGCAAATATGGAGATTCCCGAGCCTGCTCTGAAGCCGGAAGGGAAGTCGGAGCTGGAGAAGGAAACTGAGAAGATTAAGACTGAGGCAAAACCAGCTAAGCTTGTAACAAAAGCGACCACTGCGCCGAATACGGTGAAAGCGATGAAGGCAGGGGCAGAGACTACGAAGCCAGCGATTGACTCGGCGACGGTGAGCCAGGTTGAAGTGGCAGCGAGCAGCTTGCCAAATACGGCTGCTGCGCCAGGTGGTTTGACGATTGAGCCCCTACTAGAAGAATGTATTCGTCATAATGCTTCCGACTTGCATTTGCAGGTAGGTTTGCCTCCGGTGCTGCGTATTGATGGGACTTTGCGTCCGATTACAACCTATCCGGTGCTAGACGATATGCAGGTGCAGCAACTGGTGTTCTCGACCTTGGATGCGAATCAAAAGGTGATTTTGATTAAGGATAAGGAGTTTGACTATTCGTTTGCCTTTGGTGACTTGGGGCGCTTCCGTGTGAACGCTTTCCACGAGAAGGGCAATATGGCTGCTGCTTTTCGTTTGATTCCGAATGAGATTAAAAGTATTGATGATTTGGGTCTGCCGGGGGTGGTGTCGACTTTTGCTGACCATCCGAATGGGTTGGTCTTGGTGACTGGTCCGACGGGTTCAGGTAAAAGTACAACTTTGGCTGCTTTGATTGATAAGGTGAATACGGAGAAGGCGCTGCATATTATTACGATTGAGGACCCGATTGAGTTTACGCATGAATCGAAGCGTTCTTTGGTGGCACAGCGCGAGGTGCATTATGATACTTATAGCTTTGCTGCAGCACTAAGGAGTATTCTGCGTGAAGACCCAGACGTGGTGCTGATCGGTGAGATGCGCGACCTTGAGACGATTCAGGCGGCGATTACGGTCGCCGAGACCGGCCACTTGGTGTTCGCGACTTTACATACGAACTCGGCTGCGCAGTCGATTGACCGTATGGTTGATGTTTTCCCGGCGCACCAACAGCCACAGATTCGGGCGCAGCTGGCGAATATCTTGGTGGGGATTTGTTCGCAACGTTTGGTGCCGGCGATTGATGGTGGGCGAATTGCCGTGACGGAAATTATGGTGACGAACTCGGCCGTGCGCAGTATTATTCGTGAAGGGAAGACGCATCAGCTCGACATGACGATTCAGACGGGTATGAGCCAGGGAATGCAGACGATGGACCGAGAGCTGGCGAAGTATGTCAAGAGTGGCACGATTGCTTATGATGTCGCGCGTGGCTATGCCGTGGATCCGGCTGAATTTGATCGTTTAGCGAGGGGGTAATAAATGAAACGTTATAATTATAAGGCGAAAGATAAGAAAACCGGAAAGGTCGTCAGTGGTAGTGTGCAAGCTGAGAACGAGCGCGCTGCTGGGCGAATATTGATCGACCAGGGTTATATTCCACAGCGTGTGGTAGAGGAAGACAAAACTGGCTTTTTCGCTAAGTTGCAGAATAAAGTGACAAATAAGCAGCGAATTACCTTCACCAGGCAGTTCGCGACTTTGATTGGGGCTGGTTTGCCACTTTCGAATAGTTTGTGGATGATCGCTGAGCAGACGGAAGATAAACCACTGAAGGCAATGGTGGAAGATGTCTTGGCGCAGGTGGAAGGTGGTAAAACTTTGCATGAGGCGTTCTCTAAGCATCCGGATGTATTTAATAAAGTTTATCTTTCTCTGATTGCTGCTGGTGAGGCTTCGGGTACGCTCGACGTGTCGCTGAGGCGTTTGGCTGACCAGCAGGAAAAAGACGCAAATATGATGTCGAAGATTCGGGGCGCAATGACGTATCCGGCGATTGTTTTGTTGGTGATTGTCGTCGTGGTGATTTTCATGATGGTGGCTGTGGTGCCACAGGTGGAAAATCTTTATCATGACCTTGGTGAGCCTTTGCCGGTGTTAACGCAGATAATGGTGAACTTCTCGAACTTTATTGTGAATTATTGGTGGTTGATTACGGTAATCCTGGTTATTTTGGTCTGGTTCTTCTTGCAGTTCAAGAGGACAGACGTGGGGCAGAGATGGCTGTCGACGTTTAAGCTAAATGTGCCATTGTTCAAGGGTTTATTCTTGAGACTGTATAACGCGAGGTTCGCGCGAACGGCGCAGATGTTGCTTTCGGCTGGTGTGCCGATGCTTGAGGCGATTCGGATTTCGGCTGAAGCTGTGAACAATATCGTTGTCGAGGATCAGTTGAACCAGGCTGCGACCTTGGTGCGCAGTGGTAAACCTTTGAGCGTAGCTCTAAAGGGTAGAGATTATATCTTGCCGTTGCTACCACAGATGGCTGCGACCGGCGAACAGTCAGGTAAGATTGATGATATGCTCGGCAAGGCAGCGAAAGTTTATGAGGATGAGCTCGATGAGCGAATTGCTGCGATTTCTACCTTGATTGAGCCGATTTTGATGGTAGTGCTGGCCTTGGTGGCTGGTGGTATCGTGGCTGCGATTCTATTCCCGATTTATAATTTGGTGGGTAGTATTGGACAATAATGTAGTTTGTGCTACAATGTAGGTAAATAAGTCGCTTATGATAAAAAGAAAGGAAAAATAGTGGCAACAACGCGTAAAAAAATGACAAAAAAGAATACTGGTGAGGTTGGTGGGTTCACTATTATCGAGGTCGTACTTGTTCTTGCTATCGCTGGATTGATCTTCTTGATGGTGTTTATCGCTTTGCCAAACTTGCAACGTTCGCAGAGGGATACGCAAAGGCGTAGTGATTTGGGAAAGATGAGCTCGGCGATTTCTCAGTATCAGACTAATAATAATGGTAGGTTGCCTGGGAGTACTGAAGGTGATGGATTGGCACCAGAAGAGGATGCGGATGTTAAAAAAATATCAGATTATGTAATCTGCAGCAAGACAACCCCAAATCCAGCAGCTTGCTTCGTTCTTAATTATATGAACTCGGTTAATGCTGAATACAACGAGTGGGTTGATCCGGATGGTACTAGTTATGGCTTGGTTATCTCTGATTACAGTGATGATTTTAGGCTTAGGACCGATGAGGAGACAGGATCAGAATTCACGCACTATGTCCATATGGTGAAGAAAGCGCGTTGCAGTAGGGATCCTGATATGCCTGAAGGGACGCTTGAGAAATCAAATAATGCTCGTGATTATGCTATCGTGTATAAGCTTGAGGGTAACGGTACATATTGTGCCGATAACAATAGCTAGAATTAGCTAGAGATAAAAATAGACGCTCTTTGGGGCGTCTATTTTGTCGTGCTTGATTAGAGCAGGTGTTGACAAGGGGTAATTTATGGTGTAGAGTGGAAGTATGTTCGGTTATTTGTCTTCAGTCTTACGGCTGAAGACAAATTTTGTGGTAGAATTATCTTCTTGGACTTCTACGGACAAGGTAACTTTCTTCATACTTGCCTCTCTTCCTATTAATTATTTAACTGTCAGTTTTGTCGACCTTTAGTCATCTGTCAACAGTGTCCTGCTCTGTGCCCCAGATTATCATAGTGGATGATAAAAGTAAACCCCGAGGGTTGACGATTCCATGATTTGTTTTTTCGTGATACCAGGGAACTAGTCGCCAGAAGCCAGACAACGTACTGGGAAACCGACCCAGCGATCGTACGGGCCGTGCGACGGGTAGAGTCCTGAGGCATCGAAGGCGAGGCCGTACGCAGTAGTCGACGTAGCGTGTGACCACGCAGCAGTAACCGATGACCAATCGTAACCATCGACGCCTGCGCGCCTCAAGAAGCCGTGGTACAGGTTGACGTGCCCACTGCGCACGAATTTTACTAGTAAGCATGGACGTTTTGTGTTATGATAGAAATATGTTAGACGTTACGGTTACAATTTGTATTTTGGCAATGATGTTCATTCTCGGGGCAGTGTTTGGATCGTTTGCTTGTTGTCAAGCTTGGCGTTGGCATTATCGGGTGACGAAGCAGAAGGACCTGGGTCAGTGGTCGGTTTGTTTGCATTGCAAGAAACGTATCAAATGGTACGATAATATTCCGATTATTTCTTGGTTAGTGTTGGGGGGTAAATGTCGTTTTTGCCATAAGAAGATTGGCGTGGCCGACATCGTGTCGGAGATTGGACTAGCGATAGCGTTTTTGATGATGTCTTGGGCGTATTTGTTACCGATTCTGAACAACTGGCAGATTTTGGCACTGAAGCCGGAATTTCTGGCGATTCAGCTGGGAGTTTTCGTAGTGACTTTGATTATGCTAGTCGTGCTGACGGTGCTAGCTGTCTATGATGCGAAGTGGGGAGAGCTGCCGGTAGTACTATTGATTCTGGCGATTATTATCGGGATGATTGTTTGGGTCTTGAAGATGTATGAACTGACGCTGGTGGATGGGGGCGACCTCTGGCAGGGAGTTTGGAATACGCTGGGCTCGATCGTGATTCTTTCGGGAACTTGTTTCTTGATTTATAAAGCGTCAAAAGAAAAGTTGATGGGGGCTGGGGATTGGATGCTGGCGTTGGCGTTGGCTTTGGCGCTGGCAAATTGGTGGCTGGCGCTCTGGACAATTTTCCTCGCGAATTTGCTGGGGGACGTGATCGCTCTGCCGGGTGCGATCAAGAAGGGAAATAACGTAGTGCATTTTGGGCCGTTCTTGGTTTCGGCGTTCGTGATTGTCTTGGTGCTAGGGAACTGTTTGCCTCTCTTGATTCAGGTTGGGCTGTAGGTGACAGCGCTTAGTGCTGCGTGGTGATTTGAGGCCGAAGGCCTGTGATATAATATGGTTATGGAGATTAGAGTGAGCGAGGCAGAGCAGCAGGGCCAAGATGCGAAGGCTGAGGAGCAGGCTGAGGAGCAGGCTAAGAAGCAGGCTAAGACTGATGAGCAGGCTGGGGTAGAGCCGGAGGTGAAGGATCAGGGCGATGCCGACGCGCCAGAAGATTTGAAATATTACATGCCAGAATTGCTGACCGACTTCGTAGAGCACATAGAGGTGGAGAAGGGGCGTTCGGTGAAGACGGCTGAGAATTATCGGCATTACCTTGAACGTTTCTTGGATATTGTAGGGGAGATTACGGAAAAGGCTGATAATATTCAACCTTACGAGATTACGGAAGAGGTAGTGCGCAAGTTTCGGCTGACGTTGAATCGCCTGACAGATGAGAAGGGTGAAAGATTGCAGACGATTACGCAGGCGTATCATTTGATTGCGCTGAGAGGTTTTCTGAAATATTTGACCAAGCGAGGGATTGATACGTTGGACCCGTCGCTGATAGAGTTGCCACATGTGGTGCGAAAGCAGGTGACTTTTCTCCACTTTGACGAGGTGGAAGAGCTACTGAAGCAAATCGATACGGAGAGCGAGACTGGGCTGAGAGATCGGGCGATTATTGAGCTGCTGTTTTCTGGCGGGCTGCGTGTGTCGGAACTAGTGAAGTTGAATCGGGATTCGATTAACTTGTCGCGACGTGAGTTCATTGTGCGAGGTAAGGGAAGTAAAGATCGGCCGATTTTTATTTCTGAGGCTGCTGCTGATTGGGTGGAGCAATATCTGAATGCGCGTACGGACTCGCTGGCGCCACTTTTCTTGAATAATAGTCGAAGGACGGGCGAGGTGGATATGAGTGGGAATTATCGACGACTGACGGCGCGCTCGGTAGAGAGGATTGTGCAGAAATATGCACGTATGGCTGGGATTACGAAACATGTTTCGCCTCATACTTTACGCCATAGTTTTGCGACGGATCTCTTGATGAATGGAGCAGATCTGAGGTCGGTGCAGGCGATGCTGGGGCATGCTGATCTGTCGACGACGCAGATTTATACGCATGTGACGGACGCGCATCTGAAAGATGTGCATGAAAGGTTCCATAGTGATACCGAGTAGCAACGGCGAAAAGACGAGAAAAATGATTTTTGTTTTTGACGGCGTGGTTTTTGATAAACAAGGGAGAATTTTGATCGACCAAAGGGTGGGGGATGGCTTAGAGAAGGTGAATGGGCTTTGGGAAGTTCCGGGAGGGAAGTTGGAGTTCGGCGAGACGCCGGAGCAGGCGATTGCACGAGAGATTCGGGAGGAGATTGGCTGTCATGTGCAGGCGAAGAAATTGATTCCTTATACTGATGTGGGAACTCTGGAATATCCGAATAAATTGCAGCATACAGTGGTGTTTTATTATATTTGCGAGCTGGCCGATGAGGATTGCCTAGAGGTGCATGATCATAAGATTGGTGGGTTTAGGTGGATAGATCCGAGCGAGCTGGATAATTATCACTTTATGTTTGGCAATCGCGAGGCAATAGAAATGGCTATAAAGATGAGAAAGGCTGAGCCGGTTGAGGGGAAATGCCAAGTTTGGTGACAATTGTGGTATAATAGGGAGAAATAAAAGGAGTTTTTATGGGCAAAGAAAAAGACTTAGTCGAACGTAGCTTGGTAGTCTTGAAACCAGACTCAGTGCAGCGTGGGATTGTTGGTGAAATTATTTCGCGTTTTGAGCGAGTTGGTTTGAAGATTGTAGGTATGAAAATGGTGATGCCGGATGAGGATCAGTACCGTGCGCACTATGAAGATATCGGGCAGATGATTACGCGCCGTGGTGAGCAAGCATTCCGGTATAACTTGAGCTATATGATGACCGGGCCGGTGATTGCGATGGTGCTTGAGGGAATTGAGGCTGTGCCACTGGTACGAAAGATTGTCGGCCCGACCGAGCCGAAGTCGGCAGAAATGGGTACGATTCGTGGTGACTATGCACACATGAGCTTCGGTTATTCTGATGCGAAAGGCATGGGTGTGCCGAACTTGGTCCACGCTAGTGGTAGCAAGGAAGAGGCGACCAAAGAGATCAAACTTTGGTTCAAGCCGGAAGAATTGTACGATTATTCAGATTTGAGCGAAAAGTATACGCGCTAGTCGCAAAAGAGCCTCTTCGGGGGCTTTTTGATGGTGGAGGGCGATTAAACGAGGGCTATGCGTTGCCTGGCT
The DNA here is from genome assembly GCA_964515845.1 of uncultured Candidatus Saccharibacteria bacterium. Classification (GTDB taxonomy): domain Bacteria; phylum Patescibacteriota; class Saccharimonadia; order Saccharimonadales; family Saccharimonadaceae; genus Nanosyncoccus. The sequence goes on along the minus strand of CAZEVF010000013.1, from coordinate 1,506 downwards.
CGATAACCTGATTTTATCCAAAAGCGTAGCATGGTGCTACGCTTTTGGTGGTTTGTCACCCCTGTTAGTAATGTCACAAAGTGTAGCAAGGTGCTACACTTTGTGTAAAGGACTTGTTCAGGCGTTATTGCTCAAAGTGGCCACATGGATCCACTTTGGCGTTTTTCCACCCCTGTTAGTAAGAGTCAAAAGTGGGTCAGCGTGACCACTTTGGCATTTTCTAGAGAACTAGTCGCCAGAAGCCAGACAACGTACTGGGTGACTAGTCCAACGTTGCAACGTATCGTGGGCAGGATTAATAGGGCCTCTGAGGAATCGGAGACTGTAGGCAAAGGCTGGATTGCCGGTGGTGCCGGTTTTTGCTGTGCTCGTCCAATAATAACCATTGACACCTACGCTGCCAAAAAAGCCAATGTTGAGGAGGATAATCCCACTGCGCACGAAGTAATAGGTAGCCTTGCGCAGTGGGCGTGTTAGTTTACGCTACGGCTTCCTGGATGATGCCGGGATTTATGGCTATGGTTGGGCATCTTACGCTTCAGAAGTGATATGGGGTAATCCTGGATTAGGCGCACACTTGCTGTTCTTTAGTGTTAGAGCTATCAATCAATCAAGTGGTCCAGAAGATCGTTGGTTAGTTCTCCCAGTACGTTGTCTGGCTTCTGGCGACTAGTTACCTAGAGATGTATGGTATAATGAAGGTATGGCTTGGTAGCTCAATTGGATAGAGCAGCTCCGTCCTAAGGAGAAGGTTGTGGGTTCGACTCCCGCCCGAGTCACCAATTCTGTGCTAAAATGCGCCACTTTAAATTTTTCCTCATTCGCTCGTCTGAAGACGCGCTTCATTCGGAGAAAATCTAAATTGCCAGCATTTTATCGACAGAATTACATAATTTAGCTTTGTAATTATGAACAATATGGTGGATAGAAATGACATTTAATGGGCAACGCGAAGGGGAAGAAGTTGAGCTGATATTTCGGAGGCACATTTTGACGGCTTGGCGTGGGGCGATGTGGTTAGTAGTGCTGGGGCTGGCTGGTGCTCTGCCGATGGTGCTATGGCCGGGCGATCAAAGGATGTTTTTCGTCTGGCTGGGGAGCTTGGCGATTGGTGTGGTCGGAATGCTCTATGTCTATATGCTCTGGTATTTTTCTTATTACCTAGTGACGAATCAGCGCGTGCGCCAGGTGCGACAACGGGGGCTTTTCCGGAAGACGGTGGTGGATTTGGGTTTGGACAAGATTCAGAGCATTAGTTACGAAGTGCCGGGGATTAAGGGTGGGATTTTTGGCTACGGGACTTTGCTTCTGCAGACGCAGGTGGGCGATATGACGATTAGTATGGTCAGGAAGCCGGAAAAGACGTATAATATATTACAAGATTTAGCGGAAAAAGCCACACATGAGTTTGTTTAAAGAGAAACCAAAAACCGAGCGCGAGAAAGTTGAAGAACGGCGCGAAGAGGTTTTGGCACAGGGTCGGAAGTTCAAATATCCGATGCAATA
>CAZEVF010000012.1:0-23890 GCA_964515845.1 uncultured Candidatus Saccharibacteria bacterium | reverse complement strand
AAATCTCTCGGCTTCGGCCTTCGTAGGTTCGAGTCCTACTTCCAGCACCAAGAAGACACCTCTTTAATTCTGTTTGGAATTGGAGGGTCTTTTTTTGATCTGACGATGTGGTCTGCTTCGTGCGCAGTGGGGCTGTCGGTATTGACTTTATGAGATTTATAGGTCTTGCTGGCTATAATCGCTCATGTATAATAGCTGCGCTAGCTAGAACACAATCATTCGGATTTAATGACATAGAACTTCTACCATCGGAAGGACCCAATTCTTTTTGGCATGCTTTCCCAGTACGTTGTCTGGCTTCTGGCGCCTAGTTCCCTAGTGTGATCACTTTTATATTTCAAGCTCAGCGATTTCGCCATTTTTCGAGATGAAAGCTCAGGAAATCAGTGTCATCATCGTAGCCCGTGATGACGAAATAAAGGCATTTGAGCCAGGTCCCGTGACCGACTATGAGAATTCGAGCATTCTCCGAATTTTCTGCTCGTAGATGTTCGAGGAAAGTTCGCGTACGCTCCAACAGGGTCTTAATCGGCTCAATGCCACCTTCACCAGTATTGATGCGACGATCAAAAGCATTTGGAATTTGCCAAGTTTTGGGATCGGTGCCTTGAAGACTACCAAAATCACGTTCGAGCATAATCGGATCGATACGTATTGGGACTTGTCGATTTTCTAGGACTAACTCAGCAGTTTGACGAGCGCGTTGGAGGGGAGAGACATAACAAACGTCGAATTGATAAGTCGAAAGGTTATCGCGTAGATTTTTAGCTTCTATAAGTCCAGTTTGATTCAGGGGAATATCGGCATGCCCCTGTGCTTTATTCTGTAAATTCCAGTCAGTTTGCCCGTGACGTACGAGATATAGCTTCATGGCTTAGATCTGCTTACGGCGACTCGCAGTTGTCGGACGCTTAGCTGGAGCACGTGAGGCGCGAGGCGTGGCAGTTCTCGTACGAACGGTCGTGCTACGGCCGGCACTACTGCGACCAGGAGAACGTCGATTACTGCGAGAGCGTCCAGCAGCGTCTTCGGCGATTTGGGCTTCGATACGCGCCGTAGTATCGGCTAAGGCCTCGGCATCACCCGTGGCTTCATGAATCGCTAGAATTTGGCGCAGGGTATTAATACTATGATCGAGCGCATAAGCATGCTCGAGGGCTTCGACTGAAGCTTTAGTCTGACCGAGGCGCTCTTTGGCCTTGGCGAGGGCAATATAGCGCGCTGGGACGTTATTTTCCAGCTCGATAGCCTGCTCGAAGGCCATGACGGCCTTTTCGTAGGCGCCAGTCTCGAGATAAATTAACCCAACATTGTGCAGTGACGATGGATTATTATCTAGCGATTGCGCGATTTCGAAACATTCTATAGCTTCGTCGAATTTTTGTTCTTTGGCGTAGAGAATCCCGAGACGGTTATAGGCGGCAGCGTTCTTTTCGTCGAATTTCAGGATGGTAAGCAAGGCTTTCTCGGCGCGTAGAGGTTTATGATCGCGCATCGAAGTCTGAGCAGCGCTCCAGAGCTTCTTCATTTGCATATCGTAGCGTGCGCTACGAGGCTCATCAGCTTCTTTGTGGCGAAAAATTGGGTATAAAAAGCTGAGCCAGAGTGCTAAAATCGCGATGAGTAAAATTCCAAACATGGCTGTCTCTATTTTAGCATATTAGCGCGAGTTCGGGAAATATAGAATGGTATGCTATAATATATAGTATGAATTTGAAGATTGGAATTGTTGGTCTGCCAAACGTGGGCAAGTCGACGCTGTTTAACGCCTTGACGAATGCTGGGGCATTGGCTGCGAATTATCCGTTCGCGACGATTGAACCGAATGTGGGGATTGTGCCAGTGCCGGACGAGCGCCTAGAGGTGCTGGCGAAGATGTATGATACGGAGAAGGTGGTACCAGCGACGGTCGAATTTGTAGATATTGCCGGTCTAGTCGAGGGCGCATCGAAGGGTGAAGGCCTGGGTAATAAGTTCTTGTCTCATATTCGCGAGTGTCAGGTGATCTGCCATGTGGTGCGAGTTTTTGAAGATTCAGACGTGATCCGGGCCGAAGGTTCGAAGGATCCGAAGCATGATATCGAGGTGATTACGACGGAATTGGAACTGGCTGACCTCGAGACGCGCGAAAAAGCCGAGGCGAAGCGCAAAAAGAACGCCGACAAAGACGATCCGGGGATGGTGATTCCCTATCTGACCGAGAAGCCGGTGATCTACATGTTTAACGTGGACGAGCAGGAGCTAGGCGATCAGGATTTGCGTCGGAAATTAGCCGAAATGGTGGCGCCGAGCCAGGCCGTATTCGTGAACGCGAAGCTCGAAGCTGAAATGTCGGGAATGTCGGCTGAGGAACGTAAGGAGTTCTTGCGAGAGTACGGAGTGGAAGAGGATGCTCTAGGTGAGCTGATTAAGGCAGCGTATCAAACTTTGGGCTTGCAGAGTTTCTTGACGGCTGGCAAGAAGGAAGTGCGTGCCTGGACGATTAAGCAAGGCGCGACGGCGCCGGAGGCTGCCGGGACGATCCACACGGATTTTCAGCGTGGTTTTATTGCTGCTGAAGTGATGAAATATGCGGATTTGAAGGAATTAGGCTCGGAACAGGCCGTAAAAGCAGCCGGAAAGTTGCGCACTGAGGGTAAAACCTACGTCATGCAAGACGGAGACGTGGTCGAATTTCGGTTTAACGTTTCGAAATAGCCGATATAAGCTTGTCATTATTATATTAGCTCTCTAGCGCAAACCAAGTTTTGACTCGATAGTTATGGCCCTCGACGGCCGATACGGCTAGAATCGGCTCTAAATGGCTAAATTTGGGGTTTTGGGCTAGAAAACTGTCGGCTGCGAAGCGCATTTGACGCAATTTTGCAGGAGTAATACGCTGTAAGGGCGTAGTATTTTCCTTTGTTTTCGCCGAATATTTAACTTCGGTGAAGTAAATTGACTGATTTTTGACCGAAATTAGGTCGATTTCGTAGGTTTTGGTCTTGAAATTATGGGCAATAATCTGGTGATTTTCGCGCTGAAGGTAGCTAGCGACGGCTAATTCGGCCGTTTGGCCTATAGCTGTGCTAGACGGCTGGATGCGAAAATCGGCGCTAGAATGGGCTCTCAAGGCTGAATTTGGGCAATTTTGGCGAGTTTTAGGCGATTTTGGGCTTTCAGGCTGGTAACTTTGCCCTTCTGGCCGTGAATTTTGGCTATTTCGTGCGATAATTTCGCGTATTGGGCGAAAACTTTGACGATGCTCCGGACAAGGGCCAAGTTGCTCGAGGGCTTGTTTGTGCTCGCTAGTGCCATAGCCGACGTGATTTTCGAAGCCGTAGCCGGGATATTTTTGTGCGAGTTCGACCATATAGGTATCGCGTGCGACTTTGGCGATGATCGAGGCTGCCGAGACTTCTTTGATCAGAGAATCGGCCTTTTTGAGCAAAGTAACCCGATTTTCTAGAGGTGTGCCCTGCAAAAGGTTAATTGTGCCGTCGATAATAATAGAGCTGAAAACGGTCTTGGTCGCGAGGACTTGCTTGACGGCGCGCCGAGTGGCGAGCTTGAGAGCTGGGGAGAGGCCGTATTGGTCGATTTCGGCTGCCGAAATCCAGCCTAGGCCAGTGGCCTCGGCGTGCGCGAGAATGAGGGGGTTGAGATGTTCGCGCTTTTTCGGGGTGAGCTTTTTCGAATCGGCGAGTGTAGCGAAAGTTTCGGTGCCGGCTCGATTGGCAAAATCCGTGCCGAGGATGACGGCACCAACGACAAGTGGCCCCGACCAGGGGCCACGTCCAACTTCATCGATACCAAGGATGACTTCTGTTGTCAAGGTGATTATTCAGCTGGTTCAGCTGCACCCTTTGGATTTTGCTTCTCAGCTTCGGTTTCTGAATCGGTGCTCTCTGCAGCGAGAACGGTCTCAGCTGCCTTTTCTTCGGTGGCTGGCTCAGCGACCGGTTCGGCTGGTTCGGCTACTTCAGCTGGAACTTCAGGATTATTAACGGCGTTACGATCGAAGGCCTTGTTAGTGAGACGAGCAGATTTACCCGAACGCTCACGCAGGAACGAAAGATTCTTGCGACGCACTTTAGCGCGATGGACGATCTCGATCTTCTCGACCAATGGGCTATGGATGAGGAAAGACTTTTCGACACCAACGCCAGAGGTGACTTTGCGCACAGTGATGCGAGCAGTATGTGAATCCTTGCGATCGGTGCGAATCACGACGCCTTCAAAAACCTGGGAGCGAAACTTTTCGCCTTCTTTAATCTTTTGGGTTACGCGTACGGTGTCACCGGAGCGCACATCGACGACGGCTGGTTTTTTCTGGGCGTCGCCAATTTTCTTCAAACTAATAAAACTCATATAATTTAACCTTTTATATTACAACTGGTCTTTATTTTAGCATACTTTTTTAGATTTGAGAAGGGTGATTTTACCTTTTGAGGGCGAGCTTGATGCGCTCTTCGGTGCTGAGGTTAGGGTCGACGTTGGCGAGGGCAGCCGAAGCTTCTTTCAGAGGGAAGCCGAGGGCAATTAGGGCGTCGAGAGCTTCGTCTTCAGGGCCAACGGCTGGGGCTATGAATTTTGGCTCGGTGGCGCCGTAGTGGCTGGGTGCGCCGACTTTGTCGCGCAGGTCAACGATGATGCGTTCGGCTGACTTTTTGCCAACACCACTGGCTTTGGCGATGAAGGCTGCATCAGTATTCGCGATGGCATTACGCACATCTTCCGGACTGCCCAAGCTGAGGATAGCGAGAGCTGCTTTCGGGCCGACGCCGTTGACCGAGATTAGCATCTCGAAGAGCTTTTTTGCCGCGAGACTGCTGAAGCCATAGAGATCCTCGGAATTTTCTCTCAGGGCATGGTAGGTGTAGAATTTGATTTTGTCTCCAAGGTTGATTAGCTCAATCTCGGGAGTAGCGATGAGGAGTTCGTAGCCGACGCCATTGACGTCGATGATGATCGAATTAGCAAGTTTTTCGGTAATGGTGCCTTGGAGATGAGCGATCATTTTTTACGTCCAAAGAGGTTTAGTACGACGATGACGGCCAGAGTGGCGACGATGGCTGAGATGGAAATAATGCAAGGCCAGAGAGGAACTTCAGTTTCCTCTTTACAGCCAGGTTCGTCGGGATCGGCGCAGACGACTTCGGCTTCGCCTGAGGTGCCTTCGTCAATGACATTTTCGACCATATTATCGAGGCGCCAGCAGAGGCGTTGGCCGGGCATGTTCTCGATTTCGTTACAACGATATTTCTCCTCTGAGAACGGAACGTAGGCGCAAATTTCTTCGCCGGCTGCGTTGAGTTCGCATTTGAACTCGTTGCTACAATAGCTATAAAATTCATTGCCGGAGCATTCGATGATATTAATAGTGTCGGTAGTATTAGTGGTATTCTCGGCTTCATTATCATTGGTCAATGGCATGACGCCATAATCTTCGGCGAAAGTGGGCGTAGCTGGTGCAAAAAGTGCGAGCCCGAGCGTTAGAATTGCCCCGAAAATGATTTTTTTGTTCATAGAACCTCCTTCAATCTTATGTTTATTTTAACATAGAATTTTGGAATGCGAAAAAGTTTATGAAGGGTTACGGTTCTGACTATACTGAAACTAAGTAACTAGGCGCCAGAAGCCAGACAACGTACTGGGGACCCAATAGAGCGATGGCTTGGACCTTGTGACGAATTAATTCCATTATTATCGAAGAGAAGATAATAGGCGCCAAGGCCGGAAGCCCCCCAAATATTATCTGCATACGAAGAGGGCCAATCAAACCCATAAAGGCCAGCGTGTCTCACAAAGCCATTGCCGAGAACAACGTACCCACTGCGCACGAAGTAAAGGGTGAGTCGTGCGCAGTGGTGGTATTAGGGTGAACAAAGGATCGATAGGGTTTGCCGGTAGAAGCTTTTACGGTTGGTCATCAACTTCAATGGCTGGCAATAACTATAATGCAGATAGTCTTCTATTTGATACTGCTAATGTGCTGCCAGCACTTAGTCACCAGCGCTATTTGGGCAATTCCGTGCGTTGTGTCGCCCGATAAATACATTGTATGTATTTTGTATATACAATGTATATATAACTAGCCAGGGCGCTCCTAGAGGGCGCTTTGCTGGTTTTTGGTGACAAAAGAGTGGACAATGGCGACAGCTAGGGCATCGGCGGCATCGTCGGGCTTTGGCACGGTTTTGAGACCGAGGTGGAGGCGCACCATCTCTTGCATTTGGGTTTTATGGGCGTGCCCATCGCCGGAGATAGCCATTTTAATCTGGTTTGGGGCGTATTCGAAGATGGGGAGACGACATTGCTTCGCGACTAACAGGCAGATGCCTCGGGCTTCGGCAACAGAGATGCCAGTGGTGATATTCTGCTTGAAGAATAATTTTTCGATAGCCATGACGTCAGGGTGATTGGTGCCGATGATTTCGTGCAATGAATTATAAATATCCTCGAGACGCTCAGGCAAGGGCGTGTGGGGTGGAGTGGCGATGACGCCGTAGTCGAGTGCCTTCTGCCCTTCGATGACGCCAAAGCCACAGATGCCGGTGCCAGGGTCGATGCCAAGAATTTTCATCGAGCATACCTCACCAAATAGCTTAGCCAATGGCTTTTCTCGAGGCGCGTCAACGACGCCTGCCGTTGCAGGGTCGTTGCGCTCGTCCTCGGCCGAGCCTCCGGATCCTCTCGAAAAGCATTGGCTAAGCTATTCATTGACATATTCGATTAAAGTTGTACGCAGGTCGCGAACCGGGACGACGAATTCGTCCTTGACAGTGGCAGGAGCGATGGCGTGGGCGAAGCCGAGCTTTTTGGCTTCGGCGATGCGTTGGTCTGGACGAAAAGCCGAGCGTACTTCCCCACCGAGTCCGACTTCGCCGAAGACGACAAAATCTTCGGAAAGCTTACGGCTGGCGACGGCCGAGGCGATGGCGAGACAAATAGCAAGATCAGCGGCTGAATCTTGGAGTTTAAGCCCACCGACAACGTTGATAAAAACGTCTTTATCATTGAGCTTGAGCTTCGTGCGACGCTCGATGACGGCGATGAGAAGGTTGAGACGATTAAGGTCGAAGCCCGAGGCTGTGCGTTTAGGATAGCCAAAATTGGTCGGGGTGACGAGGGCCTGGATTTCGACCAAGATGGGGCGCGTGCCTTCAAGAGTGGCGAGAATGATAGAGCCGTCGGTATTTTGGCGTTCGGAAAGCAGGGCTGCCGAAGGATTCTCGACTTCGACTAGACCGTGTTGGTTCATCTCGAAAATTGCTGCTTCGGTAGTAGAGCCAAAACGATTTTTGACGGCGCGAATAATTTTGAACCCTCCATAACGGTCGCCTTCGAAATTCATCACGACATCGACGAGGTGCTCGAGGACTTTTGGCCCGGCGAGCGTACCTTCCTTGGTGACGTGGCCGACGATAATCACGGCCGTGTCCGACATCTTCGCTGTGCGGATGATTAAGTTGCCACAGTTCGTCACCTGCGAGACGCCACCGGGCGCCGAAGCGATTTCGGCGATGGTGAGAGTCTGGATCGAGTCGACGATTACGAGGTCGAAACCACCTTCTTCGATGGTTTTGGCGATATCGTTGGCGCTGGTAGAGCTAGCGAATTTCAGGCTGTCGGAATTGGCGCCGAGACGCATGGCGCGCAGTTTGATTTGGCCGGCTGATTCCTCGCCCGAAACATAGAGTACAGAGCGAGTTTCGGCGATTTTGGCGCAGATTTGCATGAGCAGGGTAGACTTGCCGATTCCCGGCTGGCCGGCGAGCAGCATGACTGAGCCGAGCAAAATTCCTCCTCCGAGGACGGTGTCGAGGTCGGAAAAACCGGTCGAGAGGCGATTTTTTTCGTCGGAGACTTCGAGGTCTTTGATTGAGACGAAATCGAGCTGCTTACCAGACATTTGCCCCCGGCCGACGGCTGATTTTTCGTCACGGCTCGTCTCGTCGAATTGCTGGATGAGCGAGCTCCAAGCGCCACATTGATTGCAGCGCCCGGTCCAGTTTTTGTAGGTGGCGCCACATTGTTGACAGTAGAATTGGATGTGAGATCTTGCCATATGCTTCCTATTGTAGCACTAGAGTTTGCGTTTGGCGACGGCTAGACGATCAGCGTCACGATCAAAATCATCAGTCGGGGTCTCGCCGAGCAGGAAGTCGATTAACATCTGATAAGTTAGCATGCCGACGATGCGCTCATACCGGTCGACCACGAGGAAAAAGTAACAATTCGTGCGTAGAAAGGCAGCCAGGGCTTGGTTCAAAGTATAATCTTCGCGTAGGTAGAAGACTTTCGGGTCGAGAATCTCACTGGCCCGATTGGTTTGTTTGATTTCGAGACTATTCAGCGCCGTGGTATGGATGAGACCGACGATGCGTCGATCGTAATTAATCACGGGGAAATGCTGAAAGCCAGAATGATAGAGCCGGTCGAGCGTCAAAGGTCCGAGAATTTCGTCGTCGCGCACATAGGTGATGCTCGAAGGTGGCAGCATAATCTCAGAGACGCGCACGCTGGGAAAGTTCATGATTGTAGCGATGACATGGCGCTCACGACTATTGAGGACGGAGCGAGGAGTGCGCTTCATTAGTGCGAGAAAATCCTCGGTAGTCTTTGGTGTATAGGGTTTCTCAGGTGCTGCCAGAGCTTCAGTCGGAGCTAGATCGGGTTTTTGATTGGAATTTACGCCAGCTTTCGGGTTAGGTTTTGGCGCTGCCTCGCTCGTTGGGAGGTAGGCTGGCGCCGGCGCTTTGCGATAGCGTGCTAGCTTCGGGTCAATCCATTTCGTAAAACCGGTGAGGAAATTAGTTTTCAGCCGACTGAGCGTACGACGAAAAGCTCGCCAACCACGCTTCAGCTGTTGTCTGAGCTTACTAACGAAGCTTGAGAATGTATTTTCTGGTTCCTCCATGTTATAATCATTATAGCATGTTACAAATAGTTAAATAAGTTTGGAGGAATGATGGATAAAAAAACTTGGATTGTGATCGGAGTGATTGTGCTGGCCCTAGGTGGGCTGGTGGGGATTAGCTTGGCGCAGAGTGGCCCGGCTAATAGAGTTGTGCCGGTAGAGGTGCAGACTTCGGAGCTGGCGCAGATTATTCCGGCCGATGAGCGCTCGGGTAATTTGCCAGAAAATGTCGAGGGCGACCCGAATGCGCCGGTGAAGATTTTTGAATATGCTGATTATCAGTGCGAAGGGTGTGCCTCGGTTAATCCTCGATTGAATAAATTAGTCGAGGAATATGGTGGTAAAGTCGCCGTGATTTATCGAGGATTCGTCCAGGATTATCATCAGAACGGTACGGCAGCAGCTTCGGCTGCGAATGCAGCTGCGATTCAGGGCTATTGGAAAGCGTATAAGGACCAGTTATTTACGAACCAGATGGATTGGTTCTTTTCGAGTGCTAGCAAGCGCCAGCAACAGTTTGAGGATTATTTCGTGGCAGCGACCGAGGGTAAGGGTGATCTGGAGAAATTTCGTAAGGATATGAAAAGCGTAGCCGTGGCGCAGAAGATTAGCTTTGATCGCGCGCTCTGCGAGAAGCGTAATCTGGAATATACGCCGTTGCTCTACATCGGCGATGAGCAGGTCGATAAGAAAGAGATGGATATTGATAGTCTGCGCAAGCTAATTGATGCGAAATTGAAGGAATTGGGTGAAAAATAGGCATTTTAGCCTAAAAAGCCCTGAAAAACGTCAAAATCAATAGAAAATGGCCCTGAAATTGCCAGAAAATAGACAAAATCAGGGCCTTATCTCTCTATTGTAGCACAGATTATGAAAATTGTCAATAGCTTGGGGTTGATTTCTGGTCAAAGGTTTGATATGATAGAGGATAGTTGCTTGTGGAGCTGGTCGAACGGCTAGGAAATCTAGGCGCGTTCTCCGAGCGACAGTATTTAAACAGGAGAATGAATGCGTATTAAGCCAAAGAAGCATACTCGAGCGCGACGTGAGCCACAGTTCCCTCCGGCACCGTGGCAGGAGTTTATCGAGATTAAGCCGAAACTTTAGTTTTCGTACGCGTATACCCCAGTTCGATTGAACTGGGGTATTTTAGTGGTCGGATGATTAGTCTAGGCTACTTTTTGCGCGTAATCTTAGCGTGGGCACCACGGCCACTGGCACGAGCTGTACGCTTTTGATTGTTCGCACGAGGCATACGCTTGGTAGTGTAGTTAGTGTGCGTGGCTGTCTCGAGATTAATGTATTGACGCAGAGAGAAATAAGTCGCAAACGAACCGGCAAAAATCAGGAGCATGACCATGACGAAACCTTGCGAGAGGATCATTTCGGCGAAACCGACGGTAAAGAGTGAGCCGATGGCTTCGTCGATGATGCCGGTGTTTGGCACGAAGGCAACTTCACCCAATGGATCGAGGTAGAGCAGTCCACCGTCGAGGATGTCGGAAGGAGGAATCGGGGTCGGAGTGATGACGTCACTTGGTTCGTTAGGAGTGTCGGGTTCGGACGGTTCTTCTGGAGTGGTTGGTTCGGTCGGGCCGACTGGTGGCAGGTCGCTACCTTCGCGCTTGTAACGGACGATATATTCGAGATCTTCGTTGCCGACGGTGCCGGAAATATTCGCATGATCTGGAGTATGGTCCGGGACTAAAGGCGAATCGATGGAGAAGCTATCGCCTTCCTTGAGCTTTTCGACATGTGGCTCGGCTGCTGTCGTGCCGTCTTCGTAGATATAGTGAATCGTGACGGTGTGGGTGTCGGGCTCTTCGGGGTCGACCGGGACGTTCGGTACATAATTATAATAGACGATGTAAGTCAGATCTTCGTTACCCATCGTACCACTGACGGTAGTGATGGTCGGGGCGTAATCTTTGATTTCGGGCGAGTCGACGGAGAAGCTATCGCCCTCTTTGATGGTGGCCGTGTAATCGTCGGCTGCCTTAGTCTCGTCAGCATAGCGATATTCGATCTTGACGGTATGCTCGGCTTTGACCGGAGGGTCTGGTTCGACTGGTGTAGGTGGAACGTCCGGAGCTTTATATTTGACTGTGGCGTAGTCATAAGTCACGCCACTAGTGCCATTCAGCGAAGTGTAGAAGCTGACGACGCTGGTCATGGCGCCGGTATTGCCGGTAGTCTCGCCCATGTAACGGAAGTAGAGCGTGTCCCCAGTCTGGCCAGAAGGCGACATGTGGAGAGGAGTGGCGAGAGTAAAGCCGTTAGCAGTATTATCTGGGGCTGAAATTTCGACTGGCTGCCAAGAGTTTTCGTCGTCTGGGGTGGTGGTATAGGACAAAGTACTAGCGTCGAGCTTGAGAAAGCCATCGGCGAGCGATTCGTTATCTTTCGTCTCGTGCATGTGAGCAGCGAGGCGCAGGAGGTCGAGAGGACGTTCTGGATCGCGATTGGCGATGCTGGCTTGGTATTGGATAAGGTTACTCTCACCATCTGGCAAGGTGCCGACGATATTCGCAGTGAGTTCGCTATCAGCCGAGATTGGCCAGTTCATGTTTGAGATAGTGATGCGAGTGTTGGATTCGGTTGTGCTGCGTTCAGCGTAGAAGAAGTCCAGGTTGACGACGTTGCCAGCCTGAAGCCCGGCGTTAATCGTGTAGGTTTGTTGACTGCGAGGACAGGATTGTTCAACGCGATTATTGTAGATGTCGTATCCTATAGTATTTGGGTTGGGAATTTTTTCTTGGCGACACTTTTGATCGTTGACATTTTGGACGACGGAAGTAATGCTGCCGTCGGCGTTGATGACGAAGTAGCCTTCGGTGTCCATGTGGAGGCCACCGAGGTCGAGTACGAGCTGGCCATTGAGAAAGACCCAGACGTCGTCGTCACCACTGAACCAGAACTGCTCGCTGCCGTCAGCTGCGATTTTCATCGGGATCTGCATGTGTGCTGTGAAATGGAAATTGTGATCAGTATTGGTCGAGTCACCCTTGGAGAAATTAACGTCGTCTAGAGGGAAAGTGCCTCTGCTACCGTATTCGTAGGTGTTTTTGCCGGTACGTTTAAAGATGACTTCGCGATCGTAGCGTTTTGATAGCTGCTTGCCATTAGCGTCAGTAGTCTCGTGGAACCAGCGATAGAAATTATCGCCCGGTTGGACTGGATCTTGGCCGGTGACGTTTGCCGTGAAGACATCATGGTAGGCTGCCCAAGCGTCGGTCGAATTAGTATAGGTCGGGATGGGTAGGCCGTCAGCACCGAGGCGACTCTTGACGACGTCGCGTACGATTCCCTTCGCATAGAGGCGACAAGCCGTCCATTCGAACTGGCGATTTTCGTCGCTACAATCGTCCATACGCTGATCCCAGTAGGTGATTGGGATGGTAATAGTCTCTGGATTGCCGAGAGAGGCAGCTTGCCAGATGGACGGAATGCCGTTTTCGTTGGCGATGTTTTCGAGCGACATCGCACGGACGAGCGAGGAGACGCCGATGATAGTTAGAACCAAAAAAGAGGCGCAGGCGATCACGCGCGCGACGCAGCTAATTCGGTGCTTCATGAGCTTTTGTTGAGTTTTCTTCATAGCTATGCTTTGACCTTCTGATTTATAATATAACTTAAGCTTAATTATAGTTGATGGATGGATAATGGTCAAGCTTCAGGTTAACCTAGTATATTTTATGGGGTAAGTATGATATAATGCTTAGAGCTGGATAGTTATAGATGGCGCTGTAACTATTTCAAGCACATTATTAAGAAAGAGAGGTGTTCGAATTGCATCTTAAAGTTAGTAAAGATCACTATGCGCATGTACCACATTATCACGAAGAGTCTGTTGAACTGGAAATGTACGATGTTGATAAGTTTCCACCAATGAAGGTTTGGGATGATTCATTGAAGTACGTTTTTGCTACAGTGATAGGCAAGGTCTTTCCGTGGGCTAGGGTAGGCCAACGGCAGGTTGATAAGGTGTACCAAAAGATGTGCGATTATATGCAAAGAGTCTGCAAGGATGAAGCCGAGTTTACTCACTATTTGAGAGGAGTGAACGAAATGTGGCCGGAATTTTCAGAGAAGATGAAGAATAATCGTGGTCTCTGGAAGTTTATGATGGATGTTGGTGCAGAATCTTTATCGTTTGCGCGTTTTCCGGCAACTTTAGTACCTAGAGCAATCGCACTGGAGAGTGCTTTTGGTCGTAACTATGACAATGCTGGAGTGTTTCGTGTACTGGATGATGGGTGTATCTCTTCGCGTTGTGCGACGGTTGAACCGGAATTCGTCGAGTTGAGACGTCGAAAGCATCTTGCGCAGGATACGATTTTTGCGTACATTCCGGAGTTGAGACGTTATCGGGATAAACCGGCTCCTCAGAAGATTGCCACTGTCGTTACGCTTGGCGCCGGGTTGCTGGCGGAGTTGCGTAGTGGTAAAATGACACTACCGATGATTCAAAGTCTTCATATTATCGCTTGCGATATGGATACTACAATTAAAGATGAACTTGATGTCGTTTTTCAATATGATTATGGAGTCACTTTCAATGAAACCGGTATCGAATATCGTTTTTGCAAACTTGAGGACGTTCTTGCCGACAAAGCATTACGCCGTCGCGTAAAAATAGTCTTTTTGGATGGAGTGCTTTCGTATTGTAGCTCGGTAGAGAAGATGCAGAGGTATATTGAGCAGGTGGAAGCGTTATTGGAATCAGACGGAGTAATTATGTGCGATTTAACGGTACTCGATCCGAGTTTGGTTCGATGCGCAGTAGTACAAGAATGGAAGACGAATGATAAAGATTTTAAAATGCGTCCGGAATTATCAGCAAATAAAGCTATCAAGAAGATTGAGAGGATTTGCAATAATCTGAATTTCGATATGAAGTATGAGGTCGATTTGCGCAATCCTAACCCTCTTGGTGTTGTCTTTTGGATTAAAGGGGCAGGTGAAATAAAATGAGTCGCCAATTTACTCATTTTATGTATGGCGAATCCTCGTTTCGTGTCTTGAGACGAGGATTTTTATTGACTAATGATTTTTGCTTATGATATACTTTAAGGAAGAATACAAAAGGAGGTCATGTGAGTTTAATATCAATTTTATTGATAGCTACGGCTGTTTTGACGGTATCGTCTGGGCTGCTATCTCTGATCGGATCATCAAAAGTTGACCGTGGTCGATCAGCTTGGCTTTTAGCTTCGAACATCGGTGCTGTGGTTTGGGCGCTTTCGATTGGGATTTATTTAGCTTTGCCACCAACGGCGACAGATATTGCTCCGACGGTTATTCTCGGTATTTACACGGGCGCAATGCTGATGTCTACGGCGCTGCTAGGGCATATGGCATGGAAGATGCGATGGGGAAAATTAGCAACTTTATTCTTTATCGTTTGGGCTTTAGCGCTAGCTATTATCCTAGTAAACGACACAAGTGTACTTTACACCTCTTTCACGTTAAGTAATAATGGCAATACGGTCGAGTTAGTAAATGGTTGGTATTACTGGTGCTATACAATCTTCTTTTTCTTGAATATTACAGCCTTCTTGATTGCAACTTACCTACATGCGCATGATATTTCTTCGAAACGCTCACGCAACGGCGATTATATTCTATTGGGTGGATTAACGATTGCTGGTATTCTTTCGGCGACATTTGACCTACTTTTGCCGATCATGGGAAACTATGCTTTGATTTGGGTTGGGCCACTTTCGGTTTCAATTGCGATGTTGGCTTATTTCTATGCAATTTTGAAGTATCGGATTGTTTCGGTGTCGGCACGCTGGCTACGCGCAATGGCTTATATGGTGATCATATCATCAGGTGCAGCTATCTATATGATGCTGTTTTATCTAATCTTTACGGCTCTCTTTAAGATTCCGAATCCATCAACTGCTATCCTAGTTTTGAACTTTTTGATGATTGTGATTGTTCTGCTCTTGATGCCAGTTATTAATGAGATTAAAGCTTCGGTTGGCTCATTGATTTCGGCTGGCCAAGTTGATATTGCCTATGTGATTAAGAAATTGAACAAAATCGCAGCGAAGAATGTTGATCTGCGCGAGTTAGCGATGTTCTTGGCTGATCATTTGCACTTTGCTTACATTGGCTTCATTATTAATAATCGTCTCTATGGCTCGAAACCTCTGGCGATGTCGGCCGATGAAGTGAAACAGATTTCGGGTATGAAATCGGCGAGTGGCAATGAAGTTTGGCAGGTGCCGAATAAAACCGTGCGCAAGACTCTGGATGAGCTTGAGCTTTATGCCGTAGCTGAGCTACGCAATGCTAAAGGTAAGCCGTTTGGACAGTTGGTAGTGGGTAAGCCTCTCGGTAAAACGAACTTCGAACGTCGTGATTTGATTCAGCTAGAGATGATCATTAATCTGGTGGCGACGGTAATTGATTCGGAAAAACATATTCGCGCATAGGATTTTGGCATGACTGCAAAGATGATGCATCAAACTAAAATGATGATACTGCTGTCGCTGAACGCAGTGGCGATCTTGATTGTTGGTGTGATGATTTTTAGCGCGATCAATCTTAACGGTGGAATCGATTTTAAAGTAGTGCAAGAGCGTAGCGATACGATTGGTGGGTCAATTGAAGAGTTAGGTCTGATCGATCCGGTGAGTGAAGAGCTGCAGACCGTCGTGAGTAGTGGTGGTAATCATACGACGATTCCGAATAGCAATTCAGCGAGTGGGAATTCGAATAATTATGTCGTGACTGGTAGTAGTACGGCGAGTAGTGGTCAGATTAGCTCGGCTGCCGTAGCGAATGGTCAGCTCTGGAACGAGGACGCGATTACGATTTATCAAACGGCAGATTTTGATATTTGTGTTGGAGGTGGACTGTCGAATCTTGGTGACATGTATTGGCAGTCGAGTAATCCGAATGTGATTGCTGGTTTCTATAACACCTCGCGAACGTGGCTGGGGTATAATTCGGCAACTTGTCGTTATCCGGCAATTGTTGGGACGGGGACGACCGTGATTACGGTCGGAACTTACGATGGAGCACGTCATGATAAGCTAACGGTGACGGTGATCGCTCCACCGGTCGAGCAGTGGAAACGTGATGTCTTAGCGTTAGTAAACCAAGAGCGCGCGAAAGCCGGCTTGGGCGCTCTGGCCTGGGGCTCGACCTGCGAGGGTGCCGCTAATACCCGGGCGAGAGAGATTATGACAACTTATGCGCACTCGCGCCCGGACGGTTCTTCCTGGATGACGGCTTGTCCGATCCCTCAGTCGGGTGGTAAAAGTGGTGAGAACTTGAATGCTGGCAATGCAGCTGTTTCGCCAGAAACGGTCGTCAGGTCTTGGATGAACTCACCCGACCACCGGCGCAATATCCTAGATCCGGATTTCAAATACCTGTCGGTTGGATTTATTTTCGATCCGAGTTCGCAGTATAAGACATATTGGTCCCAGATATTCTCTACCTTTTAGAGCTCGTCCTCGCAGCGCATCCCAGCTAACTTTACCTACTGATAGTTTATAGCAAATCTGCGACGAGATGCAGCTTGAGGTGGCCGTTGCTAGCGAGGCTGTCATAAAGTTTGATGAAATTGGAAATTTTGCTGAGGAATTTGACGTTGCCGGTTTTGAAATAAGATTTATAAAGTAGTTCGATAGTGGTTGCGATAACTTCCTGGGCGTGTTCACGGGGTTTGGTTTTGACTTTGCTGAGTTCTTCGGCCAGAGTAAGCAGGTCGTTGGGTTTGGTTGCGATGAAACGCTTGGCGAGAGCGATGAACTCAGCTCTGGCCGAAGGTGGCTGGTCGAGAGTGTGCTCAACTTTGGGAAAGAAAATTTGGGCGCGCGAGCGAATCGTGGGTAGGAGCAGCGCTGGCTGTTCGGTGAGGAGGACGAAATGACAATGTTGCTTCGGCTCCTCGAAGGTCTTGAGAAAGGCATTTTGGGCTGCTTCGTTCATGGTATCGGCCGGAGTAATCACGAAAAAGCGATCGCTGGTCTCTCGATTCCCGGTCATACCGATTAGCTCGCGAATTTGCTCGACGCTGATAACGGAAGTTTTTTTGGCATCACTCGGTTCGATGTAAAGCGCATGTTTGAGCCTTGGCCTGGTCTCTGGTGAAACGACAAAAATTGTGCAGTTAGTCTTGCTGGCGATGATGGGGATTTGCTCTAGGTTGTCAAAAAACATAAGCTAATCTCCTTTGTTTAGTGCACACACCTTTTTCAAGGGGCGCGTCGCCAGCGCCTGCCGTCGCAGGGCTGGCGCGCTCGTCCTCCTCGTAAGTCCGGATCCCCTTGAAAAAGGCGCCCACAGGGCAAATGTATTTACTCATGTATTTTCTCTTGAAACTCGGGTGGTAAATCAGTAGAAAAAGTCTTTCGTTCCCCATTGTCGCCAGGAATTTTGCCCGGAATGGTGATTTCTAGATCTTTGGCATGGAGATAAAGTCGATCGCCAGACTGGCCAGAACCATAGACCACATCGCCCACAATCGGCGTGCCAAGATATTTGAGGTGGACGCGTAATTGGTGGGTGCGACCGGTAGTCGGTTTGAGCTCAAGGAGCGAATATTTTGAGTTTTGATCAATCACGCGATAATAAGTCTGCGATGGCTTACCGTTTTGGTCAACCTGGAAAGTCGTTGGACGTTTCAAGTTGCGCGCGATCGGCAGGTCGATCATAGCTTCGGGCAGCTTTGGTCGGCCCTCGACGACGGCGTAATAGGTTTTGTGGGTTTTGCGATCTTGGAATTGCTTGCGCAACATTTTCTGAGTGGCTGGATTTTTGGCTAGAATGACTGTGCCGCTAGTATCGCGATCAAGACGATGGACAAGCAGACCGTAATTTTCGAGAGTGGGCTCGGGACAATATTCGCCCTTCGCCATGCTGAGTAGGCCGGCTGGCTTATTGATGACGAGAACATTCTCATCTTCGTAGACGACTGGGGGGCGTTCTGGAATTGGTGCTTCGGCTGGAACTTGGAGCAGAATGCTGGCTGTTGCTTCGAATTTTGTGTTCGGCTTCGTGACTATCTTGCCGTCGACCTTGACATAGCCGGACTTAACGAAAGTCTGGAGGCTAGAACGATTATATTCTGGGTGTTGTTTGACGAGCAAATGGTCGAGACGAAACTTTTCTGGCGCAGCTTCAGCATCGGCAAGCTCGGTGTCGCCATTAATGACACGCGAGAGGTCGGGTTTACTGAATTTTTTGCCAGTAATAATCATGAGCGTAATCCGAAGGCGCGTTGCACCTGGTGTAACTTCTGATTGGCGACTTCATTGGCGTAAGCTTCGCCGGTTTCGAGCAACTGCATAATCTCATCGTCTTTGACTTCGGCGAGGCGAGCTTGAAAATCTTCAAGGAGGGCTTTGACGCTGGAGGCAACTTTTTGCTTGAGGTCGCCATAATGAGTTTCGCCAGCCCAAGTTGAAATCACATCTTGTAATGGTAGGCCAGTAGTAAGGGCTTCGATTTGGAGCAAGTTACTAATTCCCGGTTGGTTAAACATGTCGTATTGGATTTTGCCGACTGAATCCGTGGTGGCAGACATAATCTTTTTAGCAGCAGCTTCGGGAGTGTCAGAAAGCATGATTTTGCTATTTTCGGCTGGGGTAGACTTGCTCATTTTCTTGGTCGGGTTCTGCAAATCGCGAATACGAATACCCTCGCTGGACCCCATGAACTCAGCTTGGGCTTTTGGTTCAGCTGGTAGAGTGAAGATTTCGCCAAAACGACGATTGAAGCGTTCGCCAATGCGACGAGTGAGTTCGATATGCTGGAATTGATCTTCTCCCACCGGGATATAAGTCGCATCGTAGAGCAGAATGTCGGCTGCCATGAGGACAGGATAGTCGAATATGCCGACGTTAACACTGCTTTTGCCTTCGCTTTTGTCCTTATATTGGGTCATGCGATTGAGCTCGCCCATGGTAGCGACGCAATTTAAAATCCAGCAGAGCTCGGAATGGGCTGGAACGCGTGATTGGCGATAAAAATGGATGTTTGGAGTGATTTTGAGGCCAGCAGCAAGGTAGTATTTGAGTGATCTGATTAGGTTAGTCTCAAGTTCACCGTCGACTTCGGAAATGATAGAATGTAGATCTGGTACAAAGATGTTAATATGAGAAGTTTGGCTGTGCTTGTTGGCGAGACGAACCATAGGGACGAGTGCGCCAATAAAATTGCCGATGGTTGGTTCGGTATGGACTCGGATGCCGGTGAGAATAGTTGGAGATTTTGTCATAATTTTCCTTTATAAAATCAAAATTAATAGGTTAGATGATTAGGAAAGTCGCCAACGTAGTTTGTATCTCATAGTATATATTATATGGTAAAGTGTGGCTTTTGGCTAGGTTGGATTTCGGTGAGGTGGATTTATGGCTTGGCCGGAACGATTTATATAAAAGGCTTTCAATCTAGTGGGGGTTGTGATATAATGTGGCTATGGGGTATTAGCTCAGTTGGCTAGAGCGCTTCAATGGCATTGAAGAGGTCATGAGTTCGAGTCTCATATACTCCACCATAGTTTAGAATTAGAACCAGAATGGTCATTTGACCCCTGTAAAGTACGAGTTGGATCCGTTTCAGAATTGTTGTTCATTTCAGAAACGGCATTTTTGATTGGAATTAAGTATTTAACAGGGGTAAATATGACAGTTCGATCCAAAAGCTTGAGCTCTGCTCCTAGTGCTTTCATTACGTACCGCATCCGTTCAGGATCACCGCTATCAAAGTCTTCTTTAGCATAGCGAGCAAACATAAAGGCTTGATCAGCATATTTTCGCCAATCTTTAAGTGCTGTCTCAGCGGTATTGATATTTTTCTTCAGCTCATCGATTCTGGCTTGTATCCTTTCGGACTCCTCCATAAACCAAGCCTGATCAGGCAATTCTCCAGTGTACCTCATACGACGCAAGCCATCGAGCTCGCTTTGTTTTTTATCTTGTTCTTTCTTCAGTTCTTGAAGTCGAGAATCGCGCTCTTTTACTCGCTGTTGCTCTTCTTCGGCTAAGGCTTCGATTGCTAGCCTATAAAATTCTGGGGCAATTGTGTATTTTGCTAGCTCCTTACGGATCTGCCTTAGAATTTCTTGCTCAGGCACATTAATACTCTTTTGGTCACACTTGAATTTCTTGCATTTGCCACTACAATGACAATACACATATTCCTTGCTAGTACCGTTCTTATACTTTTTAGTAACTCGCTCAACAACTACAGCATAGCCACAC
The DNA here is from genome assembly GCA_964515845.1 of uncultured Candidatus Saccharibacteria bacterium. GTDB lineage: Bacteria > Patescibacteriota > Saccharimonadia > Saccharimonadales > Saccharimonadaceae > Nanosyncoccus. Next base: position 3,763 of record CAZEVF010000012.1, on the reverse strand, counting down.
TTTGCACATCTCAGCATACCTTTTGTAATAAATTGCAACTCTTCTTTCTGTGGGCGAGTATTATGTAGCCCACCAAGCAATTGTTGTGCCCGATCATATTCTTCATCAGAAATTAGTGCAGGGTGATTACCATTATATAATCGACCTCCATATTTGAATTTTCCAGTATAAAATGGATTACGGAGCAAATGACGCAAGCCATTAAGAGAAAGGTAATTCCCGCCGCGTTCTCTATGTTGAGGTGTACGGATGCCGAGGCGAATAGCATAATTCGTCAAATCCGTTAGCGAAGCTGTCCCTGTGAGCCAGTATTCAAAAACCTTTCTCATTAGTGGACCATTGACTGGATCCAAAATAATCGTACGGTTTGCTCGGTCGTTGAGATATCCGGTTGGCGGTACGCCAGGCTTCCAGCCTTTCTCGGCTTTACTGAACATTCCACGGCGAACATTCTTCATTAAATCTTTACGGTAACGAGCATCCATACTGGATTCCACATCAAAAATCACATCGTCATCTTCACAATAATCACGTCCATCAGTTAAGATCCAAGCAATTTTACCGTCATTCATCATTTGGTGTACATAACCACTATCAAGTGGGTTACGGCTAATACGATCGAGTTTCCAAGATAAAATGCCATTAGCTTCGCCATTTTCAATCATATCAATCATTTTGGCGAATTCAGGTCGTGTACCAGGTTTACCACCGGATTTTGCTTCTGACAAAACGGCAATAATTTGTAACCCTTCTCGTTTTGCACGAGCCTCCATTAAACGGATTTGATCATCGATAGATTGAACTTGTTTATCCGAGGCTTCAGTGCTTTTGCGAGCATAAAGCACATATTTTACATTCTTTTTATCAATTCTTTGCATAAAATTCCTTCCTTATTTTGGATAGGGGGCAAAAAGCATTTTCTTAGTCTAATTATACCGCTTTTCACCCCTGTTGTTAATGGTTTTGAAACGCTCTTTCCCTGTAGATTCTACATTCTTACTCCTTCCAGTCGCCCCTGAATCTTATCAAAAATCTTTTCGCTAATCATTGGCTTGTGCTTGCCATAGAACATCCTGCCCTGAAAAGTGAACCTACCAGCATAAAATGGATTTTGTAGAACCGCATTTACCTGTGACTTGGTTAATGGCTTTCGTTCACCTTGTTGAACATAAGGTAATTTTTCGTTCAGAAAACGAGTAGTCCATCCAATCGTGACTTTTCCTGCGGCATAGTTTTCTAATGCTTCCTTAACTATTGCCCACGACTTCAAGTCTGGTACAATCTGCTTGGTGATAGCATTATTGACATAGCCGATTGGTGCTTTTCCAGGAAATTCGCCACGGTATGCCTTAAGCATTAGGGCACGAGATACCCGAGCTGAGCGAATTTGCTGCTCGAGATGTTTGAAATTAAAGTAGTTTTGGTTAGCACTATTTTGATTATTAGTCATTTACTTCTCCTTGCTGAAAATTATTAATATTAAGTTGCCCAACGAGTGGCGTGATAATCATCTTGCGCCTGTCGGTAGAGTCTTTTTCGTAGCTAATCAGACCAGCTTGCTCGATTACTGGCAGATATTGTTTTCGAACTTGGTCTCGATTTAGCATTTCGCCAGTTTTACCATAATGATACGAGAATAAGTCATCCATAGTGAGTCCTGCGACTTCCTTTGTGTTGTGTCGTTTAGCTAAATATGCTGGAACGATGGTTTGTTCGTAAAAATCGAGCATTTGTGGTGGAATTCCATATTGTTGACTGCGACCCAGAAAATTCCAGATTGTCAGTGCAGAATCAACATCGGCTTTTGTTGCGATGATGTCTCGCTCTCTCATCTCTCGGCTTGGAGCATTTAAGAGAGTGCAAACCTTAATTAGCGAGTTAAAATGCTGATTGTCTCGTTGATGCCGAGGTAATAACTTGCCCTTAATGGTGGATTTGAAAACTTGTCCAACTTCCAGCTCTTGAGGTATGACAATGTAACGAACATCCAACTCGCGGATGTAGCGAATGCGTTGCATTAGTAATTTTCGCTCAGAGTTTGATGCAATTGTTGCTTCGAAGCTACCGTTGTCGTTTGATCGTTGCTGATACAAGTCAATCCCCGCATCAATCTTTTCTTGAGTAATTTCTGGACTAAGCAGAATTGCCCGTGTCTGCTCTTGTTCATCCATTTGCATATTAGCTGAGCAAAAGGTGGTTGCAGGATAGCCAAGGATATAGCCGTTTACGGCAGCATTCTTACCACTATTACTACGATTTGTTAGCTTAAAAGCGATTTTCTTACCATCGTGCGACAACAATGGTCGGATCATTGTTTGCAATTTTGTATCAACTTGATCCATAAAAATCAGGATCTTGCGCGATAAGTCTAATACCATTTCGCCAGAATCATCTTGCGACATAGCCTGATCGTCATAATAAAATGCCGTCGGTGTTACACGCATATATTTTCGGACGTCATTTTTTGGAAACAGTTTTGCCACTTCACTTGCGATATACGTTTTTCCACTCGATGAGCGAGCATTTAAGAAAATGTTCAGCTGGTCTTCCTCAGTATAGGCAGATAACATACCCAAAAACACGACCGTCTTGTTGATATTATCATATTTGATAGTGAGGTCCAAAATGCTTTGTAATTTCGTAAGAGACATTTCAGTAAAATCACTAGCATTAACTGGCTCGTCACCAGCAATCAACTTAGCTTTCGATAAAAGCTGCTCTGCCGTAAAGCCCATCTTATTAGCATCAGTAAGATCTGCTTTATCACCAAGCTCCTCAGGCATTGGAATATTGTGAACGCTTACGATCTGCAACTGCTCTGTAATCTTTTTAGCCAAAGCTTCCGTGGAGCTTCTACCCTTATCATCGTTATCGAAGCAAATGTAAACCTTACTTCGACCATCAAGATAGTTCCTGATCCACTCATCCTTAAAAGTGCCTTCTCCTGCCGTGCTTGTAATAACTGGCATTCCGAACTTCATCTGCTTGGCAACAATACGATCAAATTCTCCGCCGCAGATTAGTACTGAGTTGGAATTTGAATGTTGAAGCTCATCTGCGCCGAACACTACTGATCCAGCACCGCTTGGATAAGTTGCGTATTTTGGTCCTTCCGTCTCGCCTGGCAGCCGACGAAGTTTGATGAGTTTGCAATCTTTATTCTCAATAATAGGGATCGTTAACCACTTTTCGCCGTAGAACTCACCACAGCCAAGCATTAACACATTGACATTGTAAAGTGTAATTTTTCGCTCAGCTAACAAATAGTTGAGAAGTGGTTTATTTTCTGGCTTCATCAGCTCCTTATGACAATTACTAGCTACGGTCATTAGCTTTTTGGGCATAGATTTTTTGCTATCGGAACGTATTGTACTTGTAGTCGAATCACCTAATTCTTTCCTAAGCGAAAAGAAATTGCCTTTTGCTTCACATTTAAAGCAATGCCACAAGCCAGTTTCCGCATTAATGCTGCAATGATATTTTTCCGACTCAGTGTCGTCATCATCACATCCGTTTGGACACGCAAACATTAGTTCGTCACCGCGCTCTTTGTAGTCGATTTGTTTCTGCTCAAGATAGTTTTTAACTTCATCTTGAGCCAATTTTTGTTCTTCTCTCATTTCCATCCTCCGCTCTTGTTACTTTCTTGGTCTACTCCTGGCATAATAGTTTCAACAAGGCGAGCTAGCTTATTCAATTCAGCCTCGGCAACTTGTAAATCTATGCTTTCACCAAAAGTGCTTTTATATTGGTTTTGGAATGC
>CAZEVF010000011.1:0-23972 GCA_964515845.1 uncultured Candidatus Saccharibacteria bacterium | reverse complement strand
TTACTCCGTCAGGTGGCCCAACAACTCGTAATGATGGTTTCCCAGTACGTTGTCTGGCTTCTGGCGCTTAGTTCCCAAGTCTAGGGGATAAGAAAGTCAGTGTAGATCACACTGACGCCGAGAGCACGCAAACTCTCGGCGTTCGCATAGTCATTAACGGTATGGGCTGCAATGTTGATGCCGAGTGGTTGCCAGAGTTTGATGATTTCAGGGGTAACCCAAGTGTCCCACATAGTGATGAATTTTACGCCGGAGGCTTTGGCGAATTCAGCTACATTTTCTGGGGTCCAAGTAGGGTCGCCATAAAGGGTATAAATAACAGATTTCCAGGGGTAGAGCGACATAATCCAGCTTAGCATTTCTTGATGATAAATTTGAATGACGAAACGATCAAGGACTGTGGCGTCGATGGCTTTAGCTTCAGTGATAATCTGTTTAAATTCTAGAACAGAATTCGCCTCGTCGGCGTATTTACTATCGGTGACGATATAGATATCGGGGTATTTTACCATCAAATCGATTAACTGGGCGATATCTAAGGCATGATATTTGCCGTCGATGAGTAAGCTACGCACATTGGTATAGGTAAAAGGCTCCTCCTGGGAATTAGAGGTACGAGAACGCCAATTGTCAGCATCGTGAGATGCTACTACCTTCGGGTCGGCATCGTCGGTGAGGGAAAAGTCTACCTCGAAGACACGTTGACCTAACTGATAGTTGAGCAGGAAAGCTTCATAGGAATTAGTATAAGTATCCCCGAAAATTCCTCCCATGGCATGAGCAACATAAGGGTGTTTTGCCCAGGAGTAATCAAAGTTATAGGGTGGCGTAGTTGAAATGTTGACGTCTGGCGTGAGGGGTGGCTCGATTGGTTCGAGTTCATGGGTGCGACTGAGGAAGAAGGTGGCACAGATGACAATAACAATGGTAGTAAGTAACCCGCCGATGAGAATTGGAAGATGATTTTTCTTTTTGTCCATAGTTTTATTGTAACATAAACGTTAGGCTAGAGGAGGGGATACCTAACGTTTATGAAAGAGTCGAAAAAGCATAGACAATTTAGTAAAACTTTGCTAGTATAGGATTATAGTTTTGGTTTATTTCTTCAGATTTTGGTCTGAAGAAATATTGATTCTGATACGCATTAAAGCGCACTCGAACCAAAGAGCAAATCTGAGTAGATATGTTCTAAGCATAGACTTATATCCTTCCCACGCCACACTCTCAAAATTAATGTCCAGAGGCTTTGACGACTCTAGGCGCAGTGTACCATAGGTGAGGAGGATTTTGCAACCCCTAGGGTGAGGATGTGTTATAATTAGGATACTATGCCAGAGTTACCAGAGGTAGAAACAGTTAAACGAGGTCTAGAGCCGTTTATTTTGAATAAAAAAATTGTTCAAATAAAGGTTGATTGTGAGAAGAGTTTTATTGGTGATAAAGCCCAGGCTGAGAATGTCAAGGTGATTGGTTTGCGACGCCGGGGTAAAGCTTTGCTGATTGATTTGAGTAATAATTTTACTCTCATGATTCATTTACGGATGACGGGTCAATTAATTTGGCGTGGGGAATTAGCGCAAGTTGGACCCGAAAGCGTTATGGTTAAAAATGGTGTTCAGGATGCGAAGCATGGACAGTTCGCAGCTGGTCATCCGAGCAAGAATTTTACGGATGCATTGCCAAATGCGCAGACTCGAGTTACATTCTTGTTCGAGGACGGTACACTTTATTTTAACGATCAGCGTAAATTTGGGTTTGTTAAGTTGTTACCAACAGAGGAAGTTGAGCTGGATAAATTTATTGCAGAACTAGCAAAGGAGCCTTGGGAGATGAGTCCAAAAGAATTATTCACCAAGTGCCAGCGACATGCAAAATCTCCGATTAAGGCAGTTCTGTTGAACCAAAAAATTATTGCTGGGCTTGGAAATATCTATGCTGATGAATCATTATTTTATGCAAGTGTGCATCCGGAGCGACTGTCGGGTAGTTTGTCGGAGAAAGAAGTGAGTTTGATTCTCGAGGGTGCTTGTCGAGTGATGCAAGCTGCGATTGATTCTGGTGGTTCGACGATGGCGACCTATATCCGACCGGACGGGACGACTGGGGATTATCTAGAAAAATTCGCTCAGGTGTTTCGGCGTGAGGGTAAGCCTTGCCCGAGATGTGGAGAAGTGATTATTAAAATGCGCGTGGCTGGGAGGGGGACCCATGTGTGCCCTCATTGCCAGCAACTATCTGGCTCGTCCTCGGAGCGCATTACGTCGTCAGATTCTTCGCACGCTTCTGACTCTGAAAAAGGTACTCATGCTTAAAGTCTTCTGGGGTGAGGATCGGGCCGAGGCTGAGAAGGCTGTAAAGGTAATGCTCGGGGAAGATTATGAGGTGTTTGAGGGTGAAAATTTAACTTTATCGGATTTGCCGAGTATTTTTCATGGAACATCATTTTTTGGGGTGGAGAAACGGCGAATTCTCTTGAAAGATTTGAGCGAAAATGCGATAGTTTGGGAAAAGTTAGCTGATTACGCCGAGACGGACCATGAAGTGGCTGTTTGGGAGTTAAAAGTCGATAAGCGTTCGGCTGGATATAAAGCCTTAAAGGCAAAAGATGTGTGGATGCAGGAGTTTCCGGCGAAGAAGAAGCCGGAAATGAAACTGGTTTTTAGCATTTTTGACACGGCACTGCGTGATGGCGAGAAGGCCGTTAAGATGGTGGAACGGATTGAGCTAGAACAAGATCCTTATATGTTTTTCGGTCTGATGGTGACGCAGGCTTTGAAAAAGTTTGATTTGCGACAGGGGCCACGTGAACGACGGTGGTTAAAAGAGCTAGCGAAGCTTGATCTACAAATGAAAACGGTTACGGTTGAGCCCTGGCTACTGGTGAAGAGTTTTTTGCTAAGATTAGGGAAGATGTAGACAAAAAGTGCGCCAAAAGTGGCGCACAGGGAAGTAAATTGATTAAGCTGCGAGCTTGACGCCAGCGTCTTTGCCGATTTTGGCGAGGGCTGCTTTGCGACGAGAAGCAGTATTCTTCTTCATCAAGCCCTTCTTGACAGCTTTGTCGTACTCGGACTGGGCCTTCGACATATTCTCAGCTGAGGGATTAGCCTTGAATTCGCGCAAGGCTGTCTTAATATCTTTCTTGATGCGTTGGTTATTCGCAGTGCGCTTCTCGGTCTGGCGAGCAGCTTTTTTTGCAGATTTGATAATCGGCATTGATTGTTTCCTTAAAGTTAAATGATGTTTTGATAATCTTTGAATGATTATACCTTATCTTTCCTTGGATGTAAAGAGAGAAGTTGTGCAAAACCTAAATTTACAGGAAATAACCATAAGTGTTATAATGAATGATGATGAAAGGCATAGCATAATGGTAGATTGGGATTGGGTTTATATCTGGTCGCAGATCTTCACGGTGGTGGAATATGGGCTTTTGGGTCTGTCGTATCTGGCGAAAAAGCGTCGGATGGTGGTAATCTTGGATATTTTCTCGATGCTTTCGGGGATTGTGGCGTTTATTCTCTTGGGCGCAGATCTCGGCATGGCGATGTCGGTGATTATCTTAGTGGCGAATTTCTATTATCTTTGGGACGAGAAGCGTCGGGGTTCGCATCAGGCGCGACAGAAGCTGTTTCTGAGTGATTATATTGTGCTGGCTTTGGTGCTGATAGGGATTGGGGTGGTGACTTGGTTGACTTATGATGGGCCACTAAGCCTTCTCTCGGTGGCTGCAACCACTATATACGAGATTTCGATCTGGCAGAAGAGCACAAAAGTTTATAAGATTTTGGGTGTGCCGGTGGCATTTTGCTGGATGACGTATAATGGTTTCGTGCATTCGATTTTTGGGGTGCTCTGCGAACTGGTGATGTTTGTAGCTTCGATTGCCGGGGTGTGGCATGAGGTTCAGGATGAGAAGAAGGCTGCAGCTCGGCGCAAACGTCGCCAGAATCGGGCAAAAATGGCAAAGAAAAAGTCGAAAAAGTGATTTCTATGTTATAATGATGGTGTTGGGTCGCTAGCTCAGTTGGCTAGAGCATCTCGTTTACACCGAGAGGGTCGGGGGTTCGAGCCCCTCGCGACCCACCATGGAAAGTCCTGGAGTTTTTACTCGAGGATTTTCTATGACTGAAGAACTTAGGAAAATAGGCCTCTGGGCTAATTTTTGTGTTATGCTGAAGAGGTAGAGAAATGCTACTATGCTGCAAGTAGAGAAGTTTAGGAGGAGGAAATGTTATGACTAATGCTTTGAATTTGGCAACAGAGGTTTCGACGCAGAGGGAAGGCCTGGTTTTTCCGGAGAAGACGATTTTGAGGCCGGGTACGGCCGGGCGTGCCATGGCGCTGGATAAGACGTACACTTATGTTCTGGGTGCGTTAAAGATGGCACATATGTATGAGGCAGTGAAGGCTTTGGTATATATGCGCGAGAAGCACAAGACGACAAAGCCCCGGAGTGACGGTCAGCCTTATATGGTGCATCCCCTGGAGATGGCACGGTGGGCGTTGAATTTCGAGAGTCCGTTTATTACCGATGAGACTTATGCGACGATTTTGCTGCATGATGTGCCAGAAGAGACCGGCGAAAGCGTGGAAACATTGCCGTTTCCGGAGGCAGTACGCCGAGGGGTGAAATACATGACAGTAACGCAGTTCAAAAATGAGACGAACTTCGAGAAAAAGCGTCGCTATGCGAATGAGCTGTTGGAATCTTGGGATTCTACGGTCTGTAAGGGCGTAGATATGATAGTGAACTTCCATTCCATGATTGGCAGTTTTGCGCCAGATAAAGTGCGAAAGAACATCGTCGAAGCTGATATGCTACGTCAGCCGGTGCTGAAAATGACTCAGAGGAAATGGCCGGAGCGCTCGTCTTTGATTTTTCAGCTGAGGGAGACGATTAAGCTGATGGTCGATAATTTGGCGATTGTGTATGAAGTACGCTTGACTGACCCGATGTTCCAGAATTTCCCGATGGCGAGAGACTACTCGTTCTTGATTACGGGTGAGCCGGCACCGGAATGGTATGTAAAGGACATGCCTCCAGTTTGGTATCATGAAGCCAAGTCGTAACAAGTCTTGTTAGGGACAGCTGCCAAACCGGCAGCTGTTTTCCAGTTTATAGGTAGATTTGTGGTATAATATGAAAGTAAATAAAACCCGATGAGGGAGAAAGGATAAAGCTATGGAAGAAGTTGAAAAAATGCGACACACGCTTAGTCATGTACTAGCAGCAGCCGTGCAGGAGCTTTATCCGACAACAACCTTTGGGGTGGGGCCGGCGATTGACGACGGTTTTTACTATGATATGGATTTTGGCGAGACGAAGGTTTCGGATGCTGATCTCGCGAAGATTGAAAAGAAAATGCGTGGGCTGATTCAGCGTAATCTAGAGATGCGCGAGCGTGAAGCGACGAAAGAGGAAGCCTTGGCCTGGGCGCGCGAGCATGGCCAGAAGTATAAAGTAGAGCTGATTGAGGAGATGCCGGCCGACGAAACGATTACGTTTTATGATATGGTGGCTCCAGAGAGTGGGGAAGTAATCTTTACTGACCTTTGCAAGGGTCCACATGTAAAATCTCTGAGCGAGATCGGAGCTTGGCAGCTTAGCCGGATTGCTGGGGCATATTGGCGTGGTGACGAAAAGCGCGAAATGTTGACCCGAATTTATGGGGTAGCCTTCATGAGTGAGCCAGAATTGAAAGCTTATCTGGAACAACAAGAAGAAGCCAAAAAGCGTGATCATCGTAAGCTAGGGAAGGAATTGGAGCTGTTCTGTTTCTCGGAGCTAGTTGGCTCGGGATTACCAATGTTCACCCCGAGAGGGACGATTTTGCGCGATATGCTAAACGAGCTGGCGCAGGGGTATCGGGTGCGTGCTGGCTATTGCAAGGTTTGTATTCCTCACATTGCGAATGTTGACCTCTATAAGACGTCGGGACATTATCAGAAGTTTCCGGAGCTATTGCAATTTATCAGTCAAGAATCGGGCGATAATTTAGCGATTAAGCCGGTGAACTGTCCTCACCACAGTCAGATTTTTGCTAGTATGCCGAGATCATACAAGGAGTTGCCAGTAAAATATCTCGAGACGACGATGGTTTATCGGGATGAACGTAAGGGTGAGCTCGGTGGGCTTTCGCGTGTGCGTGCGATTACGCAGGATGATTCGCATGTTTTCTGTACCGAAGATCAGGTTGAGGGCGTATTTGGCGAGCTGATTGAGAGCGCGAAAGATTTGTATGCTAAGGTTGGCATGAAGCTGACTTTGCGCCTTAGCTTCCGTGATGATAAGGATGCTTACATTGGTGATCCAGTGATGTGGGAGAAAGCTCAGGCAGCGATTGAGCGCATGGCGAAGAAGTTTAATATGGAATATTTTATCGGGATTGGTGAGGCAGCAATGTACGGGCCAAAGATGGACTTCATGGCGACGGATGCGTTGGGGCGCGAGTGGCAGCTGGCGACGGTGCAGCTTGACTATGCGATGCCAGAGAGGTTTGGCCTACAATATACTGACGCCGATGGTAGTAAGAAGACGCCGATTATGATTCACTGCGCGCTTCTCGGGGCAATTGAGCGCTTTATGAGTATTTTCATTGAGCATACGGCAGGCTGGTTTCCGATGTGGGCTGCGCCGGAGGCCGTACGAATCTTGACAGTGAATAATGAGGTGGGGGAGTATGTGGCAGAGATTAAGCGAGTTCTGGACGGAGTAGTGCTCGATGAGCCAGTGCGTGCTAATGCTTTGCGCTACAAGTTAGACGAGAGTGATGATTCGCTAGGGAAGAAAATTAAGCGAGCGACTGAGATGAAGATTCCGGTGGTGCTAATTGTCGGTCTGAAAGATGCTGAGGCGCGAGAGGTGAGCGTGCGTACGCGAGACGGCGAAGAAAAAGTGAAGCTAGAAGAGTTAGCAGGATGGTTACGAGAGAGGGCGCAGGCCGAGCTGAAGCATTAGCTTTCGACAAGACAATTGTTATCGTAGGACCGACGGCAAGTGGGAAGACTGGGGTGTCGGGTGACATCGCCAAGGAGTTGAGACAATCGCACCAGGTATTCTCACCTAAGGTGGAAATTATCTCGGCTGACTCTAGGGCGATTTATCGAGGCTTGGAGCTGGGGAGTGCTGCGCCGTCGCTAGAGGAACAGGCCGGAATTCCTCATTATGGCATTGGGATCGTAGAGCCAGACCAGCGTTTTACGGTGGCCGATTGGAAAAAGTACGCCGAAGAGAAAATTAGGGAAATCCGGGCGAGAGGGAATTTACCGATGGTAGTCGGAGGGACTGGTCTCTACGTCGACGCCCTAGTTTACAATTATGGCTTTTCTGTGCAGAAAAAACTTGATCAGAGCGATCGCGCTGAGATGAGTACAAATTATTTAATCATAGGCATTAAATGGTCGCCGGAAGAATTACGCGAGCGCATTAAGCAGAGGGCTGATAAATTATTTGTACAAGAACTGTTTGATGAGACTAAAAAATTAGTCCAGCAGTATAACTGGAATATTCAGGCAATGAAGAGCAATATTTATCAGTTCGCTTGGGCATATTTGCAGGGTGAAATTAGCTTGGAGCGCGCAAAAGAATTGTTCATTTACGATGATTGGCATTTAGCGAAGCGTCAAATGACTTGGTTCAAACGGAATAAAAAAATTATCTGGTTGCCACTTGCTGAAGTGAAGCCATATGTGCTAAAATGTATACAAGATGAGCAAAGAAGACGGTACGCCGATTGAAAAATTGTTCGGATCGAAGACCCGGGCTAAATTGCTAGAACTCTTTTTCTCGGACGTGAGTAAATCTTATTATGTGCGCGAAATTACGCGTGTGATCGAAGAGCAAATTAATTCTGTGCGTCGCGAGTTGATGAACCTTGAAAGTGTGGGGATTGTGAAGAGTGAGACTTATGATAATAAAGTTTATTATTCAGCCAATATGAAAAGCCCTTATGCTCATGCGTTCCAGGAAATCTTTACTCCACACAAGCCGACTACTGGCAGCGCGAGTACGCCGATTGAGATTCATCGCGTAGTACGTCGTAATAATTGGGAAGATAGTATTCGGCCGGTGGAGAAATATTTGCGTGCACTGGTAGTAGTAAACCGATTCCCGGGGCAGGATGGGATAGACATGTTGATTATTGGGGATGACCGGACGAAAAAGCTGACGCGTTGGGCCGAAGTCATGGAGCAGCGTCAGGGGCGACCAATGAATTATGTGATTATGAGCCGTGATGATTATCTCTATCGCAAGAGTGTGCGTGATAAGTTTATCCATGAGGTGATGGAGATGGAAAAGACCGAAGTCTACGATCCAGAGAAAATGTTAAGTTAAACAGTATATTATATATAGTGGAGGAAGAAGATGTTTGAGATTGAAAGTAAGAATCCGGATGAAATTACGATTGTATCGAAGGGGCGCGCGATTAAGTTTAATCTGGCCGATGAGACGATCAGTGCTGACCTCGAGGTGGGGAAGATTGTAGGTCCGGGCGAGTTCGAGATTGGCGACGCTGCGATCCGAGGGATTGCCTTGAGCGAGAATCAGACGATTTATGATGTGGTGATTGGCAATGTGCATGTCGGTATTATCGGTGGTCATGAGGAAGCGACGAAGCTAGATGAACTCGGAGTGGCAGATATTCTTTGTACGAGTTCAGTAAGGGCTGTGCGTGAGATTGATCCAAAGGTGGTGATTGCGATGGGGAATATTGATGGTATGGTGACAGAGTTGAAGTTGGCTGCGCGTACTGAGAAGAAGTTCAAGGTGAAGAGTAAGGAGTCGTTGCCGGCTGCGCTAGAGGTTGTAGTTCTGACTTAGCTTAAGATGGTTAATATTAAAGCTTTATTGATAGTTTTCGTCATAATCATGATTTCCATGATTTTGCATGAGTTGGCGCATGGGGCGATGGCTTATTTTCTGGGGGACGATACGGCGAAACGTGAGGGGAGGCTGACGCTAAACCCCTTGAAGCATCTGGATCCGGTGTTGTCGGTGGCATTACCATTGATTTTGGCTTTGACTGGTGGACCGATTTTCGGGGGAGCAAAGCCGGTGCCGGTAGACTCGCGTAACCTGAAATTCGGAGTTTGGGGGATGGCGCTGGTGGCAGTGGCTGGACCTTTGATGAACTTTCTCTTAGCCTTTATTGCCTTTATGATTGGCTATTTTACGGGGGCATTTGCTGTGACGACGATGGGATTTTGGAGTCAAGTTTTGATGGACTTCGTGCTGGTCAATCTTGGGTTTGGGGTGTTTAATCTGATTCCGATACCACCTCTGGATGGATCGAGAGTGCTCTATGCGATTGCGCCCGACCCGATACGCGACGTGATGGAGAAAATGGAGCATTGGGGGATTATCCTCGTGATGATATTAGTGGTATTTGTGCCGGGACTAGTCTCGATGATTATGTCGGGGGCGATGAACTGGATTTTGCAAGGGTTTGAGTGGGTGGCGAGATTATTTGGTTAGAATATAGTTAAAATACCTAGCCAGTTTTGACTAGGTATTTTTGATGGAAAAAGATCGGGAGGGAACACTAGGGAACTAGGCGCCAGAAGCCAGACAACGTACTGGGAAACCGTTGTAGCGATTCGTCGGGCCGTTCGACGAGTTGAGACCGGAGGCATTGAAGTCGAGGTTGTAAGCACCTAGACCGGGATTACCCCAGATGGTATCAGTAGAAGTAGCCGACCAATCGTAGCCGTTCTGGCCTACGTTCCTCGAGAAGCCGTTGCCCAGGTTGACGTTCCCACTGCGCACGAAGTGTCTGAGTTTCGCACGGTGCGAATACGTCCTATCAACTCGCGAAGACAGTTGCGGTGTATCCGAAACGACGCTATAGAGGAGCATCGTCAGAAATAGAAATTCACTTAATATGATTTTGGCCTTGGCCAAAATCATGGCACGTCTCGCCAACTTTTGATTGCGAGTTTAAAAGTTGGAAAGAGGAATTTCACGATCTTTTATGTCGAGATATAACGGGCATTGGAGTTTGACTCAGAATGCAGGTCCTATCCCACGAGCCCATGACTAGCTCATAAAAATAATTATAATACGCTGAAAATCTTTGGAAAGTACTATTGCTTTTGGAAAATGTGTGGTACAATAGAATTGCCTAAAATCATATGAACCGAAGTTTTTGGTTTATTGTTCCATTTTTGGAAGCGTAGCGCGAATGATACGCGAGAAGCGACACCGCTTCAGAATGCGTATGATTTGCGTCAACGGTTCGAAAATGGTTTTAGGCACCTTGCGGTGTCGCTTTTTGTATAAGCGTTTTGGTATATAGAAATGCGTAGTTATATTGGTAGGACAATATACGAAACTAAGTAGCGACACCCAAGGTGCAAAACATAATATTAAGCAATCAAAAAGTAAAAAGCCATAGTATGTTAGTAAACTTATTCTACATAGTCTGGTGGACCTCTCCGAATCGAGTCCTACGGACCGTGATTCGGACCCGGTCCAGCCAAGTAGTTATGACTGTGAAGAATAAGTTTACTAACCACTAAGCCTGACTTTTTGATTGCTAAGGTCTAGGAGGTAACCCAGTATGGGAAGACAGAAGAAGACAAAACATAATGACGCAAGGAGGGTGCTAAAGGCCAGCAAGCTTAGCATATTTGGGCTAGGTAGTCTACTGGGAACAAGCTTACTCTTGATTATGTTGGCCTGCCCAGTTACTCCACCCAAGGTCGACGCAGCCGAAGGCGAAGGCGTAACTATGACCAGCAACCTTTCAACCAAGACCACAGCCTATCTTTACAGTATGATCTCATTATCTTTGTCGGATAGCATTGATATTGACCTGACACCGAATAGCACCGGTAGTCTCGGGATTAGTAGTGCTAAGGTCAAAGTCTCAACCAATAATACAACTGGTTATTCACTCTACCTTGCCACCGTCGACCAAACCAACGAACTAAAACAAGTCGACGAAAGCCTAGCTTATAGTAATGCGACGAGTGATACTAGCTATAGCATTAAACCATTAACCACTAATACCACGGCTAGTAACTACTTAACTAATGCAGCTAACCTTAACACTTGGGGCTATGCTCTAACTGATCCTAGTGGTAGCACAGCTGAGACAGTCTATACTGGTTTGAAGAACCCAACTAGTACTAATATCCATTCCGTCTCAGCTACTAGTAGTAATGACGAGTATAAGCTGAACATTGCCGTGGCTGCTGATGCTAGCCTGCCAGCTGGCGCTTACCAGAATGGTTTAATCGTCTCAGCTGTGGCTAACCCAATTGCACTGTCTGGATTCAACCAAATCTACTACATGCAAGAAATGACACCCGAGATTTGTGCCTCAGCCAAAGAACATGAAGAAGGGCAGCTAGTAGATAAACGTGACAACACAATCTACTGGGTAGCCAAACTCAAAGACGGAAATTGTTGGATGACACAGAATCTTGATCTTGATCTTTCTCCTGATGTTGCCTTGACCCCAGAAGACTCTAACGTCACCGAAGTATGGAGACCAGAGGTGGGGACGAATGAAGTTACTATTACGGGGATAGAGACTATTGAACCGAATCCTTTGGCATCTTGGGATTTTGGTAAGTTTGTTATAGCGACGCCAACCGTCAGTGCGCTCTGCAGCGCTTATGGTGGTCAGCTTAGTGCCGTTTCTGGAGATGACCTTGGCGAGAAATGCTCAAATACTGGAGTTAACGTAGCTACTGGATGGCTGCCAAATTTTGAATCAAAAGCAGGTACTTTTAATGGTAAGGAATATGATTATGTCACGGTTGATCAGGATTCACATACCTACGATGCACATTATCTGATCGGTAATTATTATCGTAACGCTGCCGTTTTGGCTGGAGCCACGCCAGAAACTTATGGTATTGACGTGCCTACTAGCATATGCCCTAAAGGTTGGAAGTTGCCTACATCTGATCGCAATCAGACAACCCATTATCCTCTAGATAGAGCTGATAGTTTCTTCCAACTTTATTCATATTACGGTTTCCCATCGGACCCAAATAGCTATACGATTCAGCCAAATCGTGCTCCGGTCGTTGATATTAAGGACAATGCATTAAGTGAAAACTTAATAAAATCTCCAATCTACATGACGAGAGCTGGCGTAGTTTTTAGCAATCGTAATTATTTGTCGAACGTTGGGATGACGGCGATTTATCGATCATCGACGAGCTACAGCGATAGTACTTATCGCCAAACTTTTTCGGCATATCTCGATTTTAATGTTATGTCACCGGCAAATGCCGACAGCAATTTAACTG
Organism: uncultured Candidatus Saccharibacteria bacterium; assembly: GCA_964515845.1. Taxonomy (GTDB): domain Bacteria; phylum Patescibacteriota; class Saccharimonadia; order Saccharimonadales; family Saccharimonadaceae; genus Nanosyncoccus. Next base: position 11,705 of record CAZEVF010000011.1, on the reverse strand, counting down.
CTACGACTGTGCGTTGTCTGGCTGAATGAGCAAAATCTTTAAGAATACTGAGATTACTAAAATTACTAAAATTACTAAAATTACCGATTTCGTGTAGACGTTATATAGACAATGTATAGCATATGTCTATACGTTGTCTATACGAATAAAAAATTTGCTCAAAATAATGCATACACATTGTATATACATTGTGTATGCATTGTATGTATGAACACAAAAGTTAAAAATAAGTATTTTTTGGAAAAAATGTGGTAAAATGTGGTCCGAATTTGTGATTTCAGTGAGGTTTGGTGTAGACGAAGGGTGAAGGGGTGTGTTACAATGAGGGTAACCCTAGTGGCGGCATGATTTTCCTGAATAATCATGTTTAGGGATTTCGTGGCTCATTTCCGTGGAAATGTCGCATAAGATTTTACCCACCTTGTCTTTATAACAAGGAAAAACATCGCTTACTAGGGTTTTAAGGCATTCTTAGCAGATTCTGCTGCGTTAAAAACTGCACTACTCAGTCGACGTACGTTTAGTACGTCTCCTTCCGTGGTTCGTTTTTGCCTTGCATTATCTTGCTAATAATACCTTAAAACATTTTGCAAATAATTGATTACAGACTAAAAAGGTGGGAAGGCCGAGATGAAACAGCGAATTCGAGTGGTGGGGATTGTCCAGGATGGTCATCAAGTGCTGATTATGCGCAAGAGCCAGGGGCGTCTTGACGGGACACCGATGTGGGAGCTGCCGACGGGGAAGATTAAATTTGGTGAACAACCGGAGGAGGCGATTGATCGAACTCTGGAAGAGTATCTCGGGATTGAGGTGACGAAACAGACGAAGCTGCATGATGTCGTGACTTTTGTGGCGCCACAGGGGTCGAGCCAGCTGAGTAATCTTTATATTATTTATATGGTGGTGCTGGATCCGTCGACGAAGGTGAAGGCGCGTGAGCGATATTCGGCGTTCAAATATATTAATCCGGAGGATATGAGCAATTATCATCTGGACGAGGCGAGCGCGATTGTGCTGGAAATGGAAGGGCGCGTCGGGTCGCAAGTGAATTATAAAGAGGTGGCGAATAGCGCGACGGTTTATGTTGATGGTAGTAGCCGGGGAAATCCGGGGCCGTCGGGGATCGGTTATCGCGTGGTGGGCGAGAATGGCGTGGTTTTAGCCGAAGGAGGAGAGTTTATCGGTTTTGCGACTTCGCGCGTGGCTGAGTATTATGCGATGAAGGAAGGATGCGAGCAAGCGCTAGAGTTGGGGCTGAAGTCGGTGCGCTTCGTGAGCGATAATCTAATGATGGTGAACCAGTTGAAGGGGATCTATAAGGTGAAGAATCATGATATCTTGCCAATTTACGACGATATTCAGGAGATGCTGGGGAAATTTGAGGCTTGCGCTTTCATGCATGTGGCGAGAGAGCAGAATACGGCTGCTGATGCGCAGGCGAATTTGGCGATTGATCGGCAGTTCGAGGAGAACAGTGGCTATCTTGGGGCGTAAAGCTTCGCAAAGTGGAACTATGCTAAAGGTATGGTATAATAGTAATGAGCCTGAAAGGCAATCGCTTGGCCGAGCCAAGAGGAAAGTCCGGGCAGCACAGGGTACGGTAGTCGCTAACGGCGACCGTCCGTAAGGATAGGGAAAGTACCACAGAAACAAAACTTCCCAGCGTCCTATAATTGTCAATCTTGCAATTTTTTCTCTTTTGCTCGTCAGAGAAGACGCGCTGCAAGAGAAGAAAATCACAATCTTGGCAATTCTAGGATGCTGGGAGATGGTGAAAAGAGTGGGGTAAGAGCCCACAGCATCACATGGCGACATGTGGTGGAGGCAAACCCTACCGGCTGCAAGGAGTGCTAAAAAGCCTCGACCCGAGGACGCACGCTCACCGCTAGAGCCAGAAAGCAATTTTTGGACTAGATAGATGATTGCCAGTTGCTTCGCGAGAGGCAATTACAAAACCCGGCTTACTGATGGCTCACAAAAATACCACCACGTGGTGGTATTTTTGTTGTTCAATCTTGAACAGTAAATTATTTGATCAAGCCTTTTTTCTTGAGGGTGCGAAGAGTCGAAGTCGCAACATTGACTTTAACTTTTTTGCCATCTACGATCAAGGTCTTCTTCTGGACGTTAGGCTTGAAAACTTTACGAGTCTTGTGCTGCGAGAACGAGACGTTATGTCCGTACATCTTGCCCTTGCCACTGATTTCACAAACAGCCATTATTTTGCCTCCTTCACGGTATTAACTACGGCTTCGAAAGCTTTTGGTTGGTTAACGGCGAGCTCAGCGAGCATTTTACGATCAATAGTAACGCCGTTTTGCTTTAGGCCAGCCATGAGCTGCGAATAGGAAAGACCTAGCTCACGAGCAGCGTTGTTGATGCGAGTAATCCAGAGTGCGCGTAGATCACGCTTGCGATTACGACGATCACGATAGCTGTAACGTAGCGACTTGATGACACCTTGCTTTGCGAGGCGATAGCTACGAGTGCGATAATGCTGCATGCCCTTTGCAGCGTCTAAAATCTTCTTATGTTTTGCCCGGGCCGGCACACCACGTTTAACTCTCATCTTATACTCCTAGTGCAGTTTTAACGTTTTTTGCGATTTTGCCATTAACAAAAGCAGCAGTCTTCATATTGCGCTTGCGAGCTTTTGATTTTTTGGCTAAGATGTGGTTGCCATAGGCGCGTTCGCGTGCGAGCTTACCACTGCCGGTAACTTTGACGCGTTTCGCTGTGCCCTTATGCGTTTTTAACTTTGGCATAAAGTTTTCCTTTGCTTTAGGGATAGAGGGAAGTAGAGTAATTAGCACTCCTATCTTCTGACTGCTATCGGGTTAATATTATTGAGGTGCAATCAGGGAACCATGAAAGTAGGAAAATACTTCGTCTGTATTCTGCCTGATCGGTGTAGCTCTGAGTTAGGGCGCGACTATTTACGTCGAACGCTAACAGAGAGGTTGCGACCCGCAAATTGTGGTTTGCCTTCGATGACGATTTCGCCACCTTCAGAGATGAGAGCAATAATCTTGTCGATCATTTCTTGACCAATCTCTTTGTGTGCCATTTCACGTCCACGGAAGATGATCATGATCTTCACCCGATCGCCATCCTCAAGGAAACTTCTAATCTTACGAATCTTAATGTTAAGGTCGTTGTCGCTAATCTTGAGACCAATTTTCATCGTCTTCAGCTCGGATTGCTTCTCGCGAGCTTTCTTGCGGTTCTTAGCCTCCTCTTTCATCTTTTGGTATTGGTATTTACCCCAATCGATGACTTTGACAACGGGTGGGTCGGCGTTTGCTGCAATTTCAACAAGGTCGACTCCCTGTTCTCGAGCGATTTTCTGCGCGTCACGACTCGACATAATGCCAAGTTGCTCTCCATTAGCTCCGATTACGCGTACTGAGGGATAACGGATTTCACCGTTGAGTTTCGTGCGTGATGTTTTACTAATGGTTGGCTTCCTTTCGCTTAATTGAACTGTATTGATTATAGCAAAGGTTAGGCTAGAGCGCAAGAGGTTTATTGGGGAATTAACGGGAGAAAAATGCTGATTAACTGTAGGAAAGTTGTTGGGTGATGGCGAAGATTGTTGTCTACCTCTGTTTTAGTATTTTTGACAACATTTGGGATTTTTGATAAATCTAGTGTTCAGGCAACTCGGATTTTTGTTCAGGGCGAACGTTGTCGAAATGACAATGCCTCGGAAATGTGTTCAATTTCTACCTCTGTTGAGTGATCAAGATCGGCGATAGTGCGAGCGACTTTGAGTACTTTAAAGTAACTCCGGGCCGAGAGATTAAGGCTCTCGCTGGCCTGGGAGAGAAAGGCTTGGACGGAAGGCTTTAAGGGGATATACTGGGCAATCTCGCCGGTGGACAGGGAACTATTGAACTTTCCGGCTTGCCGATAACGTTCAAATTGCCTCTGATAGCAGTCTATAATATTATTTTTGACAACATTTATAGAGTTTGTATCTGTTTTAGTATTTTTGACACGCGAACGACCGGATGCCTGACTTTTATCTGTTCTGGTAGAATTTACAACACTTGGGAGGAGGCCGGACTGGTCGACTGGTTTGACGGGGATAACTAGGTCGATACGATCGAGGATTGGCCCGGATAAGCGTTTCTGATAGTTAGCGATTTGATAAGGGGTGCAACTACATTCGTGTTTCGGGTCGCCAAAATAGCCACAAGGACAGGGGTTCATAGTCGCTATGAGCATGAATTTGGCTGGGTAGCTCGTACGGAGGTGGCTGCGCGAGATGGTGATGTTGCCATCTTCGAGTGGTTGGCGCAGAGCCTCGAGAACGTTACGGTGATATTCGGGAATCTCATCGAGAAAGAGGATGCCTTGGTGGGCGAGAGAGATTTCTCCAGGGGCAGCATGAGGTCCACCTCCGATGATAGCTGCGTGACTGGCTGTGTGATGAGGCGAGCGAAAAGGCCGGGTAGCTAGAGAGGGAATCGGGAGACCGGCGAGAGAATAGATCTTGGAAATTTCGATTTGCTCAGCTGGGCTGAGGGGTGGTAAGAGTTCGCTGGCAGCTTTGGCGAGCATGGTTTTGCCCGAGCCGGGTGGGCCACTGAGGAGGAGGTTGTGATGTCCAGAGAGAGCAATGAGTAGAGCACGTTTCGCTAAGGTTTGACCTCGAATTTGGTCGAAGAGCAAGGTATTAGACTCGGTCTCTGGATTTCCAACAGGGGCGAGGTGATAAGAAGCAACGCTTGTCTCGACGGGTTGGAGGGGACGAGCACCCTGGAGATGAAGATAGAGCTCTAAGAGGTCATGAACGCCGTAAATGTTGATGCCGGGAATAAGCCGGGCTTCGGGGAGATTAGCTAGGGGGAGGTAAATTTCGTGGTAGCCGGCATTTTTTGCAGCCTCGACCGTGTTTATAATGCCCCTCACAGGCTTTGTGAGGCCATCTAAGGACAGTTCGCCGACAAACAGCCTATCCACTAGGCTTGAAGGTAAAAGTTGCTCAGAAAGCGCGAGAATGGCTAATGCGATGGGTAAATCGAGGTGCGATCCGTCTTTGGCGAGCTCCGCTGGAGCTAAGTTGATTGTTACCTTGCGCAAAGGGAAGGTGAAACCAGAGTTGACGAGAGCCGAGCGCACGCGTTCTCGGGCTTCAGAGATGGTTTTGTTGGCCATACCGACGATGTTGAAGGCTGGCAGACCTCGGTTAGAATCACCTTCGACCTCGACGAGGTGACCGTTATAACCTTGGGGGATAGCTGAATAGACTTTTGCGATCATACGGTTATCTAAGCCTGTTTGAGTAATTTTTACAACCCCTTGATTGAGATAAATAATTTTACCTCTGTAATAGTGAGTCTTTGAACAACTAAATTATCGGCTACAATGCTCATAGTTAAAATATTTAATGATAAGCATCATGCGTTGTAAAAAATAACTAAAATGGCGTAAACAGGGAAAGTGTTGTAATTTTGATAAATTTAGAGAAAAACCTTGTGTTTTAGGAGAGAACTGATATACTAGAGATAGTTGGGGCTGACAAAGCTTAGACGGGAAATTAACAGATATCAGGCATGTCGAGTGATACCGTAAGTGTCAATAATAAGTGCAAAAAACACTACTAAGCATGTGCTTTACGCACCTGCGTTTGCTTAAATAGATATTTTTAAGCTGGTCCGAGACTGAGTCTCCGTAGGTTAAGGATTATTAGATTACGGTGATACGGCGAGAGAGGTGATAGACTTGAGCCCAACAATTTGTATCAGAGCACCTAAAGTTTTGTTATTTGCAGCTTTAGGATTCTGCTGACGAAACAAATAACTATGCATGTAGAATGATATCATGGAGGTTTTTCGGACCCGGAGGCAGTATCCGGCAGCTCCACCATTATACGTTGGATGTAATTGAAATGGCTTTCTGGGCCATTTTTTGGATTAAGGGGGCGTTAAGGTTGCCTGTGGAAAACTTTAGAAAAAGTTATAAAAATTGTGTACAAAAACCTATTGACTTAAGCGTTTTTAGGCCCTATAATAGGGATAGTTCTTGAATAAAAAAATTATTCAGGAACCAAAAATAAACATACTTTCAAAAAGCCAAAATAACTCCACACTCTACGAAAGACCGGTTTTCCTCGCAGTTACCGGTCTTTTTCTTGGTTTGAATTTTTGGAAGATATTGTTCGCTGAATTCGGCGATTTTTTGTTGTCTAGTAATGCGAGGATCGAAAATGCTCAATCCGAGATGCGATGCATGGTGACTGAATAGCTGAAACGTCCAATATAAGTTTGGACCCCCAGCGTCATGAAAACTTACCGTTTCACTCAGGCAATGTCGACGCGAACTGGATGAGACTCTGCTATCCAGGTTCGTTAATATAGGCCAGGAACGATTGCTCATTTCACTTAAGTAAGATGAGCTTAGAGCTGGACTAGTATATATTCAGGCAGGATCGCTCTATTTGGCTTAGGAAGGGAAGTTAAAGCTCAGACTCGGATGAAGTGCCTCGGGATAGCAAAAGCCTAAAGTCGCTAAATATCGGCTGGTGACGATCGATACAATACGTTGTTAAAACTACAACATAATAATATGGCGCGATAACAGATACGAAGCGTAGTATGTTGTAGAAAATACAACAGATTTTTCGGCAAAATGTCTTGTCTTTTTAGCATAAGCGTGCTATGATGAAAACAGTTCAGCACAGAACAAAAAGTGACAAACAAAAAAGCATTTTAACAAAATTACGAGCGCAAGCGTTACCAAGCTCGATTCAGCGAGCGAAAAGGTAATTTCTAGCCATAAATTACACTCTTAGGAATTACCTAAAGCTTGCGGAAGCACTCTAAGTGCCTCGTTTGGAGCAAGCATCCTTGGGAAGGATATGGGTTAACCCCCATTGACTTCACTAGGGCAATCGTCGCGCCATCCTACCGTGCCTTTTCACTACGGGAATGATGATTTGTTTCAGGGTTGGTCCATTGGACACACCTCTGGTAGCAAAGCTTCAAGGATTAGCCAAGTACGATTGCCCCGATGGAACCGCGAGACTGCAATTTTGCAGCCTTGAGGCTCCTAGGGGTAATAACCAAACAGAGAACTTGAAGTGAAATCCGAGAAGTAGAGCTGTAACAGGGAAAGAAAGAATATGTCATAGTCGTAATCGATCGATCTCGAGCAGTGAACTTCAAGAGACGCGAGCGCATTGGAAAACTTCAATCATTAGTACCTTCACAAGACATAGAATGACGAAGCAGACCAATAAGGACATATGCCCCACATATGTGGAGCGGTCAAATTCAAGAGAATGGCGTAAGTTGTGGCCCAAAGTAACAATGTTTTTAACGCCAGGTAACTTACCCATTCTCGCCTGGGATAGGTACATTCGCCGGGATTGATGCCTGAGCGAGTGTATCTATCCGATTTCTTGTAGAACTAGAGGTGTAAAATTAGGGATTTCAGTAATAGCAGTGATTTTCGCTGGAGAAGAGTCGAAATGATAGTCGCGACAGAGAAGACGGGATGACGGTATCAGGGAAGAGCGACAGATTGACGGTAGTTTCAGAATGGCATGAGCTATGCTATAATAAGCTTATGCCAAAGCATCTAGTTCCGGTATTGAGTTTGATTGCAGCAGTGATTCTGCTGGTAATGTTGAACTTTACTACCCCGGTGGGCGTTGGTCCGTTCGGGGTTTTAGTATTTTTTACAACATTTTATGTTTTGATTTTTGGGATTGCCCTCGGCATAGTAAAATTGCTAGCGAGGATGCTAGATAAGGTGCCGGGGCGCAAGGAATATTTTTACAGTGCAGCGATTGCCTTCGGTCCGATTACGCTGCTTTTGGTGCAATCGGTAGGTTTGTTCAATCCACTATCGGTGTTCTTGGTGATATTGATGGTGGCGTTGATTTGTCTGTTGATCAATAAAAAGATTACAGCCTGAGGACTAGCTCTCGTGGCGAATTGCTGCGTTGGAAGTTCCGGTACGCGTGGGACGTATGTATAATACGTCCCACTTGCGTTTCCTCACTTCTGCCTTGCACTTCGTCCACGATAGCGTCGTCCTAAGATTATCGTTCGTTTACGCCACTTCCTAGCATTAGCTCCGAGATAACTTCGTCCTATACAGTGCGGCTCGGTCTGTTGCTCGACTTCGCCTCAAAGATAAACCATTTTGCCAACAAACGGGGGAATCTATGGTAAAATAAGCATATGGACAATGCTGGACCAGAGCGAAAAATGACGGCGCGCGAGATGACGGCTGAAATTGAGCGTGCGACGACGCCAGAAGAGGTGAATTTGGCTGGGAATGCTGCGCCTCGGCCTGTAGTGACGCCGGAGATGCAGCGTGATCTGGGTAGGATTGCGACTGGGGAGCGTCAGGGGTCAGAAGTGACGGCGTCGGGAGAGATGGTAGCATCGCCAGAGATGGTGAGATCGCCAGAGATGGTGAGATCGCCAGAGATGGTGACTACTCCAGAGCAGGAACTGAGGCAGGTGGAGATTGAACTGATGCATCCGGATGAATTTGTGGGACAAGAGAGCCAGCTACAGATGCAGCAATATTTGGCTGAGGATGCTGAGGATTTGCAGGATGAGCTCGGACAGGGGCTGAAGTTCGTTGATCGGATAGTGGCGCATAACCAAGAGGAAGTGGCTGCGAAAGTCGCGCCAGAGGTTGAGAAATTGCTGCGACAGAAGAGTTTTCACCCGAGCGAGATAGTGTCGATGCATAACCATGCGACCGATAAGGCCTTGGGGATCTTCGGTCGGAGGATTGGGGAGCGCAACAATGCAGCCTAGCCTCGTAATCTTGATTATCGTTGTAGCGATTGTTTTCGTGGGGGCGATGGCTTGGGGTTGGCATTTGAATCGCCAGCGTCGAGTGAAGAACTATGAGCGAGGGTTGAAGATGGTGCCGATGTTGATCCATTTGCCTCCTTCGACCGATGATATTCAGGGAGGGGGAAGGGATGAGCGCGACGTGACGAACGAGGCGCTCTCTCAGGCGCAGGTGATGTATTCGATTATCGCTTCGACCTTGACGAAAGGCTTTAAGGCGCGCGTCTTCGGTCAGAGGCATATTGCGTTCGAGATTTTGGCCGTGGATGGGCTGATTAAATATTATGCCGTGGTGCCGGCCGTGATTAGCGAGACCGTGAAGCAGGCCGTAATCTCGGCTTATCCTTCGGCGAGGCTGGAAGAAATCGTTCAGGACAGTATTTTTAGTAAGGAAGTGACGACTGACCAGGTGGCTGGTGGGGAAATTAGCCTGAAGAAAGATTTTGTCTATCCGATTAGTACTTATGAAGACAGTCAGCGCGATGCGAGCCTCGGGATTTTGAACGCGATGTCGGTGACGCGAGCCGGTGAGGGTATGGCGTTACAATTATTGTTCAGACCGACGGACGGTGAGTGGACAAAAAAATCGACAGAAATTGTACAAAATATTAGAACAGGCAGTAAGGTTGGCAAGGCCGGTAAAAAGGCTGCATACGAAATTTCTTTGCTGATCAAAGATTTAGCTCAGGCGTTCTGGCATCCACCCGATGCGCATGACAAGTTGGATAGTTCGGAGCCAGTGACGAATTTGCAGCAGGAGGAAATGAACGCGATTGAAAACAAGACAAAATATCCGGGCTTTGAGACGCTGATTCGGGTGGTAGCAAGCTCGGCGTCGAAAGATCGTTCGGAGGCAATGATATCGGGACTCGTGGCAGCGTTTTCACAGTTTGACTCGCAAAATCATAATGGATTTCAATATGATATGTTGAAGGACGCGCGTAAATTGACGGTAGACTATGTTTTTCGGATGTTCCCTCAGGGAACGAAGGAGAATATATTAAATAGTGTTGAGTTGGCGTCGATTTTTCATTTGCCGGCGCAGAACGCGATTCCGACTTCGCAGGTTGAGCGTCAGGCGACGAAGCAAGTCGATGGTCCGGCGAAACTGGCGACCGAAGGCGTACTGCTAGGGGTGAATGAGTTTCGTGGGGTGCAGAAGGAGATCCGTCTGGGGCAGAACGACCGGCGTCGCCATACTTATGTGATTGGGTCGACCGGTATGGGTAAGTCGGTACTGCTAACGAACGTGGCCTATCAAGATATGCTCGACGGGCGTGGATTTGCCTTTATTGACCCTCATGGCGATGCTGTAGAATTATTATTGTCGAAGATTCCGGAGAATCGGATTGACGATGTGATTTATTTTGATCCGGCCGACATTGAGCATCCAATCGGGATGAATATGTTTGAGTTCACGACAGATGACCAGAAGGATTTCATCGTACAAGAGGGGATTAACATGTTGCAGAGCCTGTTTGACCCAAATAACCAGGGGTTTTTTGGTCCGAGGGGTCAGCACATGTTCCGGAATGCTGCCCTGCTCCTGATGTCTGACCCCAATGGGGCGACCTTTATTGATATTCCTCAATGTTTTACCGATCCGGAGTTCGTGAAGAGTAAGCTGAAATATGTGCGAGATAAAGCTGTTTATGATTATTGGACGAAGGAGTTTCCGGCGTCGCAGAAGTCGAATGATGCCGGGGAAGTGATTACTTGGTTCGCGTCGAAATGGGGCCCGTTCCTCAGTAATACGACGATGCGTAATATCTTGGGTCAGGCGAAAAGTGGTTTCAATATTCGCGAGATTATGGATAGCCAGAAGATATTCCTCGTGAACTTGTCAAAGGGGCGTCTCGGCGATATCAACTCGCAGCTACTCGGTATGATTCTGGTGATGAAATTCCAGCAAGCAGCGATGAGTCGGGCCGATATTCCGGAAGATGAGCGTAAGGACTTTTGTCTCTTCGTGGACGAGTTCCAGAACTTTGCGACCGAGAGTTTCGAGTCGATCCTGAGTGAGGCGAGAAAATATCGACTAAATTTGTTCCTGGCGAACCAGTTTATGACGCAGTTAACAGATAAGATTCGCGAGGGGATTCTTGGGAACGTCGGTACGATCATGTCGGGTAGGTTGGGCGTGACGGATGCTGAATTGATGGAAAAGGCCTTCTTGCCGGTGTTTAACGCTGAAGATTTGCATAAGCAGGGTAACTTCCAGGCGATTGCGACAGTGATGATGTTTGACCTGCCGAGCGCACCGTTTACGATGAAATTACTGCCTCCAATGGGCCAGTCGAATCCTAAGTTGATGGAGAGCATGAAAACCTATGTGGCTGCGAAATATGGTCGTAGCAGGGGTGAAGTGGAGAGGGAAATCCAGGAACGTTGGCGCACGCAAAAGGCGCAATCCAGCGCAGAAAGTGGTACGGCAGCGCAGAATCCGGAAATGAAAGCAAGCACGAGCGAAAATAGCTCTGGGGGACACGCAGCGAGCTTTCTAGAGGCCTGGAAAAAGAAAAGGCAGATGATGAGCGCTCAGAAAGCAGAAGCGTCTTCTGGAGGCTCTGAGGGGGGTCCAGAGGCGAATCAAGAGAGCGAGAGTGATGAAGATGCTCTAGAGCCGGATGAGATCTTAAAACAGCCAGAGAAGAAGGCCGAACCGGAAGAAAAAGAAGCATATTTTAAGGTGAGATAAGGTTTGTAAGTGCATTGTATATACGTTGTATGTGATTTGTACATTATGCTAGACGAACAGGGAATTTTCAAGATTTAGCAAATTGACTATTGCACAAGAGGTAAAAATGCGATATACTGGTGGTAGTGGATTCGTAGCTCAGTTGGTTAGAGCGCTGCCCTGTCACGGCAGAGGTCGCG
>CAZEVF010000010.1:0-36598 GCA_964515845.1 uncultured Candidatus Saccharibacteria bacterium | reverse complement strand
CCCGAGGGCGCAAAGCTCAAGAAGGCCGACCTCCAGCTCAGCGTCACCGAAGTTGTCCAGGAATTCCCATCCGACTCCTGGCAGTCGGTGCTTTCTGATGCAGAAGACAAAGTCACGACTTATGACCACGGTTTTCAGCACACGATTGACGGTGGCCACCTTCGCACTAGCGAATCCGGTCGTCATCAGCCGACCAAATTTATCATCAAAGCGCGTAATAAGCTCGGCGAGGATACGAAAACCCTGATCATCACGCGCCAGCCTCTCTATTATGCCTGTTCGCATTATAGCGAAACCCACCCCGGCCACGCTTCTACCGACGATATCGGGCTTTGTCGCGAGCGTGCTCGGCGTGCCGAACAGAACCAGCCAAACAATAATTCCGGCGGTTCCACCAATCGCCCGGGCGCTAATAATTCTAGCACGAGCCGGCCTGGATTTTCTGGTGGTCATCGAGGTTGCATCCACCACGAAGCCGGTCGCTGTTGGGACGACATCGAGGATGAAGCTTATGGCAATGGCAGCTGGGATCACCGTTACGGTCAAGAAGGTGGAGGCTATAATCCTCCCGAGAATTGCACCGGAATTTGCCAAGATATCTATGACGACGCCTATTACGAGGGCTATTACGGCTACTAAATTCGCAAAAAAGCATTATTACTATTGACAAAATAAACAATCTGTGCTACAATGGAAGTATGAGTCTAAAAACTTAGCCCTTTATCAGTTAGTTTTAGAATACTAGAGATAGTATGGCTTGATTTTGGTGCTAAATGCATGAAAATATACAGAAAAAGGAGAGGGAATTATGACTAAAATGCAGAAAGAAATCCAGAAGTTGAACAGGGAAATCGCCGAGGCAACCCAGAAGGAGAAGATCATGCGCGACGAATGGCGTGAAGGTCACGAGGCGCGCAAACAGAAGGTTGAGCTGGTCAAGCATATCCTGGCATCTGGAGCAGAAATGAAGAACATTTATGTGCCGGGTGAGCCCTATTATCCCTGGGAAGAACTGCACGCTCTGCAGGACCAGATTTTTCGCCTGGAAAGTAAGCGCGATCGGGTGCAGCGTCGGCTCGAACTGTTCGGCGACCCGGAAGCGAAAGCTGTACCTCCGACCTACGCCGACATGCTATTTACCTGCGCCGGGCTGAATTGCTGTGCTATCTTTATTAGCATGGTAATTGGCCTCTGCCAGTATTGGCCGATGGAAAATGGTTGGGGGGATCGCATTGTGGCCCTGATTGGCGTGATGATGGTGCTGGGCCTGTTTAGCTTTCCTGGTATGCTGACAGTTATTGCGCTGGAAGAGATTCGTAATCGTTTTGATTGGTGTTTGCTGGCTTACGCGACAGCGAACTGTATCTTTTGTTACGACTTGCGCCATCTTCCTGAGAGACTGAAACAGCTCAAATGGCACGATCGGCTGTTGCTTGCTGCCTGTCTGGCGATAGTCGTAGCAATCATTGCCGTAGGAATTATGTCAGGCGAAAACTTCATTCTGACATTGCCACTCAATTTCATCCTGTCGGTCATCACCCTTATGTTTGTTGGCGTCAGGTTAGTCATTGATTTGGCCCATGCCAGATATCAGCTGCGCAAAGTATTCTAGAATACTGAGGAGACCCGTGACTATCATGCACGGGTCTTTCTTATACCCCTTATCTGTGGTAAAATATATCTTATGAACGCAAACGATATCCGTAAAAAATTTTTAGATTTTCAAGTTAAGCATGGTCATAAAGTCATTCCCCCGGCTCCACTCGTGCTCGAGAATGACCCGACGACACTTTTCACTGGCTCCGGTATGCAGCCCCTCTTGCCTTATCTCCTTGGTCAACCTCACCCCGAAGGCACGCGCTTGACTGACTCTCAGCCTAGCATGCGCCTGCAAGATATCGAGGACGTCGGCGATCCTCGCCATACCACGGTTTTCGAGATGTTAGGTAACTGGTCGCTGGGCGATTATTTCAAGAAAGAGCAAATCGAGAATTTCTTTGAATTTTTGACTAAAGAAGTTGGCCTCGATCCAGAGAAGATCTATGTGACATGCTTTATCGGTAATGAGAAATATGGCATTCCGAAGGATATCGAAGCTGCCAAGATCTGGCAAGACGTTTTCAAAAAGGCTGGTGTTGAGGCAAAAGTCGTCGACATGGGCTCGGCTGCTGACGGCGACAAACGGGGAATCAAACCCGGTGAGCGTATTTTCTTCTATGACGACAAGGAAAACTGGTGGAGCCGAGGTGGTGGTATCGAGACGACGCCTCTGGGTGATCCTTGTGGCCCGGATTCAGAAGTTTTCTACGATTTTGGCGAAGACAAACAAGACGTCGAGAAATATGGCCAGTCGCACCCGGCCAGCGACGGAGCACGCTTCATGGAAATTGGTAACCAAGTCTTCATGCAGTACAAGCGCAATGCCGACGGCACTTTCTCTGAGCTCGAGCATAAAAATGTTGACTTTGGTGGTGGCCTCGAGCGTATTACGGCAGCTGCGATTAATAGCTTTGATGTTTTCAAGATTTCCTTGCTCGCGCCGATTATCGAGAAACTCGAGGAAATGTCGCGTAAGAGCTATGATAATAATACCGACGAAATGCGCATTATCGCTGATCACTTGCGTGGCGCATATCTGCTCGCAGCCCAAGGCCTTTTGCCGAGCAACAAGGCCCAGGGTTACGCTCTGCGTCGCTTGGTGCGTCGCGCCGTTTTGCGTGCGCTCGACCTCGGCATTGGCCAGGAATTTTTGGCCGAGATTTTGCCGGTAATTGAGGAGAATTATCGTGAGCTCTCGGACGACATCTTACCAAATCGGACCCAAGTACTCGAAGTTCTGACCAAGGAAGAGCAGGCCTTCCGTAAGACCATCAATAAAGGCATGAAGGAGTTGCAAAAGTTGGCTGGCTCTGGCCAGACCATTACGGGCTATGATTTGTTCAAATTGCAAGATACTTATGGTTTTCCTCTCGAGCTTTCGGTCGAGGAAGCGTATAAGCTCGGCGTGAACCTATCAAAGGATTATCAAGACGAATTCGCAAAGGCTCTCGACGAGCAGCGCGAGCGTAGCAAGACGGCCTCGAAGGGCATGTTCAAGGGTGGACTTTCCGATACTAGCGACCAAACCGTCAAATATCACACGGCTTGCCACCTGTTGCTCGCAGCCTTGCAACAAGAAGTTGACCCGAGCATTAGCCAGAAGGGCAGTAATCTGACGCCCGAGCGCCTGCGTTTTGACTTTAACATTGATCACAAGTTGACCGAAGACGAGCTGAAACGCGTCGAGGAGCGCGTCAATCGTTGGATCGAGGCCGATCTGCCGGTCGTCCACGCTGAATATGACAAGGATTACGCTTTCGACGATTTGCACGCGCATGGTTCTTTCAGAGATAGGTATCCCGACAGGGTCACTGTGTATATGATTGGAGAGGGCTTGGATGCTGCTACGGAGTGGCTAAACAAGCTAGGGCTGTCCGGCGCGAAATCTTCAGATGAAGCGCGGACACCCGCCACTCCAGAGCAGCAACAAGTCCTTGACAATTGTATTTCGATTGAGATTTGTGGTGGTCCTCACGTCGAGCATACTGGTGAGCTTGGTAAGTTTAAGATTACTAAAGAAGAATCTTCGAGCGCTGGCGTACGCCGTATTAAGGCTGTGCTAGAATAGGTCAATGGAAAAGGGGCACCTAATAGGTGCCCCTGTAACGTTACAGGCCTTTATGTAGCTAAGCCAAGCGCTTTTAATCCGAACAACGCGACATTTCCAGTAACTGCCTGACCTTCAGAAGTTCTTCTTCAGTCAAATCCTCTGTTGGGCCATTCGCGCCATACGGATTACATCCGATAGTCTCATCATCCGTATTAAAATCAATGATAACATTGTCAGAGTCGCATGGTCTGTCAAGGGCCGTCGAGTCGAAATCGGGACTCGACGTTGGTTCTGCCTTGTCTTTGTATATGTCTCTGGTCTCTCTATCACCGTGTACGGCTTCGTCTCCACCACCCACTTGACCGTTCCCAAAATAAATCGGCTCCAGGTGGGGGTCATTTCCTTTACTCTGGCCCTGGTTGGATGTCAGGCGCTGAATCTGGTTCTTTATCATCGTCTCGACGAATTTCAAATCGTAATCTTTCATTTTTACCCCGCAGAAGGTTACGCTCGCAATGATCGCCATGATGCAAACGCAAGCTACCATGACGTAATCAATTCTCTTTAACATTGACATCAGCTTTCTCATCTTTTCTTTCATCATTTTTCCTCCATTTTCAGCAAAAAATCACAAGGGAAATCATCTTTCCGGCGACTTTACCCATTCAGGATTGCTGCGCGACCAGTCGTTGCTACAATGTCTGCATACCTGACGCTCTATATCGTGACCACAATAAGCACAGTGATCGCTGTTATATTCAGACTCGTCAAAGTCGCCGATTGCCTCGATCCAGTAGTGCACACTTCCCATCCATCCACTGTATCCACCGTAGGTCCTGCGAGGCGCATCCCCGGTAGAAGTATAAAGGGAGTAATGGATATAGTTATCCTCAGCCACTACCTCGCCACTGTTATAATTAGCACAATGTTGTACGCCAGCCTGCATAGTCAAGTCATCGTACGCCGTAAAGAGTAACGAACCAACGTAAATCACGCCAGTATTAACATCTGTTACTTCAATCTCAATCACTCCGTTTTCCCCGGACTTCACCTGATATGGATAAGTAGAAGTAATCTCGATGTTGAAATCGTTAGGTTCAACGGGTAAATCCATCCTAACCAAAACATCCTGATTTTTCTCCAATATCCATCTACTGGTTCTGTCAGTGTTACCAGAGATTTTTCCGAGCAAGACTTCGCCACTCATATCGGTCAGGAAGACCTCACACGGTATGCGTTCTGGCTCTTCATCTGCCGAAAGCTCGAGCTTGGCAATCCCCGAGATATTATCGTCTACGGAGTCAATTGCCCTAGTGGAGTCATCTATATGCTCAGAGATCTCCTCAGAAGCCTCAATGTATGTGCTTAACTGCTCCAGCCATAACTCTTTGAACATAGTAGGCAGATTAATCAGAATGACTCTCGCCCAGAACAGACATGCAACCACCATTCCACCAGATACAATGACGCCCAAGGCTGAGAATACCCCATGCATCTTCGACCGGTTTCTTACTTCGCCTTTCTTGCTCTCTGCCAATTCATAATTTGTTTCTTTCATCTTTTTCCCTCCATCATTTTTCCAAAATCAAAAGGGAACTACCTTAGCTACTACCTGTTAATGTGCCTCGATAATCCCCTCAGTTATCTATACTTTCATTGTAGCACAGACTCTCTAAAATGTCAATACCTATTATGCTTATTTTGCCAGAAAAACAAGAAAATTGCTAATTTTGACATAAAATACCGATTTTTAGCAAATTTAGGCTAATTTCAACTAGTTATAACGCATACGCGAGGCAGAATGACGCACTCGGTGTCGACGCTGACGCAGATAAATCAGGCGATAAGCGATCCCCATCTGAAAAACCATGATAATCGCCGACGCTCCCAGCATGCAGGGTACGCCAAAACTATAGGTCAGCCCACAGACTAGCATCCCAGCAGCTTCGCCGGTGTAGCTCATGACGTGCTTAATCGTGTTATAGCTCAGTTGATAACGATTTGGAATGATGTTGATATAGTTGCCATCGGTGACGTCTTCGTAGGCCGTAGAAATCAGAATCGACCAGGTAATCGCGAGCAGGGAAACGAAAGGATCGTCAGCAATAATCGCCATAATATAAGCAATTAGACGAATACCGAACTTAATGCTCATGGTAATATAATCGTTCTTAGGCGTGAAATATTTCAGCGCCAGAATCCCCACCACGTCCGAAAGCAGACCGACCACGAGCAGATAATTCGTAGCTGTTCCGGCTGAAAAATGCAGGTAATTAGTTAGCACTAGCATTTTTAATCCGAGCGCCGTCGCGAAGGACATCGCTGCTAGAAAAGCATAAACCATATAGAGAATTTGCAGCTTGCTACCGATCACATATTTGAGCGCAGCGCCACGCTTCGTCGGACGGATTTCTGTCGGCTTAGCATCAATCTCAAACATAATCATAATCGCCGGCCCGAGAAATAGCATCGAAATCAGTAAACAAATATTATAATCTACCGTCGCTCCGAAGGCCTGTTGACCGAGGATAATCCCACCGACCAGGACGCCAACGTCACGAAAGAGGTACTCGACTAGTTTGCGTTTACTATAAACGCGATTACTTTTGATCACGGTCGTAATCAAAGGATAGACGCCGGTCAAAACCAAGTAACTCGTCACTACATCGATCACGATACAAAGGTCAATCATTGGTAAATTACCAGAAGCGTTAAGGCTGAGTAGGAGTAGCAAATTGACGAATTTCACTCCCAGCGTCCCGGCAATAAACGGTTTCAGCTGGCGCATCTTCACGCAGCAACCCACCATGATGACGCCGGTCACACTCACTAGCAAACCGACACTCGTAATGCTACTAACGTCCTGCGCCGAAAGTCCATTTTCTTGCAGCCAAAGTTGACGAAAATTCTCCCACAACCCAATCGAAACGCTGAAAAAAGATAGCATGGCCAGAATCTTACGTTCCAGCGCAGCTTGCTTAGTTTGGCGATTTTTTCGGCTTAATTTCAACATTTATATAGATTTTCTTCAAAAAAGCCTTCTTCCTATTGACTTTCTAAGCAATCTGTGCTACAATAGAAAGATAGACTGTTAAACTTTAAACGTGACCTTTTTCTCACTCTATTGTAGCATAAAATTACTATGTCGTGTTGCTTAAATATCGTGGACGCGCCTCTTGGATATTATATTTCATGCATTATTAGGCCAGAGTGGTTTTGGGATACTGGTGATGATACTCTATCTGTGCTACAATGAAATAATGGAAATGATTTTGGAGGGATTGAATCCAGCCCAGCGCGAGGCTGTTGAGGCTTTGGAAGGGCCAGTTTTGGTCTTGGCCGGGGCCGGATCGGGCAAGACCAAAGTTCTGACCCACCGAATCGCGAATCTGATTCTCCATGGCGTCCGTCCGAACCAGATTCTGGCCGTGACTTTTACCAATAAGGCAGCCAAAGAAATGCGCGTACGCCTCTGGAATCTCCTGGAGCGCCAGCGTGAGGCTGCGATTGGGCATGTTGATTTAATGGCGCAGACCGAGCAGCTTCGACGCGCCGTGGGCGATGCTGACGTGAGTGCTCTTGGACTACATTCGGCGTCTTCTACTACTCAGCAGCCGGGTCAAGTTCCGGGCTCTTTCATGCCCTTCATGGGGACTTTTCATGGCATTTGTGTGCGTATCCTGCGCATGGAGTATCTCGCAGCTGGGATTGATCGCAATTTTACGATCTATGATGCCGACGATCAGCTCACCTTGGTGCGTCGCATCATGCGTAATCTCAAGATTGGCAAGAATGAGAAGGGCTTGACACCAAAGGTTGTGCACGGCATGATTTTGCATTGGCAGAATCTCGGGCTGAAGCCAGCTGATGCGCGCAAGGAGGCGATTTATCCGAACCAGAAAATGGCAGCCGAAGTTTACGCTCAGTACGAAATCGAGAAAGCTGCAGCCTCGGCGCTGGATTTCGAGGATTTGCTTTCGAAAACGGCTGATATGCTGGCCGAGAACGCCGAAGTGCGCGCCAAATGGCAAAAGAAGTTTCGCCATATTCTCATCGACGAGTATCAGGATACGAACGCGATTCAATATCGCTTGATTAAGCTTTTGGTTAACGAGGAACGCAATATTTGTGTGGTGGGCGACGATTGGCAATCGATTTACTCTTGGCGAGGGGCTGATTTTACTAATATTCTGAACTTTGAACGTGATTTTCCTGGCGCAAAGGTCGTCAAACTGGAAGAAAATTATCGCAGCACTGGTAATATTTTGGCAGCTTCGCAAAAAATCATTAACCAGAACAAAACGCGCACTAGCAAGACACTCTTCACGAAGGCTGGCAAGGGCGACCCGATTACGGTCGAGAATCTGATGGATGAATCCGGCGAAGCGAACTATGTCGCGCGCCAAATCCAAAAAATGACCAAATCTGGGCGCAGTTTTAGCGATTTCGCCGTGCTTTATCGCACAAATGCTCAATCTTACGCTTTTGAGAAAGCTTTCATGCTGGCGCGTATCCCGTATAAAATTATTGGTGGGGTGCGCTTCTATGATCGCAAAGAGGTTAAAGATGTTCTCGCGATTTTGAAGCTGATCGTCAATCCTCGTGATCGTGTGAGCGTCGAACGCCTGGCAAAAAATGTTTTGTCCGGGGTTGGTCAAGCTTCGCTCGATAAACTTTTTGCTTATCTTGATGCGCATCCCGAAGCTAATTTGCGCAATGCAGCCGAAACGCTCGCTGCACGTGCTAAACTTTCGCTGCTGAGGGTAGCGAACTTCCTGGAGGAAGTCGCTGAGGCAAGTGCTGGCGATGACCTCGCTGACCTAGTAGGCGCAGCCGGCGCTGAGATTCTTGACGGCGCGACCGTCCTCATCCCTCCCAGCGCCATCGTCGAGCGCGCCGTCAAGTATTTTGATTTCGCCGGCCTGCTGCGCGCCGAAACCCCCGAGGGCGAGGAACGCATGCGTAACCTCGAGGTCCTCGCCAGCAACGCCAGCGTTTACGCTGCACTGGAAGATTTTTTGGCCGATGCTGCCTTACTGAGTTCAGCCGACGAGGCCACAGCCAAAGATTCGGTTTCGCTCATGACTTTGCATGCTGCTAAGGGTCTGGAGTTCCCAGTCGTCTTCATCGTCGGGCTAGAAGAGGGCCTTTTTCCTAGTAGTCGTGCTGAAAGTTCCGAAGACGAGCTCGAAGAGGAGCGACGCTTAGCTTACGTCGGTATGACGCGTGCGATGAAGGATCTTTTTCTCACCTTCGCCAGCTCACGCTATGCCTTCGGTGGTCGTACCTATAATGAACCATCACAATTTCTCCTCGAATTAGGCTATAATCCCTATGGTTCAGGTGGCTTCGGCGAGTCGGGCGAGTACGATATCGTCATGAGCGAGAACGGTTATAACGCTGGCTTAAGCAGCAGTGAATTTGGCATCCTTGGTGGTGATCCTGACGGGGAATTTAGTGACTTTGATAGTGGTCTAAGCGACGATTTCGACCCATTTCCGGACGACGTTCCGGTTTACGAAGGCTAGGGAACTAGGCACCAAAAGCCAGACAACGTACTGGGAAACCGTACCAGCGAGCGTACGGGCCGTTCGACGGTTATGGATCTAAAGTCTATTCGTTTTCGAATCGCTTTATGGTTCGAGTGCATGATTGCAAAAGCTCAAATCAAAAGTGTTTCAGACCATAATCTGAAACACTAAATAACTCGTAATCCTATACTAGCAAAGTTTTACTAAATTGTCTATGCTTCTTGGGCTCTTTTCGTGCGCAGTGGGCTCGTTACCCTGAGCCGTGGATTCTTGATGAGTGCAGGTCTCGATGGTTACGATTGGTCGTCGGCTGCTGCTTCTTTTTCTAGTTCTACATCGGCTACTGCGTACAGTCTCTACTTTCATGCTTCAGGTCTCCATTCGTCGGCCGGTCCGTACACTCGCACTTATGCTTTCCCAGTACGTTGTCTGGCTTCTGGCGCCTAGTTCCCAAATGAGCTGTCCCTTTTACCTCCCGGGGCATCTTTGATTTCGAGGCAAAAATTGGCAAAAATACCCCTAACAGCGACCAAATTGAGCTTAAGCATCTTGACAGAATCGTTAATGTTTGCTATAATAGAGGTGCAATGATGAAATTGCAATACAAATTGAGAAATTTTTGCTGCACGCTGATGATTGGTGTGATTGGCCTGGTTTTGGCTTGCGCCTGTTTTACGCGCAGTAATTTTGCATTGGCTGAAGACGAACATACCGATGGCAGCGAACATTTTGTGACGATTTATGATGACGGGAATTATCTCACCGTCAAAACTACAGCTTCGACGGTGAGTGAGGCCTTGGAACGGGCTGAGATTATGGTAGATTCGGCCGATATTGTAGAGCCGGGCATGGACGCTGTGATTGCTGGGGAAGTTTATAATATTAATATTCATCGCGCGCGTCCAGCCGTCGTGATCGACGGCGATAAGCGACGCTATCTGATGACGGCCAGTTATAACCCGAAAACTATCGCTGTCGAGGCTGGTTTTGCCGTTTATGATGGCGACGAAATCAGTACCGGCCTGAACGATAACTTCTTAGAGGCTGGCGTGGCTTCAACTTACATCATTCGGCGTAATGGTGGTCGCACTGTGACCTTGAACGAAACTTTGCCTTATCCGACCGAGACGCGCTATGATTATAATTTGACCCGGGGCGAGAGCTATGTCGAGCAGGTCGGCGAGGATGGACGCAAAGTTAGTGTCTATGACGTGGAGTTTGTCGATAACGTAGAGGTCAGTCGCACGCTCAAGTCCGAAGAAATTAAACTTGAGCCGGTCCCAGAGATCGTCGTCGTTGGTGCAAAACTTTCGATTTCGCCGGAGCAGGAAACCTGTGCTGCTTGGCTACGCGAAGCTGGTGTTCCTGAGAACGATCTTGAAGCTGCAATTTTCATCATCTACCGAGAATCGGGCTGTCGCGTTGACGCCGAAAACCCTTACTCGGGAGCTTATGGTATTCCACAAGCCCTGCCAGGCACCAAGATGGCCACGGCCGGCGACGACTGGCGCACGAACCCTATCACGCAGATTCGTTGGATGGACGGGTATGTTCGAGGTCGTTATGGCAGCTGGCAAGGTGCAGTTGACTTCAAGGCGCGCACGGGATGGTATTAAAATGACAAAATTCGAGGATATCTTGCTAGCCTTGCGAGTTTTACCAGTAGATTTGCGTGTCTTTGCTCACCAAAAACGCCAACGCCATCAGCAGGATAAGCATGAAAAATAATAAATCGCTGGGGCAACATTGGCTCAAGAATCGGGCTATCCTAGATGAAATTGCCGATCTGACGGCGCAGTCGGCCGATGAGAATACGGTTTGTCTAGAGATTGGGCCGGGGCTCGGAACTTTGACCTCTAGTTTGCTGAAAAGATTTAAGGAGGTCATTGCCGTAGAATTTGACCAGCGTCTGGCCGAGAATTTACCCAAATCATTTCCCGGCAAGAATTTACGCGTCGTGCAGGGAGACATCTTGGCTACCGATATCCCTAGTTTAGTGCAGACGGATAATTACGTCGTGGCTGGGAATATCCCGTATTATATCACTTCGCCGATTGTGCGCCAGCTGATCGAGCTGCAACCGGCGCCCCGTCAGATTGTCCTCTTGATGCAGAAAGAAGTAGCCGAGCGCATTGCCAGCGAACCAGGCGACCATTCATTGCTTTCGCTCACGGTGCAAAACCACGCCGAGGTCGAACTCGGCCCCTTCGTGCCAGCGAGCGAATTTACACCTCCACCGAAGGTTGATAGTCAAACCTTGATTATGAGGCCATTGGCTGAGGCGCAAGTTTCTGACGCTGCACTCAAGCTCGCTCAGGCTGGTTTTGCTAGCCCACGCAAAAAGTTGGTGCATAATCTAGCCAATTTGCAAGGAACGAAAGAATTTTGGCGCCAGGCGCTAACAGATTTGCAGATTAATCCTGACGCTCGGGCTGAAGACCTCGAACTCTGGGATTGGGAAGATTTGACCAAAGTCATACCAAGAAATTGAAAAAAAGTACTTGTGTTTTTGTAGCATAAGCGTTAAAATAGTAACAAATTAGGTATTAACAACAAAAATTAAAAAGAAAGACAGGCAAAAGGGAGGCATTATGAACCCCGAAGAAAATAACCCATTAGCAAATCCAGGAACGCCAGATTTTGGTGCGACCGGTAGTTCGACCAATCCAGGACTATCCATGTCGGATAGTCTGGCATCGGCAGAAGATAGTTTGACTTCTGCTGGTATGGCAGCCAACAATAATTCTGGTGTCATGGGACTTGATCAGCTCGGGGCTGCGAATCCGGAAGCAATGATGACTCCTCCGATTGAAGAGCCTCTCGTTCCGGCTGCGCCAGTGCCGGGTTCGATTGGTAGCGTTACTTCGGTGCCACCAATCCCAACCGATCCAGCGCCAGCTACTCCAGCCTTCGCGCCTCTTAGTAATGCCTATGCCCCTAGCCCAGCTCCAGCAGCTCCTGAAGCTGCACCACAGGCGCCATATAATCCTTTCGCTCAGCCCGTCGCGCCGTCGCCTGCTCCTACGCCGGCCCCGGCTCCAGCTCCTGCGCCGGACGCCAACCCAGCTTCAGCTGGTCCAGCGTCAACCACTCTAGGTGGCATCAACCCAGCTTTCCAACCGGCAGCTAACCCAGCAGCCAAATTCGACGGACCGAAGGCTTTGTTTAATCCCTTGACGATTATCCTGGCGATTACAACTGTGCTCTTCTTGGTTGCAGCGATTGTCTTCTTTATCATGTGGAATCAAGCTCGCAACGACAAGGAAATTATCTACGTCAATAATAACATTTCCAACGAAGATTCGAACGCAGCGATTCATCTAATGAACTGTAGTCGCGAAAATGATTACACCTATTTGATTGGCTACGACCATCCGGTGATTGGTAGCGAACAGCTTACGCTCAATTACGCTGGCGACAGCCTGAAAGCTATCACTTTGGACTACGTCGCAACTTTCGATAGTGAAGCTGATGCTAATGTCGCGCGTGACAATTTCGCTGCTTCTCAAGTTGACTTCGTTAACAACAATGCAAATGGCTTCGAGGCGAAATATACCGTCAACGGTAACACGATGACTGCCGAAGTTGTCTCGAAGGAAGGCGACTTGTCGGAAACCGACGCTCGCACCTTCATCTATAATACCACCGAAAATGATCCTTCGTTAGCGCTAGAAACCGTCAAGAAGCATTACGAGGAAAGTGGCTTCGTCTGCACAGTCGAATAGTCCATTTCGTTCAAATTAAACTAAGGGCTCGCAGGGGCTCTTAGTTTTTTGCAGGGCAATTATTTCTTCAGTCGAAGACTTATGCTATAATGTACCTAGTTATGTCAAAAGTTTATATCTGTACAGCAATCCCTTATGTTAATGGTAACCCTCATATTGGTCATGCCCTCGATTACCTATTGGCCGATACTTACGCCCGTTTTCGACGCAAACTAGGCGACGAAGTGCGCTTTCAGGTGGGCACCGACGAACATGGTAACAAAGTTTTTAGCACGGCCCAGAAAAATGGCGTGTCGGTGGAAGATTATGCTGCGATGAACTCGCAAAAATTCCAAGATTTTATTCAGAAGCTGAATATTAGCTATACCGATGTCATTCGTACGACCGATCCAGAACATGTGCGCCGTTGTCAAGAGATTTGGCGAAAATTAGAATCACATATCTACGCAGCCGAATACGATGGCTGGTACTGCGAAGGTTGCGAGCGTTTTGTGACGACGAAGGAATATGATGAGAACGCAGGTGTTTGCCCTGACCATCAAAAGCCTTATATACGCTTGAGTGAGAAAAACTATTATCTGCGCATTGCTGACTTTAAGGACGAAATTCGTGAGCAGATTGAGCGCGATAAAATGCATATTTTGCCAGAATTTCGCAAACAAGAAGTCTTGCGCTTGCTCGATGACGCTCCGGACATTTCGATTTCTCGTCCTCGGGGTCAGTTGAGCTGGGGCGTGCCAGTGCCGGGTGATGACTCGCAGGTTATGTATGTTTGGCTGGATGCGCTCAGTAATTATATTACCGTTCTCGGCTATCCGGACCAAGATATTTCTGACTTTTGGCCAGCCGATGTACAATTCATTGGCAAGGACATTTTGCGCTTTCATGCTATCACTTGGCCAGCTATTTTGCTCGGCTTAGGCTTACCTTTGCCACAGACTCTCATGACCCATGGTTATATTTTAGCTAATGGTCAGAAAATGAGTAAAAGCATTGGCAATGTTGTCGACCCGTTAGCAGTGCTAGATAGGCATGGTCTTGAGGCTTTTCGTTATTTCTTCTTGCGTCACATTGATTCCTTTGCTGACTCTGATTTCACTTGGGAGAAATTCGAGCAAGCCTATAATAATGAGTTAGCTAATGACCTTGGTAACCTCGTACAAAGATTAGCTACGCTTTGTCTGAAGAATGGGATTTGTGGCCTGCCAGGAGAGCAGAAAGTTACTGACCTTGAATATTTGAGCTTAATGGGGAATTTTGAGTTCTCCAAAGCTTTTGACTATGTCTGGAAAAAAGTCCAAGATATTAATAAAGAAATTGATACGACTAAGCCTTGGGAACTAGCCAAGCAGGGCGAGACTGAAAAGCTAGAGAGCGTGCTACATCATTTAGTCGAGCAGATTCTCGAAGTTGCGAATTTGCTCGAGCCATTCATGCCGAACGTCGCCGTGCAAATCCTCGAAGTCTTTAGCGAGGACAAACTCATCACCCCACCAACCAAGCCACTCTTCCCGAAGCAATAATTATAAGTCGCTACGACTAATTGGCGAGATAATAACGGTCGCCATTCAAAATGTCATAATTCACTAGCTGGTATTCGCCCAGTACTCCAGTATTCTCCGGCAAATTACCATCAAAATAGTTCGCAGTCAGAACTGGCGTTGTCTCGCAAACCATATCAACAAGATACATCATCGACGGCTTCTTAGCGCCCAATAAATCGTAAAGCTCGTTTGCTAAGCAGTTTGGCGTCACGGTCGGCAGATCTACGCCTTTCGTCGGAAAATTAAAACCTAGCGCTTTATTCATTTCGGCGACCTCCTTGATCGTATAAGGGTCTTCAACCTCAAAGTTCGTATAGATGAAATAGGGCGTCATATGAGCTAGATCGCGTAACTCTTTTTCGCTGGAACTAGCATAATGAT
This sequence comes from uncultured Candidatus Saccharibacteria bacterium, assembly GCA_964515845.1. Lineage (GTDB taxonomy): Bacteria > Patescibacteriota > Saccharimonadia > Saccharimonadales > Saccharimonadaceae > Nanosyncoccus. The sequence continues at coordinate 21,768 of CAZEVF010000010.1, read as the reverse complement.
CCAGCACTCCGGCAGCATGATCACCAAACCAAATCAGCACCGTGCGCCCTTCGAGCTTATCGAGTTCTTCGATGAACTCTCCGAGATACTGATCAGAGCGATGCAAGCTCTCGAACGACGACTCGGCACCATACCAGTTATCAACTCGATTCTTCAAGGTAAAGTGATAATCTTCATACTGAGCTGAGTCGAAGGGGACGTGGTTCTGCATCGTCACGGCACCCACCATATGATTCTTCTCGCCGTCATTTAATACGTCAAGGATTTCCTGATAAACGGCGCGATCGCTAATATAACCTTTGTCGTTTTCCAACTCCTGATGCTTCATGCTGCTTTTGTCCAAGAAGGTATCGAAGCCCATATTATTATATACAATGTTTCGTTTATACATCGTGCCATCGAAGGAATGAATTGCCGTGGTCTTAAAATTATCGGCCTTAGTAAAGCTCACGAGTCCCGGCATATTACTAATCTTGGAGACCGAATTAACATACGGTACATCGTTCGCCCAATAGTTCGACAGTCCCGTGAACGCAGCAAATTCGATATTCGCCGTGTTGCCACCGTATTCTGGCGAATACATATAACCACTGGGATATTTCTTGAAAAGGGTATGTAAGTTTGGCACTACATCGCCACCAGTGTGTGCATAATGGTCACCCAAAATCTCCGGATCGTAAAAGCTCTCGTTCATCACTAGAATTACATTGTCAACAATCTTACTGAGAGGTTCGCGCTCTGTATCGTCGGCAGCTTTCAGCTTAGCGTATTTCTGAGCAATCTTTTTGATAGTTTCGGTATTGTAATTTTCCGGTTCTTCTAGCTGAGAGCGTCCCAAATTGTACAAGAATCCCATGATAAAGCCATTATCATCATAATTCACCGTTTGATTCCAGGCGATAAATTCGGTGTCGAGCCATTTGACTTTTATGCCGGGCTGATTGCCATGATTAATGATAAAACTAGAAGATAGACCTAGTCCGGCTAACGATAGCATCGTAAAAGCCGTGCGAGGCGCAATATTCCAACGTTTCCACCATTCTAGACCACTTTTATCTTGGCCAAATAACTTCCTCGCGTAATGTTCTAGAAGTCCCGAACCAACGAGGATAAAAATCGAACCTAAGACTAGACGCGTCACGCTCCAAGGATCAACGAATTGCATAATTTCTCCGGCTTGACCTACCATCTGGAAGTCTTCCGGCACTAGCGGAGCCGAACGAAACTGAAACTTCTGCATATTAATATAAGATAGAATACTAATGATGACAAAAACTAGACCAGAGCCAAAGAATGGTCGCCAAAGTAACGACACAACTGTCGCTAGCATAAAGAACATCAGCACGCAACTATACCAGAACACCAAGTAGCGCTCCGTGACGAACTCCCAAGCCTCATCCGTATCGTTTAGTGCGCGACGGTACTCGATAAACCAAACAAACAGTACCGACAAAATCACCATCAACAAAATCGATAAACCGATACGCAGAAAGGGCGACATCGTACGTCGCTTAACTGTTTTGACTTGCTTTTCCTCAACCACTTTCGCTGACTTTACTTCTATCTTGGCCGAGGGCTTACTTTTAACCATAATATCATTATAGCACAAAAGTAGTGCCTTCCAGAAGAAAGCACTACTAGAAATTCGCTGGCGAGAACTATTTGGTTAGTTCGCAGTCGCAATCATAATCATCGCAGGTGAAGCCACCAACGGTGAGTTTACCGATTCCGTCTGATAGATAGAAACCGAGTACGCCACCGATCATTGGAACTAATACGTATGCGCCTAATGCCATGCCAGCCAAGCTAAACAATTCACCAATACCATCAACGGTGGTTGGTAGAATCTGATACATCAGAGCGATAGCTGGGTTGAAGATGAAGCCACTCTGAATCTCAAAGAAGCCTTGGATGATAAACATACCAAAGAGTACGGCTAGAGTCATACCACTAGTCACAGCGATTGCAAAAGTCACTGGGCTCTTGCGAGCAAAGCGTAGGGCGCGAGCGAAGCAGAATGCAATCACGATCGCACCTAGCAACTCGACTAGCAATACTGGCCAGAACAGATCCCATGTAACCTCGGTCATCATCGGGAGCTCAGTCGCAGTACCACTGCCAAGACGGAATGCATTGATGATGATCAAGCCAATCCAAGCCCCGAGTACTTGAGCGAGGATGTAAAGTACGCCACGAATGGCCGACATGCGACGAGTTGCCATCATACCGACGGTAATCAATGGGTTAAAGTTAGCGCCAGAAATACCAACGATTACGATATAAACGCCAAGCAGGGCGAAGATAAGGTAAAGTGGGTGAATGCCTAGCGTCAAAAAGAGCATTGTAATCAGCATGGTGCCAATTAACTCACCGAGCAAAGCGCCCCAAATCTTGGATGACTTGAAAATCGTCAAGACGTTTTCATTTGGATCGCACTTGCGCGCAAAGAAACCTTTAGTCGTTGGCTTTGAAGCTACTGTTGTAGTCTGGGTCAACGACTTAGCTTCGGTCGCTAGAGCCTCCTTCTTGCTCTCTGGTTTGGATGAAGACTTTTTCGCAGTCTTCTTTGGCTTTGGATTTGCCATTTAATTAACCTCCTTACACTAATATTCCCTTAATTGTAGCACACTTGTGGTACAATTGAAAAGTAGAAAGTTAAGCGTTAAGATTAATCAAAGGAATTCAACCAACATGGGGATTATTATGTCTAAAGATGTCAACAATAGCTCGGAGCTCGATCGACGCATCTCTGCCGATTTGCGCGCGCGTACTCAAAATCGGCGCGACGAAGATGTCGACTACGAAATCGACGAATCAACCGAAACTACCAAAAAGACGGGCAAATATGGTTGGATTTGGATTGTTCTGATCGTTCTCGCTATCATCTCGCTACTCTGTATCGTTTTTATCTAACTCTATGATATAATTATATACATGTCAGATATAGAGAAACTGCGTGTTGAGCTGAAAAAGCTCAATGCTGAATATGCCAAAATCAAAACTTTGCCCCCATCCGAGCGTGGAGAGTTCGGTCGTGAAATGAATGCTAAAAAGCAAAAGCTCCTCGCCGAAATCGAACAGGCCGAGGCCGAGAGTGAGAGCGCCAATGTCTCGCCAATCGACATTTCGGCTCCAGCTGCGCCGAATACGCCATTACCAAAGTCTAACCCCGGCACTAAGCATCCCCTGATGAGTGAGTTGGCAAAAGTAGTGGAAATCTATTCTCGCATGGGCTTTGACGTGATTGAGTCGCGCCAGCTTGATGACGAATTTCATATGTTTGATAGCTTGAACTTCTCGAAGGGTCACCCAGCTCGCGATGGCTATGACACTTTCCGTACCTCGGAAAACTTTATTCCACCTGCCCATACTTCGACTATGCAGCATCGTGCCCTGAAGAAATACAAATACAAGCTTGACGAAGGTGGCCAGATTGCCGTCGTCATCCCTGGCCGTGTCTTTCGCAATGAGGATGCCGATGCAACCCATGAGCACACTTTCTATCAATGTGAAGGCGTTTTCGTCTCGAAAGATGCTACCATGGGTCAGATGTTTGGCGTTTTGAAACATTTTTTCGAGGCCTATTATGGTCAGAAGCTCAAGATCAAGACTCAGCCGGGCTATTTCCCCTTCACCGAGCCGTCGGCAGAGTTTCTCATTGAAAAGCCAGCTTCACTTGGTGGTAAGGGCTGGCTTGAAATGGGGGGCTGTGGCATGATTCATCCTAATGTTCTCAAAATGGCTGGTATCGACCCCGAAGTTTATCATGGTTTTGCTTGGGGTGGTGGAATTGATCGTCTCGCCATGCTTAAATATGGTCTGAACGATGTACGCTATTTCGAATCTGGAAAACTTGATTTCTTGAAGGAGTTTTAAATGAGGATTTCACTAAATACAGTCAAAGCTTACGCCAAAGTTCCGGCAGATATTTCGGACGAGAAATTAATTGAGCTCATCGGTTCGCGTCTGGTCGAAGTCGAAGAGGTAATCGACTGGACTCCACGTTACAAAGGTGTCTATATTGCTAAAGTAGTTTCGGCTGAGCCAATTCCAGAGACACACCTCAATCTTTGTCGGATTGATGTCGGCGAGAAGACTCAGGAATTTGCCGAAGCTGGCGAAGACACGATTCAGATTGTCTGTGGCGCGCCGAATGTCCATGCTGGCATGTTGGCTGTCTGGATTGCGCCTGGCGCCATCGTTCCGGAGACCTATGGTAATGAAAACTTCAGGCTCAGCGTGCGCAAGTTGCGTGGTTACGAGTCGCACGGTATGCTGGCTGGAGCCGATGAACTTGGCCTCGACACCGAACACAAGACGATCGCCGAGATCGATCCGAAGCTGGCTCGCCCTGGTGACAACTTCGCTGAAGTTTTTGGTCTCAATGATATTATTCTCGACGTCGAAAATAAATCTTTGACGCATCGCCCAGATTGTTTCGGCCTGATTGGTTTTGCGCGCGAAGTCGCTGGGATTCTAGGTTTAGCCTTTACTGAACCTCCGGTTTTCAGCCAGCACGCAGCTTTGCAATCTACTGAGGCAGTTAACATAGAGGTAAAAATCCAGGATGCCGAGCTCTGTCCTCGTTATAGTTGCGCCGTCTTTGATTTGCCTGATAACCAGCCCAGTAAATATCTGACACCCGATGCTGTCTTCTTAGCTAAGGCCGGTATGCGCGCCATCGACCCGATTGTTGATTTGACGAATATTCTCATGCTAGAGACTGGGCAGCCTCTACATGCTTTCGACTATGATAAACTCGTCACCGTCGGCCAGACCAAAACTCCAAGGATCATCGTGCGCGCTGCCAAGGCAGACGAGCCCCTACAGCTGCTTGACGGCAAGACTATCGAATGTGACGAAAATGATATTCTCATCACTTCTAATAATGTTCCAATCGCTTTGGCCGGTGCCATGGGCGGCAAGAATACTGAGGTCGACGCCAGTACCAAGCGCATTGTCCTCGAGAGTGCGACTTTCTCGCTTTATCATTTGCGTAAGACGCAGATGGCGCACGGTATTTTTTCAGAGGCTATCACGCGCTTCACTAAGGGACAGCCGGCAGTTATGACTAGCCTCGTACTAGACGAAGCTCTGCGCCGGCTCGCTGTCGAGCCACTTGCGCTGGTCGACCAATGGGTCGGAGACCAGACAGAAAACGTTGTAAAAATTACAACAGCAGAGATCAACCAGCTCCTAGGCACCAATTACTCTGAGCAACAAATTAGCACTACCTTGGAAAATGTGGGCTTCACCGTGAAGGCTAAGGCTGATCAACTCACCGTAACGGCCCCGGCATGGCGCACTGATATTCATATCAAAGAAGACATCATCGAAGAAGTCGGTAGGTTACTAGGCTACGACAATATTGCGCTTGATTTGCCGAAACGTGCCTTCATCGAATCCGAAATTGACCCGATGTTTAGCCTGAAAATCGAGCTACGCGAGATTCTCTCGAACCGTTTGGCGATGAACGAGCTTCTGACCTATTCCTTCGTCAGTAGTCAGCTACTCGAAAAAGTCAATGAAGACCCGGCCGACAGCTACGAAATCGTGAACTCGATCTCGCCAGAGCTGCAGCGTTTTCGTCAGCAAATTGTCCCGAGCCTGCTCGACAAAGTGCGCGAGAATCAAAAAGCCGATTATCGAGATTTTACGTTTTACGAGATCAACCAAGTTTCACTGAAGTCTAATGGTCTCGACGAAGACCAAACTCCAGTCCTCAAGACTCATCTCGGCATTGTTAGCCTGAGCGATTTCTACAGCCTGAAGGCGAAGGTTCTCGGCCTCTTTGCTAGTCTGAAGCTACCAATCGAATACGCTGCGCTCTCGCCAGCAACGGCCAAGCATGATGGCTATCTCGAACCTAAGCGTTCGGCCGAGCTCATCGTGAACGGCCAGAAAGCCGGTGCCTTCGGCGAAGTCAAAGCTGCAGTTTTGCGTCGGTTCAAGCTAGACGGAGCCATCTCGGCCTGCGAGATTAACCTCGAGAAAATCTTAAACGCCACGCGTCAGACCCATCCCGAGCTCAAGCTCTCGAAATTCCCATTCGTCGAGCGTGATTTGACCTTGCAGGTTGCTAATGATATGCCGTTCGGCCGGATTGCGCAGGCGCTCGAAGCTACGCTGGATCAGTCGGAGCTCATCTTTGAGCTTGCACCGATTTCAATCTATCAAGCCAGCCCCGATAGCGCGACTAAGAATCTTTCTTTCCATCTGCGTTTCTCGGATACGAATAAAACTTTGAACTCGGAGGAAATCTCTGCTATAATGGAACAAATTGCCAGGGAAGTAGCGCAAGTCGGTGCGACCGTGATTTAATCCGAAGGAGGTAAAATGGACGAAAAAGCATTAAAAACTAGCTGGACTCAGCGTATTATTATCATTGTGATTGCAGTTTTGCTGCTGGGCTCAACGGTTTTGGCCTATATCTTTATCGTGCTCGGTAGTGGCTCTAGCCAAGCCGACAGTCAGTCGGATCAGCTAGCTGAGCTCCAGAGTGAATATGATGCGAAAAATGCCGAGCTCAAGACAGCTTCCGAACCACTTTCTGATCAATATTTCTCCAGCTTCGTGAAGTACAAGTCAGAGGTCAAGGCTTACAATTCGACCAATGCTAACGCTTCTGGTCTCGAGAGCAAAGATCTGCAGGCTGGCACTGGGCGCACTCTGACCGAAGGTGATACGAATTATCTGACCTATTACATTGGTTGGTGTGCCGATAGCAGCATCTTTAGCTCGTCTTTCAATAATAATGACGACCCTACCAGCCTCAATCCACCCCTCAGCGCAGCTATGGGCTTGATCGAAGGCTGGAATCAAGGCGTGATTGGTATGAAGTTAGGTGGCGTTCGCCAGATTAACATTCCGGGCGAACTAGCCTACGGCGAGACTAAGGAAATTTGTGGTGGCAAAAACTCCCCTCTGCATTTCATCGTCATGGCGCTCGAGCCAAAAGAAAACATTATGAAGCTTTACGAAGATCTCAATGCTATCGAGATGCAAATGTACTACCTGATCTACGGAGGCGCGACGAAATAATGCCAGACGTCGCCATCGTCGGGTCTGGTCCAGCAGCGTTGGCAGCTGCGCTCTATCTCGGGCGTGCTGGCCTTAAGGTGCAAGTCTATGAGAAAAATGTTTTTGGTGGTGAGCTGAACCAAATCGCCGAGATCTCGAACTATCCAGGTTTTTCTGGTAGTGGACAGGAGCTAGCCAATAATATGCTACAGCAGGCGAAAGCCGTCGGCGCGAAGTTCGACTATGGTGAATGTCAGGCCGTCGTCCAGAAGTCAGATCATCTCGAGCTCAAAATCGACGGGGAATGGATTTCTAGCCGGGTTGCCTTAATCGCCACCGGGACGAAGCCGAAGCAGCTTAGCTTCAAGCCCGAGCCATCAGTCTCATACTGCGCCCTTTGCGACGGCGTCCTCGCAAAAGGGAAGAACGTCGCCGTAATTGGTGGCGCGAACGCTGCTGTCCAGGAAGCGCTTTATCTCGCGCCCTTGGTGCATCGGCTCACTCTCATCACGCATTCCCAGCTCAAGGCCGACGCGATTTTGCAGACCAAATTGCGTGCCACTAAGAATGTGAAGATTATTGAAAATCTCGAGCCGACTGAGGAGCTACTCAGTCAGTATGATTACATTTTCGTCTGCATTGGCAAGCTGCCAAATACTGATTTCCTCGGCCGAGCAGTCCATCGTGATGTCACGAAAAAGGCCTTCAATCTGCCCGGATCGACCCAGCTCAAGATCAAACTCGATGTCGAATCGACGATTTTAAATCGAGCTGGATATATTATTACCGGCGAAGCCAAGCATCTCGCGCATCAATCGGCCATCCCGAGGCTTTTTGCAGCCGGCGATGTACGCACCGATTGCCCTAAGCAGGTGGTCACGGCTGCCGGTGACGGGGCTGCTGCTGCGATTGAAATCGCCCATTTTCTGCGCGAAACAGAGTAAAAAGCAAGAAGCAGGCTAAAAAGCGCAAGACTGCCTAAAATTGTCTAAAAACCACTTAAAACCGTTCAAAACCACTCAAAATCGTGCCTAGCTATTGACAAAATTGATAATCTGTGCTACAATGGTAGTAGAGACCTGGTTTCAGGCCTCAGACAAGAGAAAAACTGGCGCAGAATTCGCCAGATGCAATTTAACAAACAAAGTTACGCGAAAGGAGGAGGATATATGCGTAATTGGAGTTTTAACTGGAACCACTGGTACATTTATGTGCCGGGAATGTTAGTATTGACGGTTTACTTGGGCAGCAAATTGAGAGGGAAATTACCTCATCGCTATCTTCAGGCAATCAATTTGGCTTGGGCGACGCTGGCCGGATGGATATGGGGTATTTTGCTCTATTTCGAATCCATCCGTGGTATCATCGAATTCGGCATTGCGCACTTCAGGAACGGTGGCGAAAGTGCCATTATCCTGGCTGTCGTCATCGTCTGCGCCTATGGCGTGCTGATTTACGTTGTAGCGAGCAAGGCCGAAGATCCGGTCCAGTTGCGTTGGTCGAGAGATAAGCATGCGTTTGTCAGGGAAATTTCGGCAGAAGATATGTATATTAATGTCATGTTGGCAGTCGAGAAAGACAATCGCTGGCGCGCCGAGCATCAGACTCACGCTCGCGCCAAAGCACAGGCCAAAGCAGCAGCTGCTCGTGAAAGAGAGCTGGAAGCTCAGCGTCAGCAGTCGGAGCCACCCAAACCGGCCCCAACTAAAGCTCAACGCGATGCTGAAAGATTGCGTCGCAAGCTCCATGGCGAGCCCGTAGAGGATAAGGATTGGCTGCTGGAGTCTGAGATTATGGTGACGCTGCGCATTCCCCAAGAAAATGGCATGACTCAGCTTGAAACCATGCCGATTGCTGACGCCTATCTTTTCGCGCGCAATCTAATCCAGTGGCGTCAGTACCAGGCGATGGTAAATCGCTATCTCGGTACTGATGACAAAACGCCGGCAGTTAGTTTCGGCGCAGCTGGCGAGATTGAGACGACGAGCGAGCCTAATTCGGCCGATATGGCTAGCAAGGCTAACCAGTCCAGTAAGACGGATGAGGCTAAAAGTGGTATTATCGGCTTGGATGAGCTCGATGAGTCGACACGTAAGTTCGTCGAAACTTATCTCGAGGAGCATCCGGAAATCAAAATGCTGGCGCAAGATAACTTGGTGCGCTTGCAGGTGAATTCCGAAAATTCCACCATACGCGTAAAAGCGCGTGGCGCTTAATTATCGCAGCCTGCTTTTTATTATCAGTGCAACCCATTGTTTTGTTTTTTCTTGTAGTACATTAGGACCTCGGTGTAATATACATCGGGGTTCTTTTTTGTTCAGTGTACAACTTTTAAAATTTCATGTCTGTCGTCGAATGTAGGTTTTACCTGATTTGCAAGACCATCTATCCTCGTTGGCTGTGCTATAATTAAAACATGCGACAGACTTTCTATTTTTATGACCTCGAGACTTCCGGTCTGAACCCTCGTACGGATCGCATTATGCAATTTGCTGGTCAGCGCACTGATCTAGATTTTAATCCGATTGGCGAGCCGGTGAATCTGCTAGTCGAGCTCCAAGATGACACTTTACCTAGCCCCGGCGCCATCATGGTGACGGGGATTACTCCCCAGATGACGAAGCGCGACGGAATTAGCGAACGCGAATTTTGTCGCTTTATGGCCGAGGAAGTCGCCACGCCCGGCACGACGATTATGGGCTATAATTCCGTGCGCTTTGATGATGAATTTGTCCGGGCGACCTTCTGGCGCAACTTTTACGATGCGTACGAATGGCAGTGGCGTGACGGACGCAGCCGGTGGGACTTACTCGACGTAGTGCGCATGACCCGGGCCCTGCGTCCCGAAGGGATCCAGTGGCCCTACACGCCCGAAGGTCGCCCGACCAATCGCCTCGAGCTTTTGACTAAGCTAAATCAAATCTCCCACGAGCATGCTCATGACGCCTTGGCTGACGTCGTTGCTTTGATCGAGGTTACGAAGCTGATTAAGGCCAAGCAGCCCCAATTGTTCAATTTTCTCTATAGCATGCGAGGCAAGCAATCCGTCCAAAAACTGGTGAATCTCGGCCATCCGGAGCCTTTTGTTTACTCTTCGGGGCGTTATCCTTCTGAGTTTGAGAAAACCACCGTCGCCTATCCCTTGGCCGAAGCTAAGAATGGCAACGTCTTAGTTTATGATCTGCGATATAATCTCGACGAGCTTTTGCAAGCCGAAAAAGATGGTAGCTATCTCGAGAAATTCGGTAACCATTGGCAAAAATCTCATCCCGATAAGGCCAAAGTTGACTTTTTCCCGATTGTCAAGACTTTACAGTTTAATCATTGTCCGGCCGTCGCGCCGATCGGAGTTTTGGACCGAGAAGGTGGATGGGAGAAAATTAAACTCACGCGAGCAGAAATGGAACGTAATCTGAAGAGTCTCTTAGCGCATCCTGAGTTCGTCGAGCGTATGCAGAAGTTAGAACGTCCGGAGTATCCCAAGGCAGTCGACGTCGAATCGGCGATTTACGATGGTTTTATCGGTGATACCGATAAGCATCTTTGTCACGTCGTACGCAGTAATGATGCTAAAGAGCTGACGGATTTCCGACCTAAATTTACAGATCTACGCTTGCCAGAATTATTATTACATTATAAGGCAAAGAACTTTCCTGAGTCCTTAGCAAGTGAAGAAATGGCATCTTGGGAAGAGTATCGCCAGAAGCGTCTTTCGGGACAAGCACCGAAGTTCATGGCCGAGCTCCAAGCCATCCAAAAAGATCTAGCTATGGATAAAACTTGGGGCAACAAATCCCCCGAAGATTGTGCTTATCTCGCAGAAGAGCTGATGCTTTGGTATGAATCTTTGCAGCCTAATGATTATTAAAAGCAAGTCTGTAAGGTGGAGTTCAGATATTAAGCTTTTATCATAAGTGATTCTAATAGCTAGGCTGGGCCGGGTCCGAATCACGGCTCGCGTAGCGAGTTCGATTCGGAGAGGCCAACCGAATCACGTTGATAAAAGCTTAATATTTGAACTTGACCTATGCTCTTGCATATTATAAAAATTTACTATATAATATATGCGACATGGATGAGAATTATATCAAAGTCCGAGGCGCTCGGCAGCACAACCTAAAAGACCTTGACGTCGACATCCCTCGAGACAAACTGGTCGTAATTACTGGCTTATCGGGAAGTGGTAAGTCGAGCTTGGCTTTTGATACGATTTATGCTGAAGGCCAGCGTCGCTATGTCGAAAGTCTTTCGAGCTATGCGCGCATGTTTCTTGGCGTGATGGATAAGCCGGACGTCGATTCGATTACCGGGCTTTCGCCGGCGATCTCGATTGACCAGAAGTCAACCAGTCGCAACCCACGCTCGACCGTAGCCACTGTGACCGAGGTCTATGACTATTTGCGTTTGTTATTCGCGCGTGTCGGTGTGCCTCATTGTCCGATTTGTCATCGCGAAGTTCAGCGTCGCAGTGTCGAGGATATCGTGAACGAGGTGATGAAGCTTCCTCTCGGTAGCAAGCTGATGCTCCTCGCACCAATCGTCTCGCAGAAAAAAGGTAGTTTCCAGCACATCCCCGACCAATACCAGTCGAAGGGTTTTTCGCGTGTTCGGATTGATGGCATTGTCTATGCGCTCGATGAGTTCCCGGAATTGAATAAAAACGACCGTCACGATATCGAAATTGTGGTCGACCGTTTCATTTTGTCGCCCGATTTGCTTAGTCGTATTTCTGGCTCGATTGAGCAGGCGCTCGAGCTCGGCCAGGGAATCATCAAACTGCTCAAAATCAACGACAACAGCACAACTATCGAAGCGCACGCCCAGAGCGACGCTGACGCTAGCCTTGGAGACACTGATGGTCAGGCTGGCGCGGGTCCGAATCACGGCCCGTTAGGGCTCGATTCGGAGAGCGCCACCGTGTCGACAGGGCTAGCGCTGGATCGCTCTGGGAATACGCTTTATACTTTCTCCCAGCGTTACGCTTGTGAGCTCCATCCCGATGAACTCATCCCCGAGCTCGAGCCACGCCTCTTTAGCTTTAACGCTCCCCAGGGGGCTTGTCCGACCTGCACTGGTCTCGGCACACGCATGGAAATCGACCCCAATCTTGTTCTCAATCCTAACCTTACTATTGCTGAAGGTGGCATTCGGCCGTTCAATCGCATTAACCAAGAATCTTGGTGGCTGAAGCGCTTGGCAGCTGTCGGCGAAAAGCAAGGCTTCTCTATCCATACGCCGATTCGCGATCTTTCGGAAGAGGCGATCGAGAAGATCCTCTATGGCACCGGCAATGAAAAATACAAAGTCTCGGTCGGTGGCCACGGCAAATGGGGCGACGGCGCGACTTATCAATCGACCTACGAAGGCGTCATCCCGACCTTGGAACGTCGTCATCGTGAATCAGAGTCAGATTTCGTGAAGAAAGACATCGAGCGCTTTATGCGTGTCCACGAATGTCAAACTTGTCATGGCGCGCGCCTCAAGCCTTCGGTCCTAGCCGTCACGGTTCATGGCCTGAACATTGTCGACATGTGCAATCTCGACGTCGACGCTACTCTGGAGGTTCTCAATCGCGACCTGGAATTTAGCGAAAGCGAGGCTATGATCGCTGCGCCGATTATCAAAGAAATTCGCGAGCGCGTCCAGTTTATGCAGGATGTCGGGCTGGGCTATCTTGAGCTGGGCCGGGCAGCTAACACCCTCTCCGGTGGTGAAGCTCAGCGCATTCGCCTCGCGACTCAGATTGGCTCGGGTCTGCAAGGCGTGCTTTACGTTCTCGATGAGCCTTCGATTGGCCTGCATCAGCGTGATAATGATAAACTGATCGCTACCTTGAAACATCTGCGCGATCTGCGCAATACTGTGCTAGTGGTTGAACATGACGAAGATACAATGCGCGAATCGGATTATATTATCGACATCGGCCCCGGTGCTGGTAAGAATGGTGGCCGGCTGGTCGCTGCCGGTACGCCAGACGAAGTCGCGAACAATCCCGATTCGATTACAGGTCAATATCTCTCCGGTCGCAAGACCATTCCTGTGCCGAAGAAGCGTCGCAAGCCGAAGGCCGACCAAGGGTTGGTCGTCGTCGGCGCACGCGAGAACAACCTGAAGAACATCACGGTCAAGTTTCCTCTGGGCGTGATGACGGTCGTCTCTGGAGTTTCTGGTAGTGGTAAGTCTACCCTTGTGAATGAAATCTTAGCCAATGAGCTCCTAGCGCGCCTTCACCGGGCGCAGACTGTCGCCGGTGAACATGAGCGCATCGACGGCATCGAGTACCTCGATAAAACCATCGTCATAGACCAGTCGCCGATCGGTCGCACGCCCCGTTCGAACGCTGCCACTTATACCGGCGTTTTCAATCAGATTCGCGAGCTCTTTGCGAAACAGCCCGAGGCTGAAGTGCGTGGTTATAAAGCTGGGCGTTTTAGCTTTAATGTCAAGGGTGGACGCTGTGAGACCTGTCAAGGTGACGGCGTTAATAAAATTGAAATGCACTTCCTTCCCGATGTTTATGTGACTTGCCCGACCTGCCACGGCAAGCGTTATAATCGCGAAGCGCTGGAGATTAAATATAAGGGCAAGGATATTTCCGACGTCCTCAATATGACGATTGACGAAGCCGTCGACTTCTTTGCTAATATCCCGGCCATCGTGCCGAAGCTACGCACGATCCAGGAGGTCGGCCTGGGCTACATTAAGCTCGGTCAGCCAGCCACCACCTTTTCCGGTGGCGAAGCTCAGCGCATTAAGCTCGCTACCGAATTAGCCCGACGCAGTACTGGCAAGACACTTTATATCCTCGACGAGCCGACCACCGGCCTCCATACCGACGACGTCAAGCGTCTGCTCGAGATTCTTGGTCGTCTAGTCGACGGTGGTAATTCGATGATTATCATCGAGCATAATCTCCACGTTATCAAATCGGCCGACTGGGTAATCGACATGGGCCCAGAAGGTGGCCTGCACGGTGGTGAAGTCATCGCCCAGGGTACACCCGAACAGCTCGCGAAGAATCCCACCACCCCAACCGGGAAATATCTCAAAGATATTCTTGGGTTGTAAAAAGCTGGCTAGATTTTCGAGGACATAATCTCGTTGCCCCAGGAATCAATCATAGACGCCTGGGGTATATTTTTTACTATCTCTTTCTCAAAACCCCTATGATAGAGAAATAAGCTAAGGAGAACTATGCCCTACAATCTAGAAAAGGTCGCCAGCCCACGCTGGCGTATTTATCAACAAGCTTACCAATATTACCATTTTTGCGAGTATGTGCGCCAGATGACACCGGCCACTCTCACCAGCAAAACTTACGCCATCAACGATTTTATCCGGCAAGCGCAGCTGACCGACTCGACGAAAATCACGAACCAGATGATTTTCGCATGGATCGCAGCGCAGACTGCCCGGGGCAATTCGGGGCGCTCGATCAACGATCGCCTCGCCCATCTCAAGGCGATGCTGCGCTGGCAGCAGGAAGTAAACTTACCAATGCCAAAGCTTAAGCTAGCCCTGGTCGACAAGGCGAAAGAAGCCCCAGCGCGCAAAGTTTGTTTCACGCGTGCCGAAGTCGCGAGGGTTCTAGCCCAGGCCAACCAAATCGAATGGCTGCTAGTTCGGATCAGCTTCGACTGTGGTTTAAGGATTAACGAATTGCGTCTGCTTAGTCTCAGTAACCTGCACGGCAGTCGTCTAACTATCTGTGGCAAAGGTCAAAAACGGCGTTACGCCTTCCTCTGCCCGGAAACTAAGCATAAACTAGACCACTGGATCCAGCAGCAAGGCATCAAGGATTATCTCTGGCCCAGCCCTTTGCTAGCTGGCCAGCCTCTCGCGACTTGCACCTTGCGTAAGTATATGTCCGACGCCTTTTCTCGCGCTGGGTATGGTGATTTCTGCCCTCACGATCTGCGCCATTCCTACGCCACCGATCTCAAACAGCTCGGGGCTTCCACGCGCCAGATTCAGGCCGGCCTCGGTCATTCGTCGGAGGCCGTCACGGAGAGGTATCTCAGCGATCTCGACGGCTTCGATTTGCGTGAGCTCTACGCGCTAAAATACATGCATCTTCGCACAACGTCGAACATGTGCAAAACTTCCAAAAATCATTAAAAATCTTCGCGAAAATCTATTGACTTAAGCATAACCGTCCTATATAATAACAATTACAAAGGTCATATATACAAAAACAATAAATAAATATCAATTATATAGACACAAGAAAAGGAGAATTAATTCTATGTCTAAAATGTCAAAAGCCATTGCAGTACTAGGCGTTGTCGCTGGTCTTGGTGTAGCTGCATTGCCACTGAGCTCGTATGCTGCAATCGGAGACACGCTTACTGGCCCGTATGCTGGTAGTCAAGCTGAAGCTGAAGTTCAAGTCAAGGTTGGTGGTGCTATTTCCATTGCAACTAAGGTTGGCACAGAAGGTACAGCTGATGCTACTGCAAAAACAATTGATCTAGGCGATTTGATGCCAGGTGGTAAAGTTGAAGCTGATGCAAGCAAAACTCTAACCGTCGAAGTTTCATCTAACGATAATAAGGATGCTAGCTACGGCCTTTACATCAACGGCAAGAACGGTGTTACAGATATGATTGGTCAGACCAACCCAACCAATAAAATCGCTACTGGCACTACCATCGCTAACGGAACATCAGCTTGGGGCTATAAGCTTGATGCCGGAACGGATTACAAGGCCGTGCCAGCAAATGCAACCAAGGTAGTTGATACCACTGCTTTGAACGACGCGAATAGTCACAAAGATTCTCATACGTTCGCCTTTGGTGTTTCAGCCAGTACTGATCAGGCACCAGACACCTATACATCTACTGTAGTCTTCACGGCCGTTCTCGAAAACGTCTAGAAGATTACTATAGTGTACTACTTTCTCCGTCCTCTCGCAGGGACGGAGAATTTCTTGTATAAAATAGTAAAGTGGTCTACCGTGACCACTTTACTATTATTTCACCCCTGTAAGAAAGGTCAAAAGTGGGTCAGCGTGACCACTTTGTGTTTTTTGCTATTTTTCCCAAATCTCAATTTTTCGTTCAATAAAATCAATATTTTCTTGCAAATCTTTGAGCTTTTCCCACATTTGGCGCTTCTTAGTCTCAAGGATTGCTTTGCGTTCTGGAATTGTATTTTTATCAGCATATTCTAGCCGAGCATAAGCTTTTAGCTCTTTCATCTTCATGCCAGACCGACTTAGATAATAAAAAGTCCTCAATTGATCGAGCTGCTTAGCGTCAATGACGCGATATCCATTTTTCCGATATTTCACACCACGAACCAGGCCATTGTTCAAAAGGCGCTTTATTTGACCTCGCGATGCGTTTAACTCTCGACAAATATCACTTACAGTATAAAACTTTTCTTCAGAGCTTTCTGGATTCATAATTCTATTTTAGCACGATAATCACAAGTGTTTAGAAATTAAGTTATATCGATGCATTATCCAGCCATAATAACCTAGAATGATCCAAAAAATTCTCCCACTCCTGCGAGAGAGTGGGAGAAAATGTTTGCTTTAGCTTATATTAGTTTTCCAAAGCAGCCGTAAAGACGACAGTACCGACATAGGTATCTGGGGTCTGGTTTGTGCTTGCCGAAGCTTGGAATTTGAACTTGCTAGCATTAGTGAAGTCGCCAGCGCCACCAGTTTGAGCAGTCTGCGTTGAAGTTACGACCTTCTTTGCTTCGGTCGGTAAGGCCGTGTATGTACCAGCAAAGGTATCACCATTAGCACCAGTGCCTAGTTCGTAACCCCACCCAGATGCATTAGCTGTTGGAGCGACGTTTGGAATGCTGTCACCAGCAGTTTGGCCAACCATCTTGCCTTCATTGAGAGCATGGATATATAGGCTATATGTAGCCTCTTTGCTATTTGAGTTTACAGTAATCTCTAGTGGAGTAGCCATGTTATCGGTAGTTGCACCTGGCATCAAGCTACCAAGATCGATGACGCCTGGTTTCTGCTCACCACCAATACCAGTAGTTTCAATATTTGAGCTGATAGAAATTGCGCCTTCGACGGTTGTTTGAACCTGGGCATTTGTGCTTTTAGTGAATGAATTTGCCGGGATTTCGGATTCAGCATACGAGCTCAGTGGCAATGCAGCTACACCAAGACCAGCGACAACGCCTAGTACTGCAATGGCTTTTGACATTTTAGACATAGAATTAATTCTCCTTTTCTTGTGTCTATATAATTGATATTTATTTATTGTTTTTGTATATATGACCTTTGTAATTGTTATTATGTTGCTGTCTCATGCCAGAGAGGGAACGAATTAAGCTTAGCCCGATTCATAACCGATTGCGCTGAAGCTTAATCAAAGCTTAAACATTTGCCACCGGCGTGAGATTCGATTTTTTCGCCCAGCTTGTCTCTTGTCTTATCGACGTTTGTGCTATATAATTGAAGGAAATAAGGAGGTAAATGAAAATTTTTCAAAAAATTAGCAAAGTTTTTGCAGCATTCTTGCTTGCTACTTTAATGGTAGTTTCTAGTGCTGCTGGTGTTTGGGCTGACGAGGAAGTCCCACAGTATCGCTTGCAGCTTTCGCCGGCAAAGGCCGATATTGGCGATTTGAAGCCAGGCGAGACTTTCACCGATGTTGTCAAGGTTCAGAACACTGGTAAAAACGCTTTTAATTTCAAGATGAGCGTTGCGCCTTTCACCGTCAAAGACGAATATTATACCCAGGATTATGATACGACTACTCAGTATAACGATATTGTTAACTGGGTCAAATTTTCTCAGACTACTGGTCATGTCGAGCCAAATGAGCAAGTCGAGGTGGCCTATACTATCAGAGTTCCAGCCGACGTTCCGGCCGGTGGTCAATATGCCATCCTGATGGCCGAGATTGTTAATGACGAAGAAGAGCAGCAGACTTCTGGTGTCGGCATGGTTCGTCGCGTCGGTATGTTACTCTATTCGAATGTCCAGGGTACTACACGCAAAGAAGGCGACATTCTCGAGAACAAAATCCCGAGTATCCTTTTCAACCCTCCGGTCTCTGCTACTTCGATTGTCGAGAACACTGGTAACACCCACGCTACGGCTACTTATATCCTGCAAGTCTACCCACTCTTTGGCAACGAAGAAGTTTATACTAATGAAGAGAACCCAGCCACTCTCACCATTCTCCCAGAGACTCGCCGTTTTAACACCGTGACTTGGCCGAACGCTCCTCAGCTCGGTATCTTCAAAGTCAAGCAGACCGTGACGATTTTTGGCAAGACCAGCACGACAGACAAGGTCGTCTTCCTCTGCCCGATTTGGTTCCTCTTTATCGTTCTACTCATCATCTTCTGTGCCATTTTCTGGATTATTACACGCGTCCGTGCACGCAAACAACGCTAAAAGTGAAAGGAGTTTAGGAGGCAATGAAAAAGTTTATTATCACATTTCTAACTACGGCGTTCGTGTTGCTTGGTGGGGCTGTTCTGGCCCCAGCCAGCACCTACGCCGAAGGGGAGACGGCAGATCAAGCAGCCCCGTCGACAGCAATCCAGGTTTCGCCGACTCATGCCATTGTAACTCTTCAAGGTGGGGATGTTCTCTCGGGCAACGCAGCTAAGTGTCCAAAGGACCTCGACGCTGGCTGTGCGATCGAAGTCAAGAACGTCGGCACCGAGCCATTTCGCTACAAGGTTTACGCTTCGCCCTACAGCGTGAGTGGGGAAGATTACAACGTCGACTTTTCTAAATCCACGCAATACACCCAGATTGCTCGCTGGATCAGCTTCCTCGATGCCGACGGTTCATACCAAGAGAGTGTCATACGCGAAGTTGCCCCAGGCGAGACCCAAACCATCGAATATCGTATCGACGTCCCCGAAGATGTCCCTGGTGGTGCGCAGTACGCCGTCATCTGGGCCCAGACCTTGAGTAACGGCGCCAGCACCGGCACCAGCGTCCAGACCTTGTCCCAGGCTGGTATGGTAGTTTCTGGTCGTTCTATCGGCGACACTCGCCAGACGGCAGAAGTCACCGATTACGACTTCACCCGTTTCTCAGTCGGTGGCACCTTGTCAGCCAAAGCCACGATCAAAAATACCGGTAATACTGACTTCGATGCTTATTATTACTACACGGCGAAGACGCTCTTCGGTAAGGAGCTTTACTCGAAGAACGATTCGATTGCGACCTATCCGGATACGGAATATCATGTGAATGTCGACTGGGAAAATACCCCGATGCTCGGCATTTTCCAGGTAGAGTTCAAGATCTCGGCAGCCGATACGGTCAAGACTGAGACCCATATTGTGATTATTATGCCAGTATTTATTATGATTTTGTTAATTTTGTTGTTGACAGTCATCATCGTCTGGATTATAATCATAATCAGAAAGCGCAAAGAGCGTAAAGCTCGCACTCTCGTCTAGTGGAATTACGAGAACGCGAGTCGCCGTGGTACTATTGCGAGTAGTACCCTGCGAGACGGCAGCTCTAGCGAATTCAAACAAAAACTAAAAAGAAAGAGTGTAGAGTATGCGAAAAACGAAGAAGCAACTTTTAGGGCTCGCCGGTTTGGCCGTAGTCGGCATTATGACGGCTGTAGCCTGTACGATTCCGGCCCCAGACGCTGCTGCTGCCGAAGGAGACGAGGTCTCTTCGGAGGAAGGTGCAAGTAGTGAGACTGGTGTTGGCGTCGAAGTGCAAATTTTGAGTGGCAATCCAAGGGTTTCCACCACTTCAATTGCTGATGGTGATTGGATTACTAATGGTGAGCCAGAAATTGCAACTAGCTACGAGAGAGTCAGCCATATTTTCTATAATCTAAAGTACACCGGACGCGATGGCAAGACAACCGAATATACTTTGCCAGATTTTACCCCAACCGACGAAAGTGGTATCCATAAGTTTACCCTAGATCTGAGCCGTTACGGTGGTTATGGTACTTATGTTCTTACTACTAGTGCTACTGGCTATAACGGTACCAATCCCCAGGACGACGTTGTCAGCTTTACTTATTCGGCAGCTGTCACCACGGTCGAGTCGACCCCAGCCGAGAATGGTGAGCCAATCATCAATGTCGAAGTTAATAACGAAGTTGAGAAAATTTATGTTCAGGCCTACGACAAGAAGGGCAACCCGATTTTTGTCGATAAGGATGGCAATGAGACTCCAGTCGCCTTGAAGCGTAGTGATCTTGATCCAGAGACTGGTAAATTCCGAGTCCAGCTACCATTCGAGAAATATGGTGCCCAACCAGGTGAATACACTGTGATCGTCGAGGCTCAAGATGATGCCAATACAGTCATCGCGATGAATACGGTAGTAGTCAAATATGCTCCGGGTTCACCAGACGTACCAAACACCGGTATGTTGAATGGTAATGAGTTCAATATTACTAGAGTCGACTTCCTACTAACTGGCTTGATTGCCTTTGCTGTAGTTGCCGGATTCGCGATTGCGCTCGTCTTCCGTAACAGCCGTCGCTAATTAACTAATCTTGAAGCTACCGGGCAGTTCTCGGTAGCTTCCCTTAACTATTGACACTATTAAAGATTCGTGATAGAATCACATTAAAAGAAGTTTGGAGTTAAAATGAAGCGCTATCAAATTATCATTGCTGCGATTTTTGCCCTAATTTTGAGCGCAACTTACCCAAATCAAGCTTGTCTAGCCGATGGTGATGGTCAGTCCGAAGGTTCTAGCTCGACTACAGACGATAATACTGGCGAGGGGAACGATACTCCGGGTAGTTCAGAAGAAAATCCAGGGGAGAACCCTGAGACTCCTGAAACCCCAGATACGCCAAATCCAGATCCGAACCCAAATCCAAATCCTGGTCAGATCGATCCGTCAAAGCCTTCTGAAGGTGGAGAGAATGACAACAATGCCCCCGTCACTCCTCCGACCGACCCTACTACTCCTTCGAAACCGAGTGGTAGTAACTCAAATAACAATAACAACAAACCTAGTCGTCCGAATAATTCTAATTCAAATTCCGGCTCGAATTCTAGTTCGAACAATAATCGCCCGAATTCCAATAATCAGAGCCAGAACAATTCCACTCAGCCCGGAACTACTACGCCTTCCACGCCTGATTCTGAGCTGTCTTCCGATGCGAATAATTCAGAATCCGACAATGAGAATACTGAGAATAATGATACTGAGGGCGAAGATAAAGATCAGGAAGAAACTTCCGACGATCGTGAGTCTGGCCATACTGCCTCATCTAAGCCAAAGAATTGGGGCTGGCTTGCTCTGATTTTTGTCGTTGTCATCGGGATTATCATCGTGGCCGTCGGTCTGGCGATTATGATTATTAGTCGAATCTCACCCATGCCGAAGTCTAATTCTAGCGCCAAAGCTGGTGCTGGTGAAGATGATGAGCCAGAAGCTACCGGCAATGAAGTGACGGTTTTGATCGAGCCGAAGGGTGGGAAAAATCCAAAAGCCCCAAAAGCTCCAAAGACCACAAAAGCCTCTTCGAAGACGGAATTTACTCGCAAATCCTTAGATATTACAACCGGACCAGCAAAGGTGAAACCGTCAGCTCCGAAAGCTGTGAAAAAATCAACCAAGGTCTCTATTAAGGCCGAGCCAGCCAAAGCTGACGAATCGAAGTTATTGCCCGAAAAAACTGGCACCGAAAAAGCTCCGAAGACGGTTGACGACAAGTAGTTAGTGTGATAAGATGTAAGAATAATAGCTGCATCTTGTCATGGGCGGTTAGCTCAGTTGGCTAGAGCGCGTCTTTGACGTAGACGAGGTCAGAG
>CAZEVF010000009.1:0-37801 GCA_964515845.1 uncultured Candidatus Saccharibacteria bacterium | reverse complement strand
TTAGTAAAAACTACCGAATAATATATAGAAGTGGACCCCCATATATGCTACAATAGGTGTAAGAAAGGTTCGGTATAATAGGCCGAAGTAGGGATTTTTATGCATAAAGTTAGTAATTGGCTCTGGGGAGTGGTATTAATCGCTCTAGGGGTAATTTTAGGGGTGAATGCGTTGGGGATCGCGCATATTGATATCTTTTTCCCGGGGTGGTGGACATTATTTATCATTGTGCCGTGCTTCATTGGTTTGTTTAATGAAAACGATGGCAAGACGGGGAATTTGATCGGAATCGGGATTGGTGTTTGTCTGTTGTTAGGCTCTTTGGACGTGGTAAATTTTTCTGTAATTTGGAAGTTGATCGTGCCAATCGTACTTGTGATCATTGGTTTGTCGCTACTTTTTAAGGATGCTTTGAAAAGTAAGATTTTAAAAGGTGCGAAGAGCGTTAAAAATGATACGAAACATGAGTATTGCTCGACTTTTGCCGGGCAGAAGCTGAACTTTGACGATGAAGAATTTGATGGGGCGAAGATTGAGGCTGTTTTCGGGGGGATTCAGTGCGACCTGCGTAAGGCTAAGATTAAAGATGGGGCACTAATCAAAGCAAGCAGTATCTTCGCTGGGATTACAGTGCGAGTGCCGGAAGATGTGAATGTAAAATTAATTTCGAATTCGATCTTCGGAGGTGCGTCGGCGCGCAAAAATAAAAACGAGGAGGCAAAAACGACGCTCTATATTGACGCGAACTGCTTGTTTGGTGGCTTGGAGGTGAAATAGGTCATGAATAACGCGCAAAAAGTAATCAAGTGGTGCGCTGTAGCATTAGCTGTTTTGATAATTTGCAGCATCGTGTCAGCGATTGTCGGGGCAGGGATGATTTTTGGCCGGATTTTCGGGGGGTGGCATGATGACGTGCCGGGAACGACAGAGATTGTTGAGATTGAAGATGAGACAGAGAGTGAATTAGAAGATACTGAGCTGGCTGAGCTACATGTTGATGTAAAATCCGTGAGCGTGCAGGTAGCACGAGGAGAGAAGTTAAAAGTTGAGTCGAATGCTGAAGATGTCGTGGTTAGTCGTAACGAAACCGGCCTCTATGTGACGGAAAAGGAATATAATTTCTTTAAACATTGGGGGTTTAGCGACGGGGGAGAAGTCATAATTACTTTGCCGGGCGACCTGACGGATATGGAGAAAGTGGTTCTGACGGGTGGAGCAGGAAGGCTCGAAATTGCCGATTTAGTGATGAAGGAGCTAAGGCTCTCGGTCGGTGCTGGTCGGACTGAACTAAGGAATCTACAAGTGACAGAAAAGGCAAAGGTAGATGGTGGCGCTGGGCTATTAGTGATTAAAAAGTCGGAGTTTAAGGATTTGGACTTTGATATGGGTGTAGGCAAAACTGAGCTCGAGGCGCGTCTTCTTGGTAGCACGAAGATTGATGCTGGCGTCGGGAAATTAGAATTGACTTTGCTAGGAGAAGAGGATGATTATCGAGTGAAGGTTGACCACGGCATTGGCAGCGTGACGCAAGATGGTCTAAGCCTAGACAATGCGAAGGGCGAGAACTTAGTGGATATTGACGGTGGAGTCGGGGCGATTGAAATTAGGTTAAGGCCAGACGAAAGGGTACTATAAGAGAGCTATGACGATTGAACTGAAAAATGTGAATAAGAGCTACGGCAAGAAACCGGTGCTTTCGGGCGTAAACTTAGAGATCAAGACCAATACTTTTGTGATGTTGAAAGGCAGAAGTGGGTCGGGTAAGTCGACTTTGTTGAGTATCATTGGGGGAATTGAGCCGGCGACGAGTGGCGAGGTGATTATCGATGGAAAAAACGTCGGAGCACTCAAGGCCAAAGAACGCGTAGACTTTTATCGTCATAAAGTAGGGTTTATTTTCCAGGGATTTTATCTCCAGCCCCAGCTGACGATTGGCGAGAATATTGCTCTGATGGGAGTGTTCGCAGGCATACCGAAGCAAGAACGTCGCGAGCGTGCTGAGAAATTGGCGAAAGATCTGGGAATTGACGGCGTCTTGGATCGACTGCCGGCAGAGGTGTCGGGTGGCCAGGCCGAGCGAGCTTGTGCTGCGCGTGCGATGTTTATGAATCCAGAGATAATTCTGGCTGACGAACCGACGAATAATCTCGACCCAGATAATGCGCGCAATGTGATTGAAATGTTGCGACAGATTTGGCAAGATACTAATACGACGATGATTGTGGCGAGCCATGATGCGATGGTGCAGGATTACGCTTCGCAGATTATCACTGTCGAGGATGGTAAAGTGCGCAGCGAAGGTAAGGCTAAGTGAGTCTAGGTCTGGGCGACGCCGTTCGGCTGAGTTGGTCTAATATCGCGAATCATAAACGTCGAAGTCTGAATGTGATTTTGACGGTGGCGATTCTGTTTAGCGTGGTGATGGCTGCGAATTTTGTACTAGCTGGAGGTGAGCATGAAGTTGCTATGCAGGCCGTGCAAAAGACAGGCGAGCAAGTTTATCTGAAGACGGCTTTTGTGCCCACGAAGGTGGAAAATAACTTTGGTAAATTCCAGATCTTGGATGAGGTGCCAGAGAAGGCCGAGGAAATTATTAATCGGCGACTAGAGAAATATCATGGCGAGAAGTTAGGGACGAGTCGAGTGTACGCGCTGGATCAGAACTACGAGATAGTTAGTCTAGACGTAGTCAAAGAGTTCATAGGAAAGGATTTAGACGAAGTGCCGGATGGTATGGTGCCAGTCGTAGTGAGTGGAGGCTATGTACTGGACGACGAGGAGAAGGGAGAGTTGTATATAGTCGGGGAATATCCTAGCACACGCCCGAAATATACAACCTCGAATGGTTTTAACGTCCTGTCTTCAGTGCTCTATATGATTAGCTCAGGTCCGAGGAAAGCATTAATAATCGATGACGGTTCGGGGAAGGCAGAAAGCCTGATTGAACGCAAGATTGAGACTTGGAGAGCACGCAAAGCTGAGATTGGCGTGACTGATCCGGATTTGCCGGTGACGGAGTATACGGTAGCGCGTTTCGGAAAGATGAATGATGCGAGTCGCTATGTGAGATTCTATGAGGATGCTCTAGCGTTTGGCTACGATCCGAATACGCACCTATATCGGATGGAGGATATGTTTAGTAATCCGGTAGCAGTGATGAGCGCGTTTAGTACGTATGGCTTGATAGTGATGGTTTTGGAACTACTCTTGCTGATCGTGGCGCTGGTGATTTCGGTTCTAACTTTGACCCATACGGTGGACGATGACGTGCAAATTATTGCGCTGTATCGCTCGATGGGAGCGAGTACGCTAGATATTCTCTTGATCTATCTGCTCTATTTGGTCGAGCTTTGTTTGTCCGCAATTTTGATGTGTATTGTGATAGCTTTGGGTCTTGCACTGGTAGCTTCGCTAATGAGCGCTGGTGCAATGAGCGGAAGCTTACGCCAGTTTTATAGTCTAGCAGAGAAGCCGAGTGTAATGCTAATTGGCGTGAATCGGAACTTTTGGCTAGTGATGCTGGCGATTCTGATAGTAGCGCCGGTGACGTTGATTTTATCCTTGGGATATTTTTCGAGTAAAAGAATAGCAGCAAAATTAAAGGAGATGTAATGAAAATTGGGGATTATTTTGGGCTAGGAATGGCAAATGTGCGTGCGCATAAAAAGCGCTCAATCATTATTATGGTGATCGTAGGGATTATCTTTGCTGGTTTGATTGGTAGTGCGCTCTTGATGAAGGGAGTGGAGGAAATTGGTTACCGGGAAATTAATCATGCGAGCAACGGTAAGGTTTTAATCAGTACCGAGGTGGATCCAGAACTTTGTAACGGTGACTGTGAGGCGAAAGATACTGAGCAGATTAAGGCGATGATTCGAGAGTATGGTGGCGAAATCATAGAGCCAACTGGCGTGTATGAGACGGGGAAAGAACAATATGCCGTACTTCCGGGATCGGTCGTAAAGTCGGCGATAGAGGTGGATCTCACGAAGACGCCGGACGACATGGTGCCGATTTTGATACCGACCCGGACAGCAGCTGAATGGCTGGAGTTAAAAATGCCGTATTATCAGACGTATGGCCAGGAAGGAACGAACGAAGAATTAGCGCAACATTATGTCGAGCTGGTCGAAGAAGTACGCGAGAGAACTCTGGGTAAAGCGATTTCTGATCCGGAGGGGAATGAATATTTTGTAGTGGGATACTTGGCGTCCGATGTGGCTGGGGTGACATTTTCTCTGGAGCATGTCGGGAGGAGCGTGCCGATAGTAGATTGGTTCTTGCCGGAGGCCGTGACAACTTATAGGTCAGCGCCAATAGTGATAGATTATCGCAATGAGGAGCGAAAAGACGATCGTAAAATCTGGGCGACCTTCGTCGATATTCGCGCAGCGCAAGAATATTATCATGATGAGCTGAACTATTGCGACGTGTTTGACCGGGGCGGTGGACATTGCCCGAAGCCTTATCGCTACTTGGCAGAGAGTCCATTTGGGCTGGAACTAGATAGACACTGGGGAAGTCCGGAGCGAATGTGGATGACGTGGTATATTATTGCTGGGCTGCTGGTGGGACTAGCCGTAATCGTGATTCTATTGACTTATACGAGGCTCCTGGGACGAGACACGAAGGTGGTGGCGCTATATCATGCAATGGGTGCGACTAAGGGGCAGATCGCTGGGGTATACTGTGCTTATCTATTATGTTTGAGCTTGCTAGCCTGTGCGTTTGCTCTGGTAGTAGGGGTGGGGATGGTAATGCTGTTTAATCTGATAAATGGTGGTGCGTTGACGCAGTTGACCACAATGGTTTACGGCGTGCCAGCGAAGGCAGTTTGGATTCTCGGTTGGGATCCATTAGTGCTAGCGTGTCTTGGGATTATGCTGGTAATGGCGCCGATCTGTACTTTGATTGGGGCTGGAAACTTCTCAGGGAAGAAGCTGGCGCGTCGGATGAAATAGCGCTGGCCGTATCTGGTAAATTATGCTATAATTGAAGGTATGGAAGAAATTCAGCAGAAATTGGCAGGGGCAATTAAGGAAGTTTTTGAGGTAGAAATGACACCGGAGCTGGTGGAGGCGCCGGAAGAGATAGGGGCAGATTACGCCAGCAATGTAGCGATGCGACTGGCGAAAGTGGCACATAAAAGCCCGATGCTGATTGCTGAGGATTTGAAAAAACAGCTGGAGGGTGATGAGCTAAAAGTTGAAATTGCTGTGCCAGGCTTCTTAAACTTTATATCACCAGATGAATATTTTATTGAAAAAGTGCAGGATTTTGCCGAAAATGGTTTAGATTTTAGAGAAATTATATTATCAGATGAATACGTTGGGAAGACAGTAGTAACGGAATTTTCTGATCCAAATCCATTCAAGGTTCTGCATGTCGGGCATCTTTATACTTCGATTGTCGGAGACTCGATTTCTCGGTTGTTGGAGCTGGCCGGAGCAAAAGTGGTGAGGGCGAATTTTGGGGGGGATGTGGGGTTACATGTGGCGAAAACGCTATATATTTTGCTTGGAGATTCGTCGCTTTCAGGTTCGGTGGGCCTCTCCGAATCGAGTCCTGCGGACCGTGATTCGGACCCGGCCCAGCCTGATAATCAGAACTTTCAAACGACGAATCTCCAAGCAACATCTATTAAAGGGCTGGGTGCTAATGCTGTTCGGCTTTGTGATTTGACGATTGAGGATATTGCGAAGGCATATGTCGAGGGGACGCGAGCGTATGATGAAGATCCGGAAGCGAAAGCTGAGATTACGCGTCTAAATAAGATGATTTATCGGATTG
Source organism: uncultured Candidatus Saccharibacteria bacterium (assembly GCA_964515845.1). Taxonomy (GTDB): domain Bacteria; phylum Patescibacteriota; class Saccharimonadia; order Saccharimonadales; family Saccharimonadaceae; genus Nanosyncoccus. The sequence continues at coordinate 32,011 of CAZEVF010000009.1, read as the reverse complement.
CTGCTTTGGGTGAGGAAGAGAGTATTGCGCTTGGGGGTGAAGAGGGCGAGCTTGCCAAGTGGTATTGGCGTGGGCGAACTTTGAGCTATGAATATTTTAAGGCATTTTACGCCGAAATTGGGGTGAAGTTTGATAAGTTCTATCCGGAGTCAACCGTGGCTGACAAGGGTGTCGAGGAAGTGAAGGCGCATATCGGGACGACCTATGAGGAGAGTGATGGCGCGATTGTTTATCGAGGCGAAAAGGTGGGGTTACACACGCGGGTATTCATTAATCGTGAAGGGGTGCCGACTTATGAAACGAAGGATGTGGGGCTGATTTTTACGAAGTGGGCTGATTGGAAGTTTGATGAATCGGTGGTGATTACAGGGAATGAGCAGACGGACTATATGAAGGTGGTTTTGGCGAGCGTCAAGGAGTATGCGCCGGAGCTGGTTGAACGGACGCGACATTTGACGCACGGTTTGGTGAAATTGCCAGGGAATGTTAAGATGTCGTCGAGGAAGGGGAATTTTCTTAAAGCTGTCGACGTTTTACGGCTAGTAGAAGCCACATTGTCGGAGACTTCTGTGTCAGCAGATGCGCGTCTCGCTCACCGTACCTTAAGTACGGCTCGCTCCGATGCTCCTGCTTCCTTGAATTCTCTCGACACTGAGGCTTCTAGCAATAGTCGCAAGATTGTCCTAGCTGCTGTGAAATATGCTTTCTTGAAGTATAAAATGGGGGGTGACATTGTGTTCGATCCGAAGGAATCGGTGGCGATGAATGGTAATTCGGGGGTGTATTTATTGTATTCAATGGTGCGGGCGAAGAAAGTGCTGGAAAAGTTGGATGTAGGTAGGACTTCGGATGAAGGTGAGCTAAGCGAGGAAGAACGAAAATTCGAACGCAGTTTGAGTAAGAAAATTGTTCAGTACGGTGAAGTTTTGAACACGGCGATTCTTGAAAAAGCACCTTATAAGATTTGTACTTATCTTTATGAGTTGGCGCAAGAGTTTTCGAGGTTTTATGAACATGTGAAGGTGGCTGGAAGCGTGCGTGAGCTGGAGCTTGGGATGGTAGTGAAGGCTTATTTGAAGGTGATGGAGGGGGGAATGGGTGCGCTCGGGATTACGGAAATCCCGGATGCGATGTAGGCAACTTGGGTAACTAGGCGCCAGAAGCCAGACAACGTACTGGGAAACCAAGTTCGCGATTGCTGGAGCTATGAGAAGAATTGATGTCCAAGTTATTAATGTTTAGATAATACGCACGTGCTTTTATATTACTAGAGTAAGAAACAGCTATGGCTGACCAACTGTCACCACCAAGGCTAGTGTGTCTTAGAAAACCATAGCCTAGGTAGATGTATCCACTGCGCACGAAACTTTGACGTGCTGTTTTGTGCGCAGTGGGCTAGTTGCCCTGGTTTATGGCTTCTCGTTTGGTGTAGGTTGGCGTGCTTATGTGTGGTCATCTCTAGCAAGTACAATTAAGAATGATAAGCCAAACGAGGCATACCTCTTGATATTTGATACCCTAGAACTCTCACCTTCGGCTGGTCCAGGGCATCGATATTATGGTTTCCCAGTACGTTGTCTGGCTTCTGGCGCCTAGTCCCATAGCTTTGCAATTTATCTCTGTTATTCTGGGGTGAATATGGTATAATTTAGGGAGCACTTTAATATGATTCAGAATGATTCTCAGAGAACACAAGGAGGGGAAGTATGGAGGATTGGTTTCCGACGGTGGAAGTTGAAGCAGTTGGGCTTAAGGCTGACAAGTCGATGTTGGAGCAAACGAACTATGGTCGTTTAGTATTGCAGGAAGTCTATGCGACTAATTCTGAGGCATTGTTTGATGACGCAGATTATACTGTAATTGACCTTGATACTGGTAAGGAGTTTGTTTCGATGACTTGGGATGAAGCTTGTATCTTGGGCGAGAGTGAAGCGCGTTGGCGTAATCGTTATGCGATGCGTAACGTGATAACTTGGTCTAAGCGATCGGTAATGTCAGGGTTTCATCCGAACTGGACTTTGGTGAGGGCAGAAATTGAGAGCTATACACTGAAGTTCGAATGTTATGATGCAAGAGATCATCTTTATGTGATTTTTGAAACATCTTTGCCGGATGGTTGGTTATTTTTAACTTTCTATAATTCTTGGAGAGACGACAAATATAAGTCATATGGGAAGCATGTCTTCGAGATTTATCATGAGCGTGGCTATACCGATCTGAGGTTTAAGGACGAACCGGATGGAGGTTGGGGGAAGCGCGACTGCTTGCGCGTCGTACATCAGGATAAATTCGCGAATATGCTGCACATGTTACGTTTGTGGAAGAAAATCACGGGGAAAAAGAAGTGTTTGGAAGAGAAAAGAAGAAGCTCGGCGTAGGTCGGGCTTTTTACTTTTTAAGTTTTCGGACTGTAAATCTATTGCATTATTATGATTTGTGTGCTATAATAATAGTTAGCGTGGCAATTTTATATTGCTTTAACGGCGAAGGGAACGTATCTTCGAGCTATTTAAAAAAGGAGGAACTAGAGATGTTGAGTTTGGAAAGGAAGTATTATGTGTTGCTAAATGGAAGGACAGAAAATGTTGTGGCGAGTTGGGCGAGCTGGAACGAGATGAAAATTGTCGGCGAAATAGTGGAAATACCAGAGGGAGGACAAGCCCTTTTACTGGATGTCCATTATAATCGGGACCTGAAGATAAAGCCGAAGGCTGTTTTGCCTCGCATGGGACAGTTAGTCTTGTATAACAGAGAGAAGAAGATTGGAACCGTGAAAGCTTATACTCGGGAGGGCGACTATGCCATTGAGCCGGAGATTGCTGATAGATAGGAGGGTAAGAGATGGAGAATACAGTATGGTTTGGATTAGTGACGATCTTGTTGTCAATTTTGTTGGGAGTATTGCAGATGTCATTGTTTAGCCGATGGCAACGCAGGGAAGTTTTCCGAATTGATGCAATGTTCGCAGAAGTCGAGGATATGGACAAAAGAAGAGGGCTGATAGAAGAAGAATGGAAGAAGTGGCACCCTTTTATGCCTTATGGGGGCGAAGAGCTACGTAATACCTTAATCGCTGTGGCTGCTTTGCCTTTTGCGTTCTTGGTGGCTTGGTGTTGGACATTGTCATTATTTGTTTCTACAGGTTCTCCTTAGGTTAGAGAAATAGTCGACTGCTAGTCGGCTATTTTGCATGGGTGATATAATGGAACTATGAAAGATAATATAGTCTCTCGAGCTGAGTTGAAGTTGCTAGAAGCGACCGAGGCGTTTCGGTATGATTTTCGGGAAAAAACAGTGCTTGATATTGGGTCGTCGACGGGTGGTTTTACGGAATTGGCATTAAGAAAAGGCGCGAAACGGGTAATCGCAATCGAGAAGGGCACTAAGCAGATGAAGGCGTCACTGAGGTTTGATCCGAGAGTGGATTTGTATGAAAAAACGGACTTTTTTGATGTGGTAGGGGTAGATGAAACTGGAAAAATAGTCATAAAGCAGGGGGAAAATGCTGGGCAACCAGTAAAAGCAATGCAAGTTCAAACCGTGGTGGCCGATGTGAGTTTTGTGAGTTTGAGGCCGATTTTGCAACATACACAGCAGATCGTAGGCCAGGGAGCTGATTATCTTGTGATGCTGAAGCCTCAGTTCGAGGCCAGGTCGGAGCAGCTGAATCGGGGAGTGGTCAAGAATGAACGCATGCGCCGAAAAATTGCGCGTGATTTTGAACAGTGGCTGGCAAAGCATGGATTCGTGGTAGTAAAGAAACGAGATAATGAGATAGTGGGGAAGGTAGGTGGAAATCGCGAAAGGTTTTATTGGTTGAGGCGAGGGCATAATGGATAAAATGGAAGAGTTGGAACTGAGTTCGCGTAGCTATTTTCTGTGGAATAATACCTCGGGGTTGGTTGTCTCGGAGCGAGACGCAGAGGTGCAGACGCCGGTAGCGTCCTTGACAAAGATTATGACGGCGCTACTGACGCTAGAGCGACGACAACTGGACGAGGTTGTAACAATTACTCCGGAGATGGTGCAGGGTTTAGATGAATTCGCCGTGGTCGGTTTGCAGGTGGGGCAGCAACTAACGGTCGAAGAATTATTATATGCGACGATGTTGCCGTCGGCTGGGGATGCTGCACAGGCTTTGGCCGTAAACATGAGTGGGTCGATTGCTGGGTTTGCTGATTTGATGAACGCGAAGGCTGCTGAGCTAGGAATGGCGCAGACGCATTTTAGTAATCCGGTGGGGATGGATGAGGAGAATTACTCGACGCCTCGAGATATTGCGAGGCTTCTACGGGAGGCTCTGAAGAATTCGACGTTTGTGGAGATCTTTGAGGCTTATGAGAAAGAATTGCCGACGCTAGGGCGTACGGTGCGTAAGACTTTTGATAAAACAGAGTATATTAAAGGTGGTAAAACTGGCTATACTGAAGCTGCCGGAAGATGCTTAGCGAGTACGGCAGAAGTGGAGGGAATGGAATATATTTTAGTGACGATCGGGGCTTTGCCGGGGCAAAATGTAGTGGATGCTGGAAAAATCTATCGGCAAGTGGAGCAAGATTATGAACCGAAGAAGATTGTTTCTCTCGGAGAGACCTTGGTGCGAGTCGGAGTGAAGGGGAGCGCGACTAAAACCTTGGAGTTTCCGGCTGAGCGAGAGGTGGTTGTCACACTAGCGAATGATGCGTCGCAGGCAGGTTTGCAGTATGATTATGAAGGCGTGACAACGGTGACGCGTGAGACTGAACCGGGGGCGAAGCTAGGCGTGGTGACGATTCGCCAGGGTGAGAATACGCTCTATACGCAAGATCTGTATTATCAGGCGGTGCCGGAGTTTTATAATTACGGCTGGGTGGCGCTGGAGATTGAGGTGATAGTAGGTGCGATTTTGATGATAGTCGGGGCTCTAGTCTGGCGTCGCAAGCAGAAACATGAGCGACGGGCATGGTGGCTGCTAGGGGCTGGGGTGATTTTGCTCTTTGTCAGCTTGATAGTGGGTGTTTTTGTCTTCCGGCCATGGTTTGCGCCGGCCGGGGAGACCGAAGTATTAAAACCGGAGATAGTTGAGGCGACGGAAAAGTCGGAGATACCAGAGGAACCGAAGACGGAAGAGCCAGAGCAACCAGAACAGCCGACTGAGCCAAAACCAGCTGAGCCGGTAGTGACAACGGGGAATTGCACGCTAGGAAATGGAAATTTGATGCTGATTAATCCGAATTTTACAGTGGATGAGACTTTTATTGCGAATCGACGAGGGCAGTTAGTATCGATTTCTCAGCTTTATGGGATTCCGGAGTATCATCGGGCTGGAAATGGGGATAATTTGATGATGCCGGAGGCAGCGCAACATTTGAATGAGATGTTGGTGGCTTATCGAGAGGCGAATCCGGGGCACGAGATGGGCACGTATTCGTGTTTTCGGGCGCGTGGGACTTTGTGTGGGCGACTTTGCGCAGCGACGGGGGCGTCAGATCATCATACGGGGTTGACCTGCGACTTGATTGACTTGGCGTATGGCAGCGTATTGGATACGGATGACTATCCGGCGCACTGGGAGTGGCAATGGTTGAAGGAGAATTCTTATAAATATGGTTTTATTGATCGTTTTCCGGAAGCTTGGGCCGGAGGGCCGATGTCGGAACCGTTGAATGTCGACGCGAACGGTTCGACTGGATTATATGAGACTTGGCATTATCGGTATGTCGGAGTGACGGCAGCGACGGAAATCGCGACCGGGAAATATAATAATGGTCAATATGATTCGCTAGAGCATTATTTGAAGATGACTGGGAGAGTGGGGGATCTCAAGGCTGGAACTTGCAAATAGGGCGCTGAGTTAATACAACTAAGTTGACTAATATCACAGACTGTGATATTATTATTGATGTAGGTGGGTGAACTTTGACAGAAAGGGGTAGAAAGGTGAGAAAGTTTTTTGGAGCAATGATGGCTGCTCTGGTACTAATGAGCAGCAGTATGAATGTTTGGGCGACAGAGGCGACTGAAACGGCTGAGATGCCGAAGAGAGTTGATAAAACGCAAACGAAAGCAGCTATGCAGAGTAAGACACAGCCGATTTATCGGATTGGTGTGAATCGACAATTGAACTGCGTGACGGTATATCTGCTGGATGGGACGCCGATAATTAGCTTCAGTGCGTCGACAGGGAAGAACAATAAGACACCGACTGAGACGACGAAGATTTCTGATAAGTATGAGTTTCATACGATGAAGGGAATAAGCGTTTATGCGCAGTATGCGACGAGATTCAACAACGGATGCATGTTTCATGCTGTGCCCTGTACAGCAAGGAAAAAGTCGAGTCTGAAGACATCCTATTACAATCAGTTAGGCGAGCAGGCCTCTTCGGGTTGCGTGCGTTTGGCTTGTGCCGATGCAAAGTGGATTTATGACCATTGCACGGCTGGCACGGTGGTAGAAGTCTATGACGACTCTGAGAATCCGGGGCCACTGGGCAAGCCGATGATTGTGCGTATACCGGAGGGTAGTCCATATGCGAATTGGGACCCGACTGACCCGGATCCGGCTAACCCATGGGTTAGTGTACGACCAGTTGTGAAACTGGTCGCGAATAGCATAGATGAAACGACTTTGACTCTGCCGGCTGGTGCCAGCTATGAGACATTGTATAATTCTCTGAGTCTGTTAACACCGGAAGGTGTGGCTTATACGGATGGGAATTATGCTTTGGATATCTTTGGTAAATATGACTTAAATACGCCGGGAAATTATGAGCTGTACATTAGGGGCTATGATATCGCAACAACTTTAAGAGGAGATTTAGATATAACGTTGCAAGTCGTAGCGAATTAAGAGATTTGACCATAAAATAGTTCAACCCACACACCCATTTTATTACGCTGCCGGGAAACCGGCAGTTTTTCTCGAGAAATAGGGGTTGTAAACTGGGGCGTGGTGTGCTATAATTGGGGACATATGATTACTAGAGAGAAAAAAGCTGAGGCGATGGCGAAGCTTGCTCGCGACCAGAAAGATGTTGGTTCGCCAGAGGTGCAGGTGTCGATTTTGACTGAGCGGATCAAAGAAGTGACCGAGCATGTCAAGCAGCACAAGCATGATTTTATGGCAAAGCGAGGCTTAATGCAGATGGTAGGTCAGCGCAAGAAGTTGCTGAAATATCTCGAGCGTACAGATTTTGACTCGTACAAGAAAACTATCGCTGAGCTCGGTCTACGCAAGTAGCGAGGCAGGAAGCTCCCCGGATTTGAGGGAGTTTTTTGTTGGGAAGGGAATTTAAAAGCCCCCAATGTAGCTGGGGGCTTTATGAAAGGTGGGACGAATCCTTGAAGTAGGCTGGTTAATCTGTCGAAGGTTTGTGTTTTTCGATCCACTCGAAATAGAGTTTTATTAACTCGACACAGGCTTCGGCAAAACAGCGATAAGCGCGAGCTTGTTCGACGACGGTCATGTCACGACTGAAGTTAAAATATTTACCGTCGTAATGACAACCGTCGGGCAGGTTACGTTTACGAAACTCGTCAATGCCGGCTTTCGTAATGCCTTCGCCAAGGATTTCCTGAGGGAGGAAGCGACGAATAGCTTTGCTGATGCCGGTATCACGATAGAGGTCGATGAAGATCTCGTGATCGTTTTTACCTCGACGATAAAGGTAACTGAATCCAATTTGGAATTCGATATCGGGTATTTTGCCGTCAAAGTTGATTTTGCTGGTAGTATAATTGCCGTTGATAAACTTCTCTTTGACATGATGCATGATATAGTCAATAAATGACGATTGAATATCTTTGATATGTTCAGGAGAATTTCGTATGACAATTTGGATAGTGGTATGGTCTTCGATAGCTTCGGCGAGAGGTGCATTATTAATGATAAGCTCGACGGTGGGCGTCGGCTTCTTGGCAGTTTGTGTGCCGGTAGGCTGTTGTTCGACAGGTGATGGTTTCTGGATGCAATCTGACATTTGGTAAAAATTTCCTTTCTCTAAAATGTAAAAAACGCTGTGTTACAGATATTTATATTGTACTATACTATGATACTTATGTCAATAAGCAATCTGCTGAAGAGGGAGAAATGTGTGATATAATGGAGGAAGGGTAAATTAATATTATTGGGAAGACGACAGATATAAGAGCTGCTAAACTCTTTGGCCAGTCATTTATCATCCTTTTCAAGAGGCGCGTCCACGACGCCTGCCGTTGCAGGGTCGTGGCGCTACTCCTCCTCGTGAGTCCGGATCCTCCCGAGAAAGGACGCTAATTGCCTGGCCAAGGTAAGTTTAGCTCTTATATCTGATGTTTTCCCGAGAAAGGTGATATGGAGATTATAAATCCAAGTGGAAAACAAACCTTAAGAGTGGAAACGGAGCTTTTGGGGCGTAAGTTGACGCTAGAAGTGAACCGAGTAGGGTTCCGATCGACGGCGAGCGTGCTGGTGACTTATGGCGAGACCGTAGTGCTTGGCTCGGTAGTGGTCGGTAAGAAGCCAGTGGTGCAAGATTTCTTCCCATTGACGATCGATTACGAGGAGAGGTTTTATGCTGCTGGTAAGATTTCTGGTTCGAAGTTCATTAAGCGTGAAGGCAAGCCGGCTGACGAAGCGATTCTAGTAGGGCGTTTGATCGATCGTCCGATTCGTCCGTTGTTCCCGAAGGGCTATCGTCAGGAAGTACAGGTGGTGACGACGGTGCTAGCGATGGATCCGACATTTCGACCAGATATGGTAGCAATGATTGCTGCCTCGAGTGCTTTGATGTTGTCGGGTACGCCGTTTGATGGGCCAGTAGCTGGGCTAAGAATCGGTCGCATCGGGGGAGAGTTCAAGGCATTCTTGTCGCCAGAAGAACGCGAGCAGTCAATCATGGACTTAGTTGTGGCCTGTAAAGATGGTAAAGTGATGATGGTTGAGGCTGGGGCGAATGAAGTGCCAGAAGCGATGATTATCGAAGCGATGCACTGGGCTGTGAAGAATGTTCAACCGGTGCTCGATTTGCAACGCGAATTGGTAGAAAAAGTCCAGCCAAAGGCGCAAGAATATGAATTGGTCCTGCCAGATGAGGCAATTCAGGAGAAAGTTGAGGCTTGGTATAAGGGAAATGCTGGCGAGAAGGTGCGTGGAAACGTACTGGAGAGACAGGAAATTGTCGAGCAGCTACGCGAGGCGATGCATGCAGAATTTGCGCCGGAGCTCGGCGAAGGCGAGACCGAGGAAGAGAAAATTGCCGATTATACCGAACGGATGCAACCGGAGTATGACCAAGCGTTTGATTTGGCCGTGAACCATGAGGTGCGTCGAGCGATTATCGAGGATGGGGTGCGCCCAGATGGCCGGAAGCTGACCGAGGTCAGACCATTGTCGAGCCAAGTTGGCGTTTTGCCACGAGTACACGGATCGGCATTGTTTACGCGAGGTTTGACTCAAGCGTTGAATATTGTTACCTTGGCGCCACTGAGCTTTGCACAGGTAGTAGACACGATGGAGGTGACAGATGGCAAACGACGCTATATGCACCATTATAATGCGCCGAGTTATACTGTCGGTGAGCCAGGCAGGATTGGTTCGCCAGGACGTCGTGAGGTGGGGCATGGTTATTTGGCCGAGCGTGCGCTTTTGCCGATGTTGCCGAGTGAGGAAGATTTTCCTTATGCGATTCGAAGCGTGACCGAGATTATGTCGCAGAATGGTTCGACCTCGATGGCTGCGACCTGCTCGAGCTGTATGGCTTTGATGGATGCTGGTGTGCCTCTGAAGCGACCGGTTTCTGGCGTAGCAATGGGCTTGATGGTGGATGTGCCAACGGGAACCGAAATTACGGCTGACGATATTGATAAAGCTTATGTCTTGACAGATTTAATGGATGCTGAAGACTTCGCCGGTGATATGGATTTCAAGGTGACCGGTACGACTGAGGGTGTGACGGCGCTGCAGATGGATATGAAGGTGCATGGTCTGCCGGTAGACATCCTAGAGAAGGCGATTGAACAGTCGCACGAAGGTCGAATGTTTATCTTGAAGCACATGCTAGAGGTGATTCCGGGCCCACGTCCTGAGATTTCTCAATATGCACCAAGGATTGAGAAGATTATGGTGAATCCAGATAAAATCGGTGCGATTATCGGCAAGGGTGGCGAGATGATTAATAAGATTACTACTGAGACGGGGGCGACGGTCGACATCGACGACTCTGGGTTGGTGACGGTTGCAGGTGAGAATGAAGCAATTGAGAAGGCTGCTGCTTGGATTCGAGGTTTAGTCGAAGAGCCGGAAGTAGGGAAGGTCTACGACGGCACGGTGGCGACGATTAAGGATTTTGGAGCTTTCGTGACGATTCTACCAGGGATTGACGGTATGCTACATATCTCCCAGATTTCTGATAAGCGCATTAATAATGTATCGGATGTTCTGAAAGAAGGGCAGAAGGTGCGCGTGAAGTTGGTAGCGATTGACGATCGGGGGAGGCTGTCGCTTAGTATGAAGAATGTTGAGCAATAAGAGCTAAATTCATCGTTTTCTCCGAGTAGTACTTTCTAGTGATATGCTCGGTTACATGCAATTAGTAAAGAAACGTTTATTATATGGAGTAAGCGTTTCTTTTAGTCACTAGAAAGTGCTACCGGGGAAAGAATAAAATAGCCTCGCCATACTCCAAGTAACTAGGCGTCAGAAGCCAGACAACGTACTGGGAAACCATGCCAGCGATGGCTGGGTCCACCTGATCCTACAAGTATTGCCTCGTTGAAGTAAAGGTAGTTAGTTCCTAGTCCGGGACTGTCAAATATATGGTCAGCAGCGACCGACGATAGAAGATATCCATAGACATTAACCTCTCTGAGATAGCCGGCATGAACGCCGATGGTCCCACTGCGCACGAAAAACAATCGTGCTTATGGTGGTAAGTTTTTTGGACTTTTGTGCTACACTAGCTGTCATGCAGAAAAAGTATCAAAAGGATTTCGCGAGGTGGGCTCAGGTGGCAGAGGGAATTGAGCGACGGAAGAGGCCCGAGATGATAAAGCCGGGAGTGATTTATTGGTGTAATGTGGGCGTAAACGTTGGAACGATTGAGGACGGAAAAGGGCCACGCTTTACGAGACCGGCTTTAGTTTTGTCAACTTCGGAGGGAGGACAAGTGATAATTGTTCCGATAACTTCACAAAAGAAGGCTGGGCCGAATTCGTTTGAGATTGTGGTGAATGGTAGGATTGAGCATTTATTATTCGCGCAGATGCGCCCGATTGATGCCTTATGTCTCGAAGCTTTTATTGATGAATTGGATGATGCAACTTTTATGAAAGCGCGCAATAAGTTATTAAAATACATGCGTTTAATCTTCTTTCCAAAAAGCTAGGCTTCGACGTTTTGTCGAAGCCGGCTTAAATATTGTGCCCTCTTGGCCTATGCACTGTAGTCTTACCAAGATTCTCACGCATTAATACTCTAATGTCGGCCGTGCAAAGTTTTTCTGAGCGAGTCGTGCGAACTGGGTGCCACTCAGAGGGTTTTATGCTGGGCTTGGAGTATCAGAGCCTAGCCGTCCCAAGATGACCTTCCATCTTATGCTTATTATAGCACGAAATATCGCTGGGGAGATTTGAATTAACTGAAGTTTTGTGTATAATAGATTTATATGGCAAATCGGAGGTCGACGTCGAAGAAGACGTCAAAGAAACGAAAGACAAGTGCAGCCCAACGTAATAAGGCGCGTGTGAAGGAAGTTGCGCCAGAGCATGAGTTGCCAGGTGGATTTTGGCGACAAATTCTCGCAGTCCTAATGCTGGTCTTAGCTGTGGTGTTTATCTTCAACTGGCTGGGCGATGGTGGTCCGGTGCTGCAGGCGATTGATGATGGGATTTATTACGCGATCGGCTATGCTGAATATATGATTCCGGTACTGCTGGTATGGTTGGCTGTGAAGATTTTTCGGAGCGATGATAATCGCTTGCCGGTGGTGATGTGGGTAACGTCGATTTTGATGATTATTTGGGTGGCCGGGGTGGCTGGTGTGCCAACTTATGGTCAGGATGATCCGACCGGAGGGGCCGTGGGGGCGTGGCTCAATAGTTTCATGTTCCAGATTGGGAATGCCGGGGTGGTAGTGTTCATTTATATCGTGCTGATGTTTGTGACGGCGATTTTTATCCTGCAGACGAATCCGGTGACGGTTTTCCGAGCGATTGGTTCGGTGTTTAGGACGGGTGAGAAGGAAGACAAGCATAATGCTCGAATGATGCGTAAGGCACAGGATGGGGAAGAACATGCGCATGGAGGAGATCTGGCGATCAAGGTGAACTCAGGAGTAGCTGTGGATGAGACGCCGGCGAAGGATGCGAAGGCTTTGAAGACGAAACTAGGTAAACCGGGCAAGGCGACAGCTGCTGCTCCGGCTGCACCAGAACCGGACCGAGCGCTGGTGGCTGTGAGTGATCCGAATTGGAAAATGCCAACGATTGACCTTTTGGAGAAGAAGCAATCGCCGGCGAATCCGGGCGATATTCAGCAAAATGCTCAGATTATTAAGTCGACTTTGGGTGAGTTCGGAATTGAGGTGGAGATGGAAGGCGCGAATGTTGGGCCGAGGGTGACGCAGTATACGATGAAGCCACCGGCTGGGGTGAATTTGTCGAAGATTTTGGCGCGTGATAAAGAGCTGGCTTTGAACCTGGCCGTGGATAAGATTCGTATCGAAGCACCGATTCCGGGGACGAGGTCGGTTGGCGTGGAACTACCAAACGAACGCTCGGCTGATGTGCGCTTAAGGGGTGTACTGGAGAGTAAGGAATGGAAGAATGCGACCGATCCACTGACTTTTGCCGTTGGTAAAGATATTTCTGGTAAGGCTGTGGTCGCAAATCTCGCGAAGATGCCACACCTCTTGATTGCTGGTACGACTGGTTCAGGTAAGTCAGTGATGACTAATACGCTGATTTCTAGCTTGCTCTATCGAAATGCGCCGAGTGATATGAAACTAATTATTGTCGATCCGAAGCAGGTGGAAATGGCGCAGTACGATGGAATCCCTCATCTTTTGACGCCGATTATTACGCAAGTCGAGAAAGCCTTGTCGGCTCTGAAGTGGGCTGTGGATGAGATGGAAAAGCGCTATACGATTATGGCTGAAGAGCGAGTGAAGAACATCGTTGATTACAATGCTAAGATGACGAAGAAGGCGAGCGAAGCGACCGGTAAAGAAGAAGGTCAAGATGAGGCGAAGGGCGAAAAGATGCCTTATATCGTGATTCTGATTGATGAGATGGCTGATTTGATGATGATGGCTGGGAAAGATTTGGAGATGCCGATCGTGCGCATTGCTCAGAAGGGGCGTGCTGCTGGAATTCATCTGGTATTGGCGACCCAGAGGCCAGAGGTAAAAGTGATTACGGGTTTGATTAAAGCAAATATTCCGGGCAGGATCGCTTTCGCTGTCGGTAGTCAGATTGACTCGCGCGTGATGTTGGATATGACCGGAGCAGAGAAGCTGCTTGGAAAAGGCGATATGCTGATGCTAACGACCGAGATGATGGGCAAGCCACGCAGGATTCAGGGGGCATGGGCGAGCGATGATGATGTAGTAAAAGTGACGGATTTCTTGAGAGCTCAGCGTGCACCAGAGTATAATAATGAAGTTGTGGCGCAGCAGGTCGCAATTAAGGGTATGGGGCCGGCTGATGGAGGTGGTATTGGTGACCTCGGCAGGCGTTATGATCCGAATGATCCGGTAGTACGCAAAGCGATTGAGGTAACTTTGCGACAGGGTAAGTTCTCAACGGCAAGTTTGCAGACTTGGCTTGGTAAGGGACATGGGTTCGTGTCAGGGTTGGCGATTTGGCTAGAGGAAATTGGGGTGATCGGACCGGCGAATGGACACAAACCAAGGGATGTTTTGATTAGCTCGATGGAAGAATTTGATCAGTTGGCGAATGCTGGTCGAGAATAAATCTTATTGACTCTTTCTCGCTTGGGTGGCATAATAGAATGGCTGAGAGAACTCAGAGTAGATTACAATTTGTAGTTTAGACAAGCTCTGAGGCATAGGAGGGAATGTATGACTAGAAAGAGTAAGAAATGGTGGTTGCTTGAAGGCGAACCGGAGCCACAACGAGGCTTGAGGCAGAAATGGAAGCGTAGGCTAATCGTATCCTTGTTTGGGTTGGTACTGCTAACTAATGCAACTTTGCCAGCAAGTGCAACTGAGACTAGCTCGGGAATTTCTGTGACTGAGACTGCTACGGTAGAGCCGAACTTTGATTGGCCAATGTTTAGTCAGGAGGATTTGCCAAATTACCCTTGTTTTAACGCAGTGAGCGACGGGGAATATGGCGACGAGTCGGAATTTCTGAGTATGGTCGACGAGACCGGTGAGAGTTATCGGGGCGAGAACGCACCTTTGGTAGAGCCAGGTGATATTTGTACGTTCTATGTACTATATCATAATTGTGGTAAGTCGGACGGAGTGAGGACGAAAGCTTTTGCCCAAAACACGCATGTGAACGTGGTGGTGAATGAAGTAGCCGATGGAGTCGAAATGGTGGCGACGGTGAGTGCTGATAATGCTACACCACAGTCTGTGAGTTCGGCGCTATATTTGCAGGCGACGGAAGTGATTAGTCTGGAGTACGTCAATGGCTCAGCGATTTTGCTAAACAATGATAAGACCAATCGGTCTTATTTGGTTGAAAATGAATTGTTTAGCTCGGGCCGGGGGATGATGATTGGCACGAATAGCTTGAGTGGCATCGTTTTGAACGGTGAGGAGCACGCTGGCTATGTTGTGTTCGAGATGAAGGTGGTAGCTAAGAACGAGTCTTTAGCAGAGGAGCCAAAGTTAACTACTTCAACTACGAAGCAGGAATTAGTGCCGAGCGCAACTGTTGCGTCGACTTCTACTACGGCTTCGGTTTCGGCTTCAAAAGACACTGATGCAGACAAGAATGGTGAGTTCTACCTCTTGGTAATCGTGGGTGGAGTTATGCTTGTAGTCTTGGCTACGGCAGTTGCTAGCGCATTGGTTTCTTGGGCGTCGAACTTGGAGCAAGAAGATGATTCGGATGAGGGGTGAGCTAAACTAAGTATTTTTATGGCAACTTATGGCGAAGGGCAGCGACGCTGTCCTTTTTGCTTGACAGATATGGGGTGGAGTGATAATATTGTAGGTATATATTAACTCAGTGAGCAGGTGATAGAGCCGTGCTTACTTTAACCAAAGGAGTAGAGTAATGAAAAATTACGAACTTACGGTTTTGGTGCATCCAGATTTGGAGATGAATCCAGAACCAGCCATTACTAAGGTCAAAGATTTGATCGAGAAGAATGGTGGCAAAATTACTAAAGAAGAGAATGACGGAAAGAAGCGCTTGGCTTACCCGATTAAGGGCCAGGACTTTGCTGTTTACTTCTATTATGAAGTTGAATTGCCAGCCGAAGCTCCAGCGAAAATTGAGAGTACGCTGAACATCACGGATGAGATTTTGCGCCATCTGTTGGTGACGGTTGACGAACGCAAACTGAAATATGAAGCTAAGCAAGCTGCACGTCGCGCTCATGGTGAGGACAACGAAGAAGTAGCCGAAACCGAGAGCGAGGACTAATGCGAGGATTTAGTAAGGCCATTGTTGCTGGTAATATTACGCGCGATCCAGAGATGCGTATGACTACGGGGGGCTCGCAGGTTTGTAGCTTTGCTATCGCCGTGAACCGTTCGTTTAAGGATAGCAGTGGCAATCAGCAAGATCAAGTTTCTTACATCGACTGTGTAGCTTGGGGCAAGTCAGCTGAGCTAATTTGCCAGTATGTGCACAAGGGCTCGGCACTGCTGGTGTCTGGTCGGCTCGAGCAGCGTAGCTGGGAAGATAAGAATTCTGGCCAGAGGCGTTCGCGCACCGAGATTGTAGTAGAAGACTTTTCGTTCATTGGTGGAACGAATGGTGGTGGCGCTGGTAACTATGGTGGGGGCAGCTCGAAGAGCGCAAGTAGCGCAAGCAGCGAACCGGATCTTGGTGATAGTGACATCGTGCCAGATGATGTGCCAGAAGATCAAATTAACCTAGATGAGATTCCATTCTAGGAACTAAAATAGAGGAGAGAGTTATAAAATGAGAAAAGTTAAAGTTAATCCAAATTTGTATTTTGATTATCGTGATGTGAAGACTTTGCAGCGCTATCTTGACGTCTATGGTCGGATTGAGCCGATTGCAAAGACTGGCTTGACGGCGAAGCAGCAGCGCCAGTTGGCTGTAGCTGTGAAGAGGGCGAGGCATTTGGCTTTGTTGCCATTCGTCGCTTCGAACTAACTATTTTGAGCTGGCTGCGAGGGCTGTCATTTTCGAGATTCGGTAGACCTCTCGTGAGCGAACTCGCTACGCGAGCCGTGCTCACGACCCGGTCTAGCCGAGCTATAATCTCGAGAAATTGACAACACCTTCGACGCGCCAGCTCCTAGATAGCTCCGAGATAGCGTCGTCCTGACGGTGTCAGGAAAATAAGAAATCTATAAACTTAGGAAAGGGGAAACTATAAATGTATGGTCCAACCGATTTAAAGAAA
The DNA here is from genome assembly GCA_964515845.1 of uncultured Candidatus Saccharibacteria bacterium. GTDB lineage: Bacteria > Patescibacteriota > Saccharimonadia > Saccharimonadales > Saccharimonadaceae > Nanosyncoccus. Next base: position 15,475 of record CAZEVF010000009.1, on the reverse strand, counting down.
AATGTTTTGATTACGCTGGATGGTCAGCCGTATAAAGTGGTTGAGTATTCGCAAAAAGTGATGGGGCGAGGTGGTTCGATTGTGAACGTCAAGGTGAAAAACTTGATTACTGGTGCGCTTTTGCCAAAGACCTTTAAGGGTCAGGAAAAAATTGAGCCAGCCGAAGTGACAACAAAGAAAGTGCAATATCTCTATAAGGATGATGAAAAGTTTTATTTCATGGATCCGGAGACTTTTGAGCAGTATGAATTGTCGGCCGATATGGTGGGAGATGCTAAGGATTTCATGCGTGATGGTGATGAGATGGAAATCCAGTTCTATAATGGCACGGCGATTAACTTGGTCTTGCCGAAGAATATTTGGCTGAAGGTGACTTATACGGAGACGGCCGTGAAGGGCGATACGACGAGCTCGGTGCAGAAAGATGCGACGCTTGAGACTGGCGTTGTGATTAAAGTGCCAGCATTCATCAAGACTGATGATGTGGTCTCGGTAGATACAGAGACATACCAGTATCGTGAGCGACAGAAATAACTAGGCGCTAGAAGCCAGACAACGTACTGGGAAGCCATGCCAACGGTCATATGAACTTTGCGAATTAAGTCCTGGTTCTGTGAAGTTAAGAGAATATGCAGCTGCCGGTTCGTCTAATTTATTGGTTATGGCCTTGTTTGACCAATTATAGCCACCAAAACCTACGAGTCTCATGACGCCATTCATTAGGTAAACGTAACCACTGCGCACGAAGTGGGAGTTTTTCGTGCGCAGTGGGAGTATTAGCCAGGGATTCGGTATATCGCGAAACGTAGGTCTGTATGGCTACGATTGGTCAGCTACCACTTCTGATATGATTTGGGGATCTACCGGACTTGGAGCATATCGTTTTGATTTTGATTCTTCTAGATTTTATTCATCGAATGGCCCAAGTGATCGTTGGATTGGTTTCCCAGTACGTTGTCTGGCTTCTGGCACCTAGTATCCTAAGGTGTGATATAATATAAGGTATGAAACGTGCGAAATTGCTGTGGGTGGATTTGGAGATGACAGGTCTTGACCCAGAGAAGGACCGGATTTTAGAGGTGGCTGCCGTGGCGACGGATTGGGATTTTGAGCCGATGGCCGAGATGACCGATGTAGTGAAAGTGCCCGAAGCATTAATGAAAAGACGGATGGTGGGCGATTTTTGGGAAAAGAATGCAGAAAGTCGGGATGCCCTGATGCTACAAAATCGCGATGGTAAGACCCGAGAAAAGGTTGAGGGTGAGCTTTTGGCGTTTGTCGATCGGTATTTCGGTAAAGAGGTGATCTTGGCTGGCAATTCGATTCATCAGGACCGGAAATTCATTGATCGAGAATGGCCGGAGCTGGCAAAGCGTCTGCACTATCGGATGCTCGATGTGAGTGCCTGGAAGGTAGTGATGGAAGGTAAATTTGGTAAGAAATTCGTGAAGCGAGAGGCGCACCGGGCCTTGGATGATATCCAGGGTAGCATGGAAGAGCTGAAGTGGTACCTCGGTGGGGCACGTTAGGAGGAGCTGATGTTTGACGTAGACAGAGTGAGTGGAATTGGTGCATGGACGAAACAGCCTCACGGCGAGAAGGGTGAAGGTACGTTATATTTAGCGCCGAACGAGAGGGCGTTCCTAGTGGTGAGGCCGAAGACGATTGAGGTGCGTTGTGATATGAAGTTGGGTAAAGTGCTGCGCGAGCAGTACGAGAGCGTGATGGAAAGTCGCTATTTTGGGCGAGGGGGAATTGAGATTGTGCCGAGTGGGCAGCTTGAGGAGGCAGAGATTGATGATTTAGTTCGGCTGAGTTATAATTTAACGGCTGAACAGGGGTCGAAATAGGCGATGAAGGCTCCAAAAGTAGCAAAAATGGCAAAAGTGGTGGATAGCGAGAGCTCGAAAGTGAAGAAAAAATGGCTGATGGGACTGGCGCTCGGAGTGTTTTTGACGACCAGTCTGGCAGCAATCATTGGCAACACTTTGCTAGGGAAAGGTTTCCATCTCGAATATTCGATTAGCCGTTATGTTGGGTCGGCGACCTGGAGCGCAGTCTTGTTCGCGTTAGGGAACGTGGTAGTTGCGATTAGTATGCTGTATTTCTTTTACCAGCTGGCCGAGACCTGGAAATTGCCGAGAGTGTTTAATTGGCTAGTGGTGATTATGGCGATAGCGTTGCTTGGGTTGTCGGTTTGTCCGGTGGGGTATTTTGACTTGCCGGGGACGGCTTATGCCTCGAGTACGATTAGCCAGATTCATGAAGTTTGTTCGCGCACGATGTTCGTGATGATGCTACTCGCGACTTTGCTGATGGTGGTGGCGCGCACGGCGAGCCGGGCGACGAAAGTTGAAGGGGTGCTGTATATTATATATGGGGCGATTTGCGTCTGGGCATATTTTGCGAAGCTGCGCTGGTTTTTCGCTGGACTGCTGATTTTTGAGTCATTGTATCTAGTGATGTTTATGGTGTTTTGCTTGGCATGTCGGAGCCGGAGAAGATTAAGTTTGAAAGGAGTGAAAAATGGCTAAAGAAAAGACGAGTACGGGGGGTAATAGTAATACGATTGCTGGGACGCCGGCGCCGTTGAAGGTGCTGGGAAAGTTCGCAAATAGTGCGTTTGTGCGCGAATTTACAGAGTTTATTAATCGGGGGAATGTGGTTGATTTGGCGATCGGTGTCGCTGTAGGTGGCGCTTTCACGACAATTGTGAAGTCGCTGGTGGATGATATTATCATGCCGATTACCGGAGTCTTGGCCGGTGGGGTGGACTTTTCTTCGCTAGCAATTGATGTGCCGAATATCTTTGGCGCGAACATGACGGCGCATATTGCTTACGGTAACTTCTTGCAAAATGTAGTTAACTTTTTACTGATTGCATTGGTAGTGTTTATCATCGTGCGTACCCTGAATCGGCTCAACGCTAAGTCGCTAGCGAAGTTGGAGGCTGAGGCGAAGGCTGCTGAAGAGGAAGCCAAGGCTGGCAAAAAAGCAAAAGAGTCGAAAGACGCGAAAGCTTAAGGCTAATTCGCTTTGGTCTCGGAGTAAGACTCGATATTTTCGTGAATGGTATAGAGGCTGGTGTAGAATGGCTGGAGGATGGCCAGGAGTTGCTCATCCTTAGGACTGCGAGCGATGAGATTTGAGGTCATCGAGAGGAGCAGGGAAACTTGCAGGCCGACTTGGTTGTCGTAGACACGATCGAGGACGCCGTTAAGACGGGCGTTGGTCAGGGTGAGCTCGAGCTGAGAAGTGAGCTCGGCTTCGGCAGTGACGGTGTCAGCATTCGGTAAGAGATCAGAATCGTTTTTGGAGCCGTTTTCTTTGAGATAGGCTGAAAGTTGGTTCGAGGTATGGGTAAGGATAGAGGTCAGAGACGAATTGATCGCGCGCAAGCGTGAAGATTTGAGATTCCGGCCGGCCGAAGTGATGACGCCGTTTAGATTAGTCGTGCGCGAATAGAGTTGCTTGGTGAGTTCGTTTTGTTTGCCACCGAGGTTACCAAGCAGCGAACCTAGACCCATGAGCAGGAAGAAAACTACGACTCCACCGAGGGCGACTTTGAGAATCTTGAGGTTCGAGGCGCCTTTTGGACCAGTAAAATGACGCCGAGTCGGGCGATTGGATTTGGAAATTTGTTGGAGATACTCAAAGTTATCCATAAACTTATTATAGCATATCGTAAGTCTACATTACACAAATACGTTTTTTCAAGAGGTGTGTTATACTAAAACTATGGATAACGCGAAGGAAGAAATTCGAGCGCGTCTCTCTGTGGAAGATGTAGTTGGGCAATACATTGAACTGAAGCGAGCCGGGCGTAACCTGAAGGGGCGTTCGCCTTGGGGGGTAGATAAGACGCCTTCGTTTATGGTGTCGCCGGACAAGGGGATTTGGCATGATTTTTCGGCGAACAAAGGGGGCGACATATTTAGCTTCGTGATGGAGGTGGAGGGGATTTCTTTCCGGGAGGCTCTGGAAAAGCTGGCAGCGCAGGCTGGAGTGGAACTAGCGAAATATAGTGGGGGCGATAAGGCCGTAGCCGAGCGCCGACGGAGGACTAAAGAGCTGCTCGAACTGTCATGTCGATTTTATCAGTTTTGCTTGACGAAGAATCAGAAGGCTTGCGAGTATGTTTTTAATAAACGGGGCATGCAAAAGCCGACGGTAAAGACGTTTCGGATTGGCTATGCGCCGAACCCGGGGAAGGCCCTGGTGCAGTTTTTGACGAAGAAGGGCTATAAGCGCAAGGAGATGGAGGCTGCTGGGGTTTTGAATCAGTACGGTGGTGATCTTTTCCGGGGGAGGATGATGGTGCCGTTTATTGATACGGGTGGAGTGATTGGCTATACGGCGCGTATTCTAGGGCCGGGTGAGCCAAAATATTTGAACACGCCGGAGACGGTTTTGTTCAACAAGGGGCGTTTTGTGTTCGGGCTGGCGCAGGCGAAGGAAGCGATTCGCGAGCATGATTTTGTGGTTTGCGTCGAAGGGAATATGGATGTGATTTCTTCGCATCAGGCTGGAGTGCGCGAGGCTGTGGCGACGAGTGGAACGGCGATGACGGAGAACCATTTGAAGATTTTGTCGCGCTTGACGCCGGACGTGCGCTTGGCTTACGATGGTGATGCTGCTGGGATTAAGGCGACGGAGCGTGCGATTATGATGGCTGGGGATCTCGGGGTGAATCTGAGCGTGATTTATGATTATCATGGGGCGAAAGATCCGGACGAGCTGATCCAGAAAGATCCGAAGCTCTGGCAGGAGGCAGTGAAAAATCATCGGCCGGCCGTGGATTGGCTGCTGGATAAATATGAGGAGAATCTAGACCTGAGCTCGGGGCTAGGGAAGCGTGAGTATTCGGATGTGGCGATGAAGCTGTTGAAATATGTGAGTGATGCTGTGGAGCGTAAGCATTATGAAAAGTTGGTAGCGCGAAAGTTGGATTGCGATGTCGAAGATTTGCATGCGAAGAAGATCGTGGAGACGGAGACGAAGCGCCTGAAGAAGTTGGAGCTGGAGGCGAGCTCGGATGTGCTGGCTGGAGTGCGCGATAATTTGCAGGCGATTATGCTTTATGGTGGCGTGACTGGGGTGAAGGGGGTAGAATTGCCGGAAGACGAGACGAAGTTGGCAGAGCTTGAGATGGTTTTTGAGACGCGTTATAAAGATTGGAACTCGGCAATGCTAGAGAAGGAGGCGAAGGCACTCTTAGCACGTTATAAGATAGAGATGAGTAAGCAAGAGGTGGAGAGCCTGAATCAGGAGTTGGCTGAGGCTGAAGAGAAGGGCGATGATGAGCGCGCTGCTGAGATTTTGAAAAAGATTATGGTTTTGAAGCGAACTGTGTAGAGACAATGTATGTACGGTGTGCGTACATTGTAGACACATTGTATACATCAGGGACCGCAGAAAGCAAGATAATTCCAGAGTTGAAAAATACAGTCAGTTTCGCTATAATGTGATGTAATGGACAATGATGAAGATATCTTAAAGAACAAAAATATCATGTTTGACATGGAAGAGCCGGTGCCGGACGATCTCGAGGCTGAGGATGAGCTTTCAGATGAGGAGCTGGCGATTACGGCTGATAACGTGGACGCTTTTGCTGATGATTCCGTGCGCATGTATCTGCGAGAAATTGGTAAGATTCCACTTCTGACGCAAGAGGAGGAGCTGGAGCTGGCGAACCGAGCACTAGAGGGTGATAAGAAGGCGAAGGATAAGCTGGCTGAGGCGAACATGCGTCTCGTAGTGTCGATTGCGAAGCGTTACGGGGGGCGAGGTTTGGACTTTTTGGATTTGATTCAAGAGGGAAATACAGGCTTGCTGCGTGCCGTGGAGAAGTTTGACCCGAACAAAGGGTTTAAGTTTTCGACCTATGCGACGTGGTGGATTCGCCAGGCGATTACGCGTGCGATTGCTGACCAGGCGAGGACGATTCGAATTCCGGTACACATGGTAGAGACGATTAATAAGGTGCTACGGACGACGCGTCGACTGACGCAGGAGCTGAACCGGGAGCCGACCAATGAAGAGATTGCTGACGAGATGTTCCAGACGGAACAGAGGTTGGCGCGCGAGCTGAAGCGTACCCCGACGAAGGCTGAGCTAGCCGAGGCGAAAAAGAAAGACGTCGATAAGATTGAATATGTGATGCGAATTAAGCAGGATATTGCGAGCTTGGATGCGAGCGTGGGGCGCGATGGAGACGATGAGGAGTCGGTGTTGGGAGATTTCGTGGAGGATTCGGAGCGTGATTCGCCAGAGGACGCGACAGCGAACCAGATTTTGAAGGAGCAGATTGCTGAGATTTTGACGACCTTGAGCGAGCGTGAGCAGAAGATTATTCGGCTGCGTTTCGGGATTGGTGGGGGCAGGTCGCATACACTGGAAGAGGTCGGAAATGAGTTTTCGGTGACGAGGGAGCGTATTCGCCAGATCGAGGCGAAGGCTTTGTCGAAGTTGCGCAAACATAAGCAGACGAAGAAGCTGCACGGTTATCTGAAATAGGAGGTAGAGATGAAGAATTGGGCGAAGAGAGTAATGGCAGTGGTGATGACGCTGGGTGCGTTACTGGCTCCGATGGCGCCGGTGGTGATGGTGGCTGAGCCGGTGTTTGCAGCTGGGGATTGTGTAGATACGAACTTGTTTGGCTGTGTGCCGAATGACGAGAAAGGCAGCGGGATTAAGAAGCTGCTGAGTCTGGTCGTGAGCGTCTTGCTCTATGGGATTGGGGCGATGGCCGTGATTGGCGTGGTGGTGGCCGGGATTATGTATCTGACGGCGCGCGATAATGAGGCGCAGGTGGCGAAGGCGAAGACGAGATTGATTGAGGTGGTGATTGGGCTGATTGCCTGGGCTGCGCTGTTTTCGATTTTGAACTGGTTGATCCCAGGTTTCCAGGCGACGGATTTGAATCAAAATAATTAGGCAAGGTCAATGCTGAAAAAGCTGATTGTTGTTTATAATCCGAGGTCGTCGCGTCATGCTGTGGCTGAGCGTGAGGTGCTAGCGCCAGCGAGGGAGCTAAAAGGCTGGCTGGTGGGGAAATATGAGATACAACCGGTCGGTGCAGAGGAGAATGCTGAGCGCTTGGCTCGGATTTTGAATGATGGTGATTTGGTGATTGCTGCCGGGGGTGATGGCACGGCGATGGTGGCTGCGAACGGAATTCTGCTCTCGGGTAAAGACGTGACGATGAGCGCACTGGGATATGGAAATTTTAATGATTTTGCGAAGCTTTTGAAGACGAAACGCCCGGTGGAATACGGGGGTGATTATATCGGTGGGGTGTTGGAAATTGTGGGGAAATTCGAGACCGGCAAGGTGAGAGAAATCTATCCTCTAGAGGTGATGGTGAATGGTAGACACTGGCGCTATGCGCCGTGCTATGTGACGGTCGGGATGTTGGCTGAGTCGACGGGTGTGTTTGATGAGCCGAAGGTGAGGGAAAAATTGAAGACAGGCAAAAAAGGTCTGATCTTCTCGCTGTGGCAGCTCGTGAAGTGGTATTTCAGGAATCGGAAACGGGACTTTTTGCCAAGTGATGGCGAGCTGGTGCGCATGGCGAAAGGGCGAGGGAAGACTCAGAGAGCTACGAGAGAGGTAGAGGAAGAGTTGCCGGAAGTGAGCCGGGTTCAGAGCGCAGAAGGGGAGGCTAAGGAAAAGGTTTCTTCGGAGGAAGTTTCAGGGAAGGCTTCAAGTAGGGTCTCGGAGGAGATGGTGCAGCCGGGGAGCGCAGCTTGGCGAGAGTTTGAGCAGACTTTGGCAATGCCGAAGGTGAAACTTTTGACGGCGACGGTAGAAGTGCAACAGAGATTGGAACAGCCGAAGGGTCGGAAATTGCTAGCAAGAAGTGTAGTAAAGGTGAGACTAGTCGAGATTGGAGCGAAATCGAAGCAACAGGCCCTAAAGGTGGGGAGGGCTTCAAAAGCGAGACTATTAGCCCTAAGAAAAACGGCTGGGCAAAAAGTTTTGGAGATAAAACAGGGACGCATCGAGCGACGCGCGCGCGAGGTGGCAAATCGGCCGGAGATTATTATCGATGGGGCAAAAGAACAGAGAAGTGAGGTGAGCTGGAGGGAGAAACGTGAGTTTAGAGGGAGGCGAGATTGGCGCGATGAGCGTGATAAGCATGATGAGCGTGAGATGGATTGTGCTGTGGAAGCACAGACAATGCAATCGCAGGAAATTGAGGTGGGGGAGCTGAGACCAGGAGTGGCTCTGGCTAAGGGAACGACGGATTATATCGCACTTAATAGCCCGAGGATGGCGAAGATCATGCGAGGGGGGAAGTGGTATCGTCGGCCTCAGGAGTTCCGGAGTACGGTGGCGAGACTAGGTGGATTTTGGCGCTTGGTCGGATTTATGCTCGGAAGTATGATTTTGCGCGTGCCAGGGAAGAAGACGGTGGCTGATGTGTTGGAGTTTGAGACTCCGGCCGAGATCGCGATCCAAACGGAAGGCGAGCATGAAAAACTTGCTAACGTCAAACGGATTGAGATCGTGAAGAGTGAAAAACCTCTGAAGGTCGTGTTCTAGAAATCGATCTCTTTGAGGACATTTTTTAGCTGATCTTGGAGCTTCTCAATCGTGCCGTCGTTGATGAGGAAATAGTCGGCCATGGCAATCGGAGCGCCTTTTTCTAGGTTTTCGATTTCACTGTAGTCGCGTTCGCGAATTTTGACAGCGTCAAAGGGACGTTCGGGACGATTGGCGACACGTTCATAGCGCAGATGTTTAGGGGTGACGACGGCGATAAAGGTGAGTTCGCCAGGGAATTCGTGCTTCAGGATTTTATACTCGGTCCAAGAGTAGACGCCATCGAGGACGATGCGCTTTTGGCCGGCAGCGATGAGGTCTTTGGTCTCGGCGATGGCTTGCTGAACCACCCAATCTTTACCTTCGGTCTGGCGAATCATTTCGCGAAATTCGCGTTCGCTGTCTGGGGTGCGCTTAATCCCACGTTTTTCCATTTCTTTATAAATCATACCACCGAAGTAGACTTTAGGGATGCCACGTTCGGTGAGATAGTCGACGGCGACGGATTTACCGGTACCACTCATGCCGACGATGGCGAGGATTTTTACATCTCGAGTTTTCATGATTTCTATTATAGCATAGATTGAGGGAGTTTTAAGGTTGTGCCAGGGCTAAGTAACTAGTCGCCAGAAGTCAGACAACGTACTGGGATACCTCGCGTGAGAGTCTGAAGATTAGAAGGTAGACTGAGCGTACTCATATCAAGCACGAAGGTTTTGGCCGAGCCGTCAAGGCTACCAGATCGAACGTAAGCAGCTCGACCCATCCAACGAGTAAAGGACCACTCCAAATAGACATACCCACTGCGCACGAAGTAAAGAGGGGATTGTGCGCAGTGGGACTGTTAACCTGTACGCCGACTTTTTGGGACGTACAGGCATTAATGGTTACCGTTGGTCCTCTACTGCTACACTGTTTACTGATGTTCGTTCTGCTTCTGCGTATTACCTTGATTTCGATGCCTCAGATGTTGGCTCGTCAGCCGGTCCTTACCCTCGCTGGAGTGGTTACCCAGTACGTTGTCTGGCTTCTGGCGTCTAGGTTCCTGAGTGAAGCTCTGAAGGACATTCTTTTGGTCTACATCTAACGATTTGGAATCATCGTGCGCAGTGGGAATATCTATTTGGGCCTATTTGGCTTTCTGAGGTCGTTAGGTGATTATGGGCTTGGTTGGTCTTCAATGTCGTCTTCATATTTGGATCAGCCAACTTCGGCAGGCGCATTTGATTTTGTTGCCTCAGCCTTACTTCCTTCGAATGAAGCATATAATCGCTGGCATGGTCTCCCAGTACGTTGTCTGGCTTCTGGTGTCTAGGTTCCCAATGGTTTTACTAAAGAGTTCGTGCGCAGTGGGTATATGGGTCTACGTCTTGGCTTCTTAAGGCATGTAAACACTAATGGTTTCGATTGGGCACCCATGGCTAATACTTATTCTGATGCTGTGTCAGCCACTGCCTACAATTTCTATTTCGCCGTGTCGGGAATCTATCCTTCAAATGATCCAAATGCCCGTTGGTATGGTCTCCCAGTACGTTGTCTGGCTTCTGGCGACTAGTTGCTTAGAGTTGATTGCGATTTTGGTTAAAATTAGTTTACAAGTTAAAAATCGTGATATAATGGAAGTGTCAAAGTTTTTCATCGTGACCAGTTTTTGGTAGTAAATTATGCCATTTTAGCCTATATATCGAGTTTTTGAGAATATGCAGCATGTAAAGCGACATCGCATAAGTAATGCTGTATCCGAATTACTCGGTTATATAGGTTACGAATGGAACTTTGACACCTTGCGGTGTCGCTTTTTGTATAAGCGTTTTGGTATATAGAAATGCGTAGTTATATTGGTAGGACAATATACGAAACTAAGTAGCGACACCCAAGGTGCAAAACATAATATTAAGCAATCAAAAAGAAAGGTGAATCTAGCATGTCCAAGCTTAAAGAGAATTACTAACGTGGTTTGGTAAGCCTCTCGAGACCGAATTCCTCACTTCGTTCGGGCCGTGGTCTCGACCCGGCTTAGCCAGATAGTTATAACCACTTATAGTAATTCTCTTTAAGCTTGGAACAGTTAGAGTCAGCTTTTTGATTGCCATAAAACTCATGGAGGTACTAGGTAGTGAGTAGAAGAAGTAAAAGTAAGTTTAGAATAGTAGGAAGAAAAGAAGCTAGTTGTAAGAATAAGACGTTTAAGCTTAATAAAACTAGCCTACTTGGTTATAGTAGCCTAGGAATGTTAGGCCTGCTAGTATTAGCCATGTTAGCACCAACAGTAAACACTGATACTCATGCCGAATCCAGTACAAGTAGAGAGCAAAGAGTGAACCTGAACGTACAGCCAGTAGTAAGTATTGCCATGGATCCAGCAATTGAAGTAGATATTACACCAAAGGCTGGAGGTAGTACGAGTAGTAGTACGACAGAGTTTAAGGTTAGTACGAATAGTGATACGGGCTTCAAGGTTTATCTTAAGTCTGGTAGTGCTAGCTCTAACTCACTAGTAAACCATGACGTAGTCGGAGGAGAAGCTAGTACGAAAGAAATCCTAGCAACAAGTAAGGCTACTACTTTATCTCAGTTTGAGGCTAACACTTGGGGCTATGCTGTGATGGAAGCAGATACAGAGCTTAGTGATAGTACAGTCTACCAAGCTGTACCAAAAACAGTCGATAATGCCATAGTGGAGACTGATAAGGCTAATGTGAACCTAGTATCGGGTAATAGCTATAAACTAGCCTTCGGTGCTAAAGTTGATACAAGCTTACCAGCTGGTGTCTATAGTAATACTATGATGATCTCAGCCGTCGCTAATCCAATGGAGATTACATCACTTCTAGATCTTACCTTCATGCAAGATATGAGTAGTGAGATCTGTGACTCTACTCCCTCTGCCTTTATTCCGACTGGTTCTAGTACAGTACCTAGTGGCACTAATCACTTCAACGTCACGGGTGGCATAGTAGATAGAGATTCTCCCTACTACCTAGAACCAGTCACGAAACAACTCTACGATATTCGTGATGGTAATATGTATTGGGTAGCTAAACTAGCTGATGGGAATTGTTGGATGACACAGAATCTAGCACTAAACCTTGGAGAAAGACCAATAGATGCACCAGCTTCCTATAGTAGATATGTCAAGACACTAACACCAGGAGATAGTGATGTAGTCAGTGAATGGACAGTGCCGGCTAGTACTACTAAATATAAAGTCTATGACAATCCAATTAACCCTATGGAACCATTAGACCCAGAACATCCAGAAAACACACCCATCATAGAAAAGACTGAGACTATTACTGGCACGGAGGTAGCGCTACCGAAGATGGATATTAGGGGTGGGAGTGCACAGTTTAATGATGTCAGAAGCTGGAACTTAGGGAAACTTTTATCGATTAATCCTAAAGGAGGTAATTGCTCTCAGGCGACACTTTCGGATGCACTGAAAAGGTTGGGCTATGTTTACGCAGGTAATACGGTTTGGTTTGGCAGTGAATTGCAGAATGTTTGTCCGATGCAAATCCAAGATGTAGGTGGTTTGGCGCCGAGCGACGAGATTCTTGCATCGCAAGAGAATCCGGTCCAAGGGGCAAGATACGACGCACATTACCTGTTAGGAAATTATTATCAGTGGCATACGGCGACGGCACAATCGGACATTGTTAGCTCTACAAACACTACGGCCGGAATGGAGTTTCAGTTAAGTGATGCCTCCGGTTCAATCTGTCCGAAAGGTTGGAAATTACCAACAGCTGCGCGCAATTCTAACTCTGGTGCCGGATGGCCACTAGACCAAGAGGGCAGTTTCTATCGTTTGCTTTTAGCTTATGGTTTTCCAGAGACGGGAGTGGTTGGGACTGATAGAGTAAACAGCTGGACAAGTTTGATGGGGAATGAAGCAGTGCTAACTGATATTACCGGTGGGGCAAAGGTGCGACCAGATTTTGTCCCGATATATTTCGTGCGCAGTGGTTTTATAAGCGAAACCGTGGGTGCTGCGCCACATGTGAATTACGACGCTTTGTATAGCTCATCGACTTTGACGAAGAATCCTAACCAGTATTTCCATCTCTTTTTTAACACCGGTGTGCTTTCCCCGGCGCGTGATGTTGGTACGTATATGGGATTTCCGGTGCGTTGTTTGGCGAGATAGGCTGAGTGGGGAAATGGAGAAGCATGTTATAATGGTGGTATGAAGCGATTAGTGATTATTGACGGAAAATCAGTTTTTTACCGAGGTTATTATGCGATGGGGGCGTTGTCGACGAGCGAGGGCGTGCCGACAGGGGGGATTTATGGGTTCGCTGCGATCGCGATGGAGATTGTGAAGCAGCTCAATCCGACGAAGGTGGTGGTGGCTTGGGACTCAAGGAGTTCGACAGCGAAGCGCAAGGCGATTTTCTCAGAATATAAGGCTGGTCGAGTGAAACCGGGGGAGGATTTCTATGCACAGATTCCGTATCTGAAGGAGTTGATCCTGGCTCTGGGCTGGAGTTTTGTGGAGTGTGAGGATTATGAGGCGGACGATATTATTGGCACCCTAGCCCTACAAGCAGACGAATTGACAGAGCGATTCGCTGCGTTGAAGTCTGCGAGTGCTCAGTCGCAGGGCGATGAGCCCAGCTCCTTTCGCTCCTCGACTTCGCCTTGCGACTCATCTCTGTCATCTTCGTCTGAAGACTGCAATTTGGATCAATGGGAAACGTTTATTGTTTCTTCCGACCTTGATATGCTACAGATTGTTGATGAAAATACCCGGATGTATCGGATTCTGAAGGGATTTTCTGAGCTGGAGGAGCTGGACGTGCCGGCTGTGGAGGCGAAATACGGCATTAAAAAGGCGCAGTTTTTGGATTTGAAGGCGCTGAAGGGCGATGCTTCAGATAATATCCCAGGCGTACCAGGGGTGGGCGAAAAGACGGCCGTGAAGCTTCTGCAACAATATGGCACGGTAGAAGGGGTGTATGAGCATTTAGACGAGATCACCGGGTCGGTGCGCAAAAAATTGGAAGCTGGCCATGATAGCGCCTTAATGTCGTACCAGTTGGCTAAGATTATGACGGATGCGCCGGTGAGGTTGGCTGATTTGCCGGATTTAGAGATTAATCAGAATAGAATCCTGGAAGCGCTGAATAAACTGGAGTTTCGGTCATTGGCGCGTAAATTCTTGGCAAGGAATAAGCCCGAGGTAAAAGAGGTCGACAAAGCCTCGCAGCAGCCTCTAGGAGCGACGAAAAAGCAGAAGCTGAATGGTGAGGCTGCTGAGAAAAATCGTGGCTTAGATGAGCTTCTGGGGCCGTCTGAGGCGAAAATAGAGGCGATGCATAGCGAAAAAGTTGCAAAAGTGCCGAAAAAGGCTGCTGGAGCCGTGGATTTTAGCCAGCAAACGCTGGAAATTGCCCAGGAACTGCCGGATGGGACGTTGATTTCTTGGAATGTGAAGGACTTGATGCACAAAAATCTGACAGTGGCCGAGGAAGTCTTGTCAGGGAAGGAATTTTGGGACCTGGGGCAGGCTGCGTTTTTGCTAAATCCTCTGGAAAGATATGTGGAACATACGGATGAGCGTGAGGCTTATGAACAGCAAAAACAGGCCTTCGCGCAGCGTTCGGAACTGTATAAAATATTTATACAGTTTGATTTACCTCTAATACCGGTGCTATATAAGATGGAAAGTTACGGTATGTTGATCGATCGGGAGTATTTTGCTCGGTTGAAAACGGAGTTTGAGGTCGAAGTGGCGAATCTGGAGCGTAAGGTGTGGGATTACGCTGGGAAGGAGTTTAACGTTAATTCGCCGGTGCAGCTGAGCGAAGTGCTGTTTGGTCAACTGGGCTTACCGACGAAGGGAATTAAGAAGACGGCGCGTGGTTATTCGACAGGGGTGAAGGAGCTGGATAAGCTGGAGGATGAGCATCCGATTATTGGGGCCGTGAAAGAGTATCGGGAAGCTGCGAAGTTATTATCGACCTATATTGCACCTCTGCCGGAGCTGGCTGACCGTAACGGACGTATCCATACGACGTTCAATCAGAATGTAACGGCGACGGGGAGGCTTTCTTCGACTAATCCGAACCTGCAGAATATTCCGGTGCGTACAGAGGTAGGGAAGCGCATTCGCGAAGGTTTTGTGGCTGCGCCGGGGAAGGTGCTAGTGAGCGCTGATTACTCGCAGTTTGAGCTGCGTTTGGCTGCTGCGTTGGCTGGAGATGAGGACTTGATCGAGGATTTTAATTCGGGTGTGGACATCCACACGAAGACGGCAGCTGAAGCTTTTGGGGTGCCGATGGATAAGGTAACGAAGGCACAGAGACGCGCTGCGAAGGTAATTAATTTTGGGATTTTGTATGGCATGAGCGTCCGTGGTCTGGCCGAGGCAGCTGATATGCAATTCTATGAGGCGAAACGGTTTATTGAGGATTATTTTGAGCTGCGCAAGCCAATTAAACAGTATCTGGATAAAATTCTTGAACAGGCGCGTACAGAGGGGCATGTCGAGACGTATTTTGGTCGGCGTCGCCCGACTCCGGATGTGAAGTCGAGTAATTTTATTGTACGCACTGGGGCTGAACGAGCAGCGCAGAACATGCCGATTCAGGGGACGGAAGCTGACTTGATGAAGCGAGCGATGATTCGGGTGGATACGAGACTACCGGAGGGGGCGAAAATGGTGATGCAGGTGCATGACTCGCTGATTATTGAGTGTGATGAGAGCATGAAAGATGAAGTTGCAAAAATTTTGCGCGAAGAGATGGAACAGGTGATGCCTGAGTTGCCAGTGAAGTTGGCCGTAGAGGTGAGCGTGGGGCAAAATTGGGGAGAGTTGTAGGTAGGCAGTATGCTTGGTTTCATTCTGAGATGTTAAGTAACTAGACGCCAGAAGCCAGACAACGTACTGGGAAACCGTTCCAGCGGGCGTAGGGGCCGGATG
>CAZEVF010000008.1:0-37907 GCA_964515845.1 uncultured Candidatus Saccharibacteria bacterium | reverse complement strand
TTAACTTAACTACCACAAAACGCTTATACAAAAAGCGACACCGCAAGGTGTCTTAGGCCATTCACAATCGTAGAGACAGAGTAATGCTCACTCAAAACGACTTGTTTAGCGGTGTCGCTCAATAGTCATTTTAATAGCACATTAATAAGTCTTACGATTGCAACAAAACGTACTAACCAAAAACTGATTGTGATAACCTAAGACACTCTCATTATATCATATTTTTATAAACGCAAGTACTTTTGTTGCGTTTTTTTGGTTATGGGAACTAGGCGCCAGAAGCCAGACAACGTACTGGGAAACCATAGTAATGATCACCTGGGCCCAGCGAAGAGTAGAGTTTAGAAATATTAAAATACAGATAGTATGCAACTGTCGGATTGTTATTGGAACTAGATGTCGTACTCGGTTGACCTGAACCGGCAAATCCTATGTTTCTCAAGAAACCGTAATAAACATCGATATTGCCACTGCGCACGAAAAATATCACACTTATGGTTGCTAATTTTTCTTGTTTTGTGCTACACTGCCACCTAGGATAGCAACTCCCTGGGCATAATAATGAGCATCAAAATGAAGACAATGCAGAAAGGAGGTTGATATGGTAGTGGAACTTTGGCGTTTACGCCTAGAAGCAAAGCTTAACCCTAAAGTTAAGCTGAGTTTCATTCGCAAGAAGAAGGGAAACAAAAAAGTTAACGCCTCTTCACAGAAGCATTAACAACCATCAACAATCCTATTGTCTTACAGTTTAAGGTAAAAGTCAATAGTTGCTATCCGATTCGTGCGCAGTGGGAATATTAACACGAGCGATATGTTTTTAAGATATGCAATCACATACGGCTGGCTTTGGTCAAACTTGGCTGAAATATATACTAGCGTTACAACAGCTAATGCATTTTATCTAGAATTTGGTCCATCGAATTTACATTTGTCAAACGCACACATTCGTTGGTACGGTTTCCCAGTACGTTGTCTGGCTTCTGATGCCTGGTTTCAAAGTTATGCCATAAATACTGTACGAAAAAGGCTTCGACCATATACCGGTCAAAGCCTAACGTAGTGTAATTATGTTTTGAGTTCAACTTATTTCTCAACCAAACGATAAGTATGTTCAAAATCATTCCGGTCCAAAATGTAACGCCCATCTTCGGCCAAATCGTCTGGTCTCTCCGGATCATACGGTGCGCAGAAATAGCAATCTTTATCCCCCACTTGATCGTCTCCCCAGTAAGCCGTTACCACCACAGCTTCGCCCGTCAGGTTGGGTATAATCCTTGTCATGCCCTTCGCTTGGTAATGACCTTCCTGATCGACCGGTTCATAACGCTTCCGAAATTTTTCGTCTGGTTGCGCATAAATATTTAGATAATCGTCGGAGTGATGCTTTGGATTCGTAATAATCCAATCTCCAACATTAACCGGCTGTGGCGCCTCCATTTCGGCAACTCGCTTACCATCTTTTTCGCGCATCACATAAATATCCACTATATAACCATCATTATTGCTATTTGGATGCACCCCCAGATCGGCATATGCTCCAGTCTCCAGACCTTCCTTTGTCGCCTGAATTGCCTGCACTGTGCAGGATTTGCGATAGATTGGAGCCATCGCAAATCTCTCATTCATTATAGGGCTTCTTAAATCAACTCTTAACACTCACTACCACTCCTTTCAGTAAGATGTACTATACTATATTCAGTATCGTCTTCTAAACTATACCACAGTTACCATTTATTTCAAAGCATAACCAATTCACTATTCGCCCACCGGCCGAGCATTGCTATAAGTTTTCTGCATCCGTTCGTCATTATAAACCTGGTCGAGAAAAACCTCAATCGCATTATCTGCCGAATGTCCAGCGCGACGCATCGTCTGGCGAGCCGTTGCTAGCACCGATATTCCGATGTCGAAGGCTAGGAAAATCGCCAGCCCTAGACAAACCATATTCATCGTCTTCGGACTAATCTGTTGATAAACTTTATCCACCAGGGGATAAACGAACTGTACGAAAACTGCGACTAGCGCACCCCATACAATCATATACGGAATCGTCGTGCGCCCGGCAATATTCAGGATTTTATCTGAATAATCCCAAGAAACCGTCCCAAACATCCATTCCTGCACTAAGCTCAGGATGAACTCTAGCGCCCCTCCGAACAGCGCTCCACCGATAAAACAGGCCGGCAGGCTGAGTTTCGGCCGATAGAATAGGAGATAGATACAAACTGCCCCAATCCCATATACCGGGCTAAACGGCCCGTAGAGCAGCCCTCGGCGCGACACCCAGTCAAACGTCCCCGTCTGCCAAAAATGCGTCACAATATGCATAATTTCTTCCCAATACGTCCCAAAGACGCATCCAATCACAAAAAAGAGAATAATTTGGTTAAAAACCAAACGCTTTGTCGAAGTCGATGACTTTTTTGAGCCAGCAGAACCCTGCATTGCAACTTCCGTAGTCATAAATTACTTTCTCATTATAGCATATTTTTATGTTACACTCACAATCTGAACCCTGAGACCAAGCAGCTTGAGCTCGATGTTCTGTTTGGCCCGGCTTACAAGGACATACCCTTGGTGGTAGCCGTCGCGATGGCTTTATTTGGCTATGGCTACGATGTCCGTTATTGTGCCAATCGCAAGGAAGTGAAAGACCACGGTGATTGTGGCGAATAACCTCTCGCCCCTGTAACTTTAATTGTCAGTGCAATCATTCTCGAATGATTGGTTTTCCTTGAGCGCTTCAGGAAAACCAGAGTACTTTAGCGGAGTCTTCCATCATTGGGGGATTTTTGCATTTCGCCATCAAAAACACCCCAAATCCATAGATTTTTATTAGCACTCTTGACACCAGTCTGCTAATTTGTTACAATTTCCTTAATTAGCAGTCTTGACATATGATTGCTAATAACATACAATAGATTAAGAATTACGTTATTTAAGAATATGACTGCAACTTGGCTACCGGCTGAGGTGAGTTGTAGGGATTTTAGAAGGCAATAAAAGCGCGAGCACACGCGCAGCGCAGAATGAGCGCCCCGTGTGGACGGGCGCGCGAATGGTTGCCGGATAAAATGCTTATAACTCGCCCCAAACCTAGCCAAGACCCGTCACATTATTAAAGAAAGGAATTATTATGTCAAAGATTATCGGTATTGACCTCGGCACCACCAACAGCGCTTTTGCTTACATGGTAGCTGGCAAGCCCGAAGTCATCACTAACGCCGAGGGTGATCGTACGACTCCGTCGGTTGTCGCTGTTACAAAAAAAGGCGATCGCCTCGTTGGTAAAGTCGCCCAGCGTCAACGCGTGACGAACCCAAAGAACACGATTTACGGCATTAAGCGTCTGATCGGTCGCAAATTCGACGATAAAGAAGTCCAGCGCGACCTTGACATTATGCCTTATAAGATTGTCAAGAAAGGCAATGGTGTTGCTGTTGAGATGGATGGTAAGGAGTACACTCCGGAAGAGATTTCTGCCATGGTCCTCTCGAAGATCAAGGCCGACGCCGAAGCTTTCCTTGGTGAGAAAGTCACCGAAGCTATCATCACCGTCCCGGCTTATTTCGACGATTCTCAGCGCCAAGCCACCAAAGATGCTGGTAAGATCGCCGGCCTCGAGGTCAAGCGTATTATCAACGAGCCGACGGCAGCAGCCTTGGCTTATGGTCTCGAGAGTAAGAAAGACGAGCAAATCGCCGTCTTCGACCTCGGTGGTGGTACTTTCGATGTCTCGATTCTCGAGCTCGGTGATGGCGTTTTCGAGGTGAAGTCGACTAACGGTGATACTCACCTCGGTGGTGAAGATTTTGATAACATGATCGTAAACTTCCTCCTCGACGAGTTCAAGAAGGAATCTGGCATCGATATTCGTGACGACGCAGCTGCCATGCAGCGTGTCAAGGATGAAGCTGAGAAAGCCAAGAAGGAGCTTTCGAGCGCGAAGGAAGTCGAGATTAACTTGCCGTTCTTGACAGCTGACGCTGACGGTCCAAAGCATTTCGAATATACTTTGACCCGTGCGAAGCTCGAAGAGCTGGTTAAGCCTCTGCTCGAGCGCCTCGCTGGCCCAGTTGAAAAGGCCCTGAAAGATGCCAAGCTCAGCGCTAAAGACATCGACGAAGTCGTGATGGTCGGTGGTATGACTCGTATGCCAGCCGTCGTCGAAGAAGTCAAGAAAATCTTCGGTAAGGATCCAATGCAGGGTGTGAACCCAGACGAAGTCGTGGCCGTCGGTGCTGCTATTCAAGGTGGCGTTTTACAAGGCGACGTGAAGGATGTGCTTCTACTTGACGTAACCCCACTTTCTCTCGGTATTGAGACTATGGGTGGCGTTTCGACCAAGCTCATCGAGCGCAATACTACCATCCCGACCAGCAAGTCCGAGGTCTTCTCGACAGCCGCCGATAATCAACCTCAGGTCGAGATTCACGTCCTCCAGGGTGAGCGCGAAATGGCTGCCGACAACAAATCTCTCGGCCGTTTCATCCTCGACGGTATCGCTCCGGCTCCTCGTGGTATCCCACAGATCGAAGTCACTTTCAATATTGACGCTAACGGTATCTTGAATGTCACTGCGAAGGACAAAGGAACTGGCAAGGAACAGTCGATTACAATTCAGAACTCCGGCAACATGAGTAAAGAAGATATCGAGAAAGCTCAGAAAGAAGCCGAGGCTCACGCCGACGAGGATAAGCAAAAGCGTGAAGCAATCGACGCCAAGAACCAGCTCGAGAACTCTATTTACCAGGCCGAGAAGATGCCAGACGAGTACAAGGACAAGATTTCCGAGGACGATGCCAAGGCGATTAAGGACGCCGTCGAAGAGGCCAAGAAGGTTCTAAACGACTCTAGTGCCGACAAAGAGAAGCTCGAAGAGGCTCAAAAGACTCTAAACAATGTCTTGATGCCAATCGGCGCCAAGCTCTACCAGTCGGCCAGCGATGCTAAGTCTGACAGCACCGAAGGTACTAGCTCTAGCAGCTCCGATGACGACGATGCTGTCGAAGGCGAAGTCGTTGACAAAGAGTAATTTCTCAGGCTACTTTTAGGCAGATTGCTCTAAGCTAAAAAGTACCCCATCAGGGGTACTTTCTGCCATTCCGTCAATTTTACCATAGAATCTCTTGACACCAGCGAAATATACGCTATAATAAACCAGTTAAAACATATTCTCTGTTTTTGTCTCGCACTTCTCCACCCCTGTTACTTCATCAGTTTTTCGCCAAATCGTAAAAATAAGCATAAACACTCTTGACATTTTCAGACATGTGTGCTACAATGGAATCATAAGCTTGAGCCAGGAACTATGAACCAGCCCAACGCTTACGGACCTTAAACCAATTTGAAAGTTGTATTTAGCTTACAATACGAGCGTGAGTCAAATTCAACCCACTCCCTGTATAGCTAAGGTGGGATACTCGCAGACAAATGTAGCCATTTACCCTCCTAAATAGCACTTTGCCTGCGAATACCCCACTTTAGTCTAATCAGAGGGCCGTTAACCTCGGTCATTGTGGGAAAATTTCATAGCGCACCAGCGCAAGAAGGGCCTTAGCTTTATGCTAGACGACCTTGAGTGATCTGGTGGCATCCTGACAACTAAAACCCGTAGCCAGTGACCGGCAGAAATGGTCGCAGAAGGAGAAGAATATGAATAAGAAGAAATTGAACGTAACGGTTGTAGGCACAGTATATCAGGCGAACGTAATCACACATCCGGCCCCTCATCATGCAGATGAGGTTATGGCTATTGCTATTCTTGGCATTTTTGGCGAGCCAATAAATGTCTACCGTACGTTTGATACAAGCGAGATCTACGCAGCAAGGGATGCCTACATTGTGGACGTCGGTGGTGCATATGACGCTGATAACAAGCGTTTTGATCATCATATGGCGCACGGCTCTCTGACGAGGTCAGATGGCAGCCCGTATGCCTCTGCAGGACTTGTCTGGCAGGAGCACGGAGTTCGGGCTTGCATGTCCCTTACCAACTGCAGCCAAACGCAGGCTGAAGCAGTTGCTGAGGCAGTAGATAAGATTCTGATTAAGGGTATCGATGCTGCTGATTACAAAGAAAGCACCAGTGAGCAGATGTCTGTGGCTACGGCGATTTCTATGTTTAACCCTGTCTGGAACGAATCTACCGACAGCGAAGCATTGGAAAAGGCTTGTCAGTTAGCTTATCTCATCCTCACGCAAACGATTGAATGTTGTGTAAGAAGCGATGAGGCAAAGATGGTGGACGAGGCGATTCGTGATTCCGAGAATGGAGTAATGATTTTACCTCAGCACATCATTGGCTGGCAGGATAGAGTTCTTGCTTCCGACAATCCGAAGGCAAATGAGCTTCTTTATGTAGTAGCTCAAACCTTGAGAGGTCACTGGAAAGTGAGTTCTCTGCCCACATCCCTTGATAGAACATCGATGCGAAAACTGTTGCCTAGAGGATGGCATGGTTTAAAGCGTGAAGACTTTGTCAAGGTGACTGGCGTTAGGGATGCAGTCTCATGTGATCATGATGGATGTGGCTGCATAGCTGGTAGTCAGGAGGGTGCTTTAAAACTGGCGAGATTGGCCGTCGAGGCCAAAACTTGTGGAGGCAACTGTGACACCTGTTGCGACTGCCCTCACCGTCGGTAAGTGCCAAGCTGACTTATAACTCATTGCTAGTCGAGTTCCAGAATAGAACGGACGATACAACTATATCTCTTAAATTTTAAAACCCCGAGGCGCACACTCATTAGTGCAAGATTTTGCTCATTCGCAAAATCTTTCCCCTCGGGGTTTTCCCATGTTTTATTGGCAATAAACAATCTTTTTACCCTTAACTTCCAAATATGGCAACGCCCATTCGGCAAAAGTCTCATCTTGCCCCAGATTTACCAGGGGCAAGCTTTTTGGTTTCGGGATTTCTCGGCTCAGACAGACCACGCTACCATCGGAATTATCAATCATCTCGAAGATTTCGGCCATTTCTGCGCGATATGCCAGAGCAAAAGTCGCCTTAACCCCAACGAGTCCCAGCATTAGAATCGTAAAACCAGCCCCGACTAGTTTCAGGCCAGCCACGCTGAGAATCTTCTGATCGAAGAACCAATGCTTACAGATTATCCCGAGCGCCACCAGCAGTGCCAGATAGGCCGGCAGACCGAGACGCACTGGCAATATAATCTGCGAACCACACAGCAGATAAATCGCAGCGAACAATACAGCCACGGCTACTGCCCGACGTACGCTTCGTTCTGAGGGGATCAGTGAAAATTCCTGCCCTCGGAGCCTACTTATGATTAAGGCAATTATTCCAAAGATCGCAGCTGCGAGCAGCACCGGCCCAAAAACTACACCGAAATTGACAATAACGTGTTTTATGATGCGTATTACCGAACTACCGAGGCTACCCAGGATGTCGCCGAACGCCAAATAGTCATACGTCTCGGTATAAACTGGGTTGTTCGCATAAGTCGAAACCCCGGCGCCAAAAATATAAGCCACGGCTACGGTCACCAGCATCGCGCCGAGCATTTGGTACTGCCAAGCCGGCAATCGCCAGGGCTTTTTCCAAGATTTCTCTTTCCGGCTTCGCCAGAGCTGTACTAGGATAAAGGCCAAGAGAAAAGCAATCGGCGTGATGTTTGAGCTCATGCCAAAAACCAGCCCAATTAAGATTGCTGCCGGCCATTTCTGGTAAAGCTTTGGTACGGTCTCACCGGCCACTTGGCGCAGGAAAGGCAGCGTGAATACCAGAGTAGAAATCCCAATAATCAGGTAATTGTGGATCACGGAGAAGCCTCGATAGAGTGTAAAACCATGAGGGGTCAAGATTAAGCCGAGAAAACCCAGCGCAAAAATCAGCGCATCCTGCAACTTCAGCTGGGGTCTTCGTCCGAGGACTAGACTAGTCAGAAGATAAATGATTCCGGAGGCTAGCAAAACATCAATCAGCCGAAAGATTGTATCCACCCCAAAACTATACTGAAAATCAAAGAAATTAATCACTGTCCAGGCGTACATATCGGAGAGGCGTGAGTTATGCTGGAAGGCGCCGACCAGGTCGTTCCAGATATCTGGCGTCGTCCCGGCGCCCTGAATAATATCTTCGCCCCAGACCGTCATCAGAAAATAGCAGGCCACAAAGAAAATCACTGGCAAGCCATATAATAAATAAGTTAGAACCTTCTTCATCCAAACTCCCTCTTTCAGCTATTATAACACACTAATTACCTCAATTTGCTATTGACAAAATAAAGAATCTGTGCTACAATGGAAATATAACCCATGATTAACGTCAAGGGTTATGTAACTTACTAGCTCATTTTTCCAAAACTTTTTGATCGAGGTGGAATATCAGTAGATCAGACACGTGATTTTATCTATTGATACTCCACTTCGCATCAGGGGTGGACACGGACTGGGACGTACCCAGGTTATAGTCGACCAGCCACATTATACTAGGTAGTGGCAGGAGGGAAGAAATATGAAGAAAATGACATCGATATTGACGCCTACAAGAAAAATCATGGTGCCCGAGGAGGCTACTTGCTATGGTCGCTTTAGACCATACCATGCTTCAATAGTCGAACAGTTCACGGTAGACGATACCGAACTCGGAATTCGCGCTGTGTCAGCAGCTTTAGGCTTTGGTATGGCCGGTTTCCGGCAATACGAGGAATGCCCTACTGGGTTTGACAAATATGGGTATCTTGTTAATCCGAACGACCTAATTTGTTTTAAAAGTCCAGTAGTTTTTCTGCATCCACGCGCTTCAGCTTTTCGGGCTGTTTGGGGTGACGCCAAAGCGACCTTCTCCGAACAAATAGTTACTTATCCTTACTTTCCAGATAAAGAACAGCGTCTCATAGACGTGTATCTTTTGCATACCGGCATGGGTGACGGAGGGCTCTTAATCCAGGATGAGTGTTCGCGGAAATGTCAAACCGCAATCGTTGCCGAGAAGCAAGGCAAAATCTGGACGATTAGCTTTCTCTGTGAAGAATGGATTGATCGCTACTACGAGAGCCTGTTCGAGGGCGCAAACGAGTGGTATCATAATCGCTTAGAAAGACAATCGAATAGTCATGATGATGGCGATGACTACGATTATGACAGCTATGATGTCTATAGAGAGCTTGGCAAGGCCTATCGACGCGATGAAGATGAGCTTTGGCTCAAGACATTCGAATTGGAAGAATGAGTAACGGCCCGGGCTACGCGTTTTTGCGCCCCGGGCTTTTCTCATGCTCTATTGTTATGGTATAATAGACTCTAAAAGGAGTTTATTTTTTATGGAAAAAACCGAAAAACTGTTTTTAGTGACCAACCCAGGTTCATCTTCACGTAAATATGCTTTGTATCGGGGAGATGACTTGGTTTGCTCGTTGCACTTCGAGTTTGAGGGCAAGGACGTAGTTTGTACGCTCAAGACGGCCGATGGCGCGAAAAAGAAGCTCGATGGCTTCAAAAAATTGACCGACACCGTGAAATATGTCCAGCAAATTCTGACTGACGAGGGCTACCTCGGTGACGACGCAAAGCTTTCGGCTGTGGTGGCACGCGTGGCTGCGACCGGTGAATATTTCTCTGAGGATCATATTGTCGATGACGAGTGTCTCGAGAAACTTGAAGCAGCCAAGAAGCGTTTACCCCTCCATGTTCCCGTAATGGCAGCAGAAATTGAAGCCTGCGTCAAGGAATTCGGACGTACACCGGTAATTGCCGTGGCTGATTCTAGCTTCCACGCCACCCGTGATGAAGTTCATAAGCGTTATGCGATCGATACTGAATTGGCCGACAAGGCTGATTTGAAACGCTACGGTTACCATGGTCTTTCGATGGGTTCGATTTCTGAATACATGAAATCTGCCGGCATTATGGCTGAAAAAGTGATTGCTTGCCACCTGGGTTCCGGTAGCTCGGTTACGGCTATGCTGAACGGGGAATCATACGATACGACGATGGGTTATACGCCGTTGGATGGCTTGATGATGGCGACGCGCTGTGGCGAAATTGACGCTGCAGCTGCCCTCGCGATTGGGCGTGAGCTCAAGCTCAGCAACGAGGAGCTGGAAGAGTATCTGAACAAGCAGTGTGGCTTTAAGGGCGTCACCGGCAAGACTGACGACTTGCGCGAGGTGATTGCGATGCGCGATGATGGCGACGAACGTGCTAAATTGGCCTACGACCTCTTTATCTATCGCGTCCAGAAGGCTATCGGCCAGATGGCAGCTTCGCTTCAGGGCGTCGATGCGCTGGTCTTCACGGCTACGATTGGTGAGCGCAATTCGGAAATCCGTCGCGATATCGTCTCCGGACTTGGCTATCTTGGCTTCAAGATTAACGACACAAAGAATGACGACGGTATTGAGGATGGCAAGCGCCATTGTATCATCTCTGGCAACGGCTCAAAGCCAATCTACGTCATCTTGACCGACGAGACCGGCGAAATGATTCGTCGTGCCCAGATGCTCATTAGCGCTTAGTGGCGAACTAGAGATCAGAAGGTTGAGCTTGTAATGATGTTGCAAGCTCAACTTGATTTTTGTCTACCCTTAGGGTTTACTTTTATTATTTACTATGATAATCTGAAACGCAGAACAGCCCTCCGTGATGCTTAGCTAAAGGTCGAAACCATTAGTCAAGTAATTCATAGGAAGAGAGGTAAGCATGAAGAAGGTTGCTTTGTCTGTGGAAGTCCAAGAAGACAATACCACAACAAAAGTTGTCTTTAGCCGTAAGACTAAAGACAACTAAAACTCAATTATGTTTCCACTTTACACCATAATTCCAAAAGCGTCAAGGGAGCTATTCGTTTAATAACATTATAAAGTAAAGCCTTAATCATGAATGATCAAGTCACGAAGCAAGAAACTGCTACCATTTTAGACATCGCAACCCAAGCTCTGGAAAGGGAAGGAGATTTTGTTGAACTCGGATGCTATAAGGGAGATACCTCGGTGCTTCTAGGTAAAATGTTGCAAAATCATTCCCGGAGCTTAGCAAAAATTCAGTCAACGCCCCAAGCAACAATTCGGGCCACATCACAAGTAGAGCCAGGGGAACAATCGCCAGATGGCTCGTCGATTCGTAAATTGTGGATTTACGATTCTTTTGCTGGACTACCGGCCAAATCACCAGCCGACCTTTCTAGCGCTGGGCAAAATTTCCAAGAGGGCGAGCTTTTTGTGACGAAACGTGAAGTTGTCGACAAAATACGCCGAGCTGGGCTGCACAACGTTATCGTCAAAAAAGCTTGGTTTGATGAGCTCGCCTCGTCCGACTTACCGGCCAAAATTGCCTTTGCCTTTCTCGATGGTGATCTGTACGAATCAATCAAAACCAGCCTCAAACTCGTCGTTCCTCGGCTCGCTGCGGGCGCGCAGTTCATCGTCCACGACTATAACAATCCAGAACTTCCCGGTGCATCGCGTGCCGTGGACGAATTCCTGCACGCCCATCCCGACTTCTCCCTGAAGTTGCATTACAGTCTAGCAATTTTAGCCCGTAAGTGCTAAAATATAACCTAGGTAGTGGTGACAGTTCCTTTAATTCTTTGGGGAAAGGAGGTTCATGCTTATGGCTTTGACTATTTATTTTCTGAATAAACCATTCATAAAAATAGAAATTGCTCCTTCAAAGAAGAAGCAATAACTTAAACAATGTACCCCTATTCTAACAAACCTTTTTAGTAACGTCAAGACTTCTCAAAGTCTAGCTAATTTTAGCTTAAGGGCCACTACCATAGGAAAGAAATCAAATTATGCCAAAAAGAGATTATTATGAGGTCCTCGGAGTTCCGAAAAACGCCTCCGACGACCAAATCAAAAAAGCCTATCGCAAACTAGCTGTCAAATATCACCCTGACAAAAATCCGGGTGATAAAGAAGCTGAGGAAAAATTCAAAGAGATTTCCGAGGCACACGACGTCCTCTCAGACAAACAGAAGCGCGCCCGTTATGATCAGTTTGGTCATGCTGGCGTCGGTGGAGCTGGCTCGGCGAGTGGCAATCCTTTCCAGAATGGTAATTTCAACTTTAACGGCCAGAATTTCAACTTCGACTTCGGTGGGGGTGGTGGTCTAGACGATATTTTGGGTTCAATTTTTGGCTTTGGTGGTGGGCAGCGTCGCCCGGCGCGAGGTGCCGATTATCGTACAACCGTTACCTTGACTTTTGAAGAAGCTATCTTCGGTACAACCAAGACTATTAGTGTCGATGGTAAAGAGATGAAAATCAAAATCCCAGCCGGCATCGATGACGGCATGTCGATTCGTATGAACGGCAAAGGTGGCCCAGCGCCCAAAGGTGGCTCAAAGGGCGATCTTTACGTCATGATTCGGGTGAAACCTCACAAGCGCCTCACGCGCGAAGGCAGCATCATCCTCTCGGAGCAAGTGGTTTCGATGGTGGATGCAGCTCTCGGTACGACGATCGAGGTTGAGACCGTGGACGGCACCGTGCGCATGAAAGTTCCAGCCGGCACGCAGTCTGGCACGCCATTTAAGCTTTCTGGGCACGGCGTACCTCTGATGCGCAGCGATGGCGATAGGGGCCCACATATCGTCACGATTATTGTCGAGACCCCGAAGAATCTCAGCAAGCGCCAGAAAGAGCTACTCGAAGAGTTTCGTGACCCCAAGAACAAAAAGCACGGTTTCTGGGGATAAAGGACTATTTTTGCACAACAGTATTGCCAAAAATGCATTTGTGTGATATAATGGTTATATGGGTACTAAAAAACTCAAAGTTATCGGAAATAGCGTATTAATCACTGTTTCTGGGGTCGGAGGCATCCCGGCCAAGGTTGACACCGGCGCCGAAAGTTCTTCGATTTGGGCTAGCGATATTACTTTAAACGACGCTGGCCAGCTTGAGTTTTGTCTTTTTGCGCCAGAGAGCGAATTTTACACCGGCGAGCGTATCGTCTGCGAAGACTATAGCGCTATGCTTGTGCGCAATTCCACCGGCGAGGCCACAGTGCGCTACCGGGTTAAGTTGCCTGTCACTATCAAGCGCAAGCGCATTCGCGCCGGTTTCACCCTTTCTGATCGCAGTCGCAACAATTTCCCCGTGCTGATCGGGCGACGCCTGCTCAAGAATCGTTTTCTAGTCGATGTTTCTCGCCTTGATGTGCCATATCCTCCACGCACCCAAGACATGCAGCTCAACGAAGAGCTCGAGCAAGACCCGAAGGCCTTCCACGAAACTTACTTCGGCAAAGCCAATCAGAACAAAAATCCAGAAAGGCCTGCAAAAGCCTAATTAAGCAGGCCCAACAAGGCCCACAAAGCGCTATCAAGGCTTACAATTTCGACAGGTATTCGATAAAGGCCATGACGGTCTTGGTCGCTGCCTCGTTGCCAGTCGGGTAGTACATCGACGGCGCTGCGTTGATCTCTATGATTTGGTCGCCATAATAATCAATCCCAATCATCGGCAGTTCAGCAGCGCGTGCAATCTCTTCGGCTAAGCGCTTTTGTTCATCAGAAATCTCAGCCGAGCGATCTTCTACCGTTCCACCTTGACCTAAGTTACAGCTCGCCACCACGCGTACCTGTTTGCCGGCTTGAGGAACTTCCCATACCCGTTCGCCGAGGTACTTTTCAGCCATCTCGAGGTCAATATAACCCAAGTCACTCTGATACGCCACCGTGCGTATAGTTTTGTTCTCAATTTCGATCAATTCGCGCAAGTTATGCTTGCCATCGCCGGTCACGCGCGCTGGAATTCTCGCGATCGCTACTACGAACTTATAATCCACGCAGATGACGCGCATTTCCAGCTCATCCGGTGGGAGCTGTGGCTGAGCAATCGCCAGCCCCATCAACGGGGAATTTTGCTCGGCGCGTTTGATTGCCTCTTCGATCTCTTCGGCAGAGGAAATCCCGACGGTCACCCCGTGGCCATGAGCACCATCGACCGGCTTGATTACAATTTTGCCGTACTTGGCGACCAGAGCTTCGGCATCTTGCGCCGTTTTCACTGGAATCGTCTCAGGTTGCTTCGCCCCGACCGATTTTAAGAGCTCGTGACTCATCAACTTATTATCAGCTAAAAATTGCGCAAAAGTGTTCGTCGTTGGCGGAATACTCGAAGCAACTCTAAGTTTCTTGCCGTCCGGCCTCGTCAGAACTAAGTTATTCAGGCATTCACGGCAAAATTTCTCAGCTTTCCACCCCTGTTCTTTCAACGCTTTCCGGAAATATCGCATCGACATTGGTATTTCGTCATCTGGTATCGTATAATAATCAATCATACCCTACATTATACCACATCTGCAACCATCATGACATTGACAAAAAACTTAACTGGTGATACAATGCAATCATGAAAATTGCAATTCTATCGAACGGTAATGCGAACTATTCCACCCAGCGCCTGGTTGAAGAAGCCAAGCGTCGTGGACATTTGGTTCGTGTGATTAAATATAAGAATTGTTATCTTGCTCTGAGCGAAAAGCATTCCGATGTCTACTATAAAGGCGAGAAGTTGACTGGATACGATGCTATTATTCCTCGGATTTCTAACAATATGACGCGTTATGGTTGTGCAATCGTGCGTCAGCTCGAGATGCAGGGCGCTTGGACGGCGTCCAGCTCGATCGCAATCACGCGCGCGCGTGACAAATTGCGCTCGCAGCAGATTTTGACCAAGGCCGGCGTCGACACACCGAAGACTCTAGTTTCTCGCAACACGACCGATATTGACGATCTGTTGAACCAGATTGGCCTGCCGGTGATCATTAAGCTCGCTTCTGGCACGCATGGCAATGGCGTCGTTCTCGCCGAGACCAAGAAAGCTGCAAAATCTGCCCTTCAGGCCTTCTACCTCTATAATGAAGATGGTACGAACATCCTTTTGCAAGAGTATGTCAAAGAGTCGGCCGGTACCGATATTCGTGCCTTCGTCGTTGGCTCGCGCGTTGTCGCCAGCATGCAAAGGCGCTCGCTAGACGATGATTTTCGCAGTAATTTGCATAAAGGTGGCGAGGGAACTAGCATTAAGCTGACAGCCGAAGAGAAGCGCATCGCCGTCAAGGCAGCCAAAGCCATGGGTCTGCACGTCGCTGGTGTCGATCTGATGCGTTCGAGCAAGGGCCCGTTGGTCCTCGAGGTTAATGCTTCGCCAGGATTCGGCATCGAGAAGGTCACCGGGCGCGACGTCGCTGGCAAAATTATCGAATACGTCGAACATAACGCCTCGCGCAAGAACTCGAAAGATCGCGTCGGAGCGTAAACATATAATATATAGTAAAGAATATATAGTAAAGCAGGAGCATCCATCAGGGGTGCTCATCTTGGTTTGAAATAGCGTGAAATAAACTCATCCCTGTTATTTCCAGATTGCGGTTAAGCCTTTGAAATAACGTGAAATAAGCCCAAAATCACCATATTTCTGCCAGTTTTTGTCAAATTTCCTCCATTTTTTGCCTCTTTTTCACCTGTTTTCGGCCAAAAAACCGACTTTTTTCCACATTTTTGGCATAAAGTGCTTGACATTTTTTTTTTTATTAGATAAAATAGACTTAGTTATCACTAAAATAATTGAGGAGAATAACAATGAAGAAAAGTCAAATTCTAGCAGCTCTTGCTCTAGCTTTTGCGTTGGGTGTCAGTGTTGTTGCACCTGTTGCTGATACTCATGCTAAGTATGGTGGTTCAAGCGCAGAAGCAGCGGCTTCAAAAAAGAGTGTCGACGCTGCTATTAAGGCTGCATACTCTGTAAAGAACTTTAGCGAGTACGCTGCACTTATTCCAGAAATCGCAAAGGCTGAAACGGCTGTTAAAGCTATGTTGGATGGTCGCTTCACAAATCTGCAAACTGAGCTTAATAAAGTTGTCTCTACGGGTAATGGCCTGAATTTCAATCCTGCCAACTATACTGACTACAATGCACTTTTGAGCGCTGCAAACGCTCGCATTGCCAATCAGACTGCTGACATTAACGCTCAAGATGCAATCTTGGCTAATACTAACTCTACTGATGACGAGAAAACAGCAGCCACCAACGCAAAGGCTGGTGCTCAACTTACCATCAATGCTATTGAAGGTGCATTGAACGCAGCTGCAACTGCAGATGATGCTGCCAACATATATGATGCTCAGGCTCAGGCTCTTATGACTGCTATGCGCAACAGTAAGATGTTTGATCTTTCAAACATCATGCCAAGCGATAATGGCAAGTATACCGAAGCTGATTACACCAACATCTACAATCTTGCAACTTCTGGCAAGTATGATCAGTACAAAGCTCTAGTTGCAGCGACTGGTAAGGCAGAAACTTTGGAGAACGCAGCTGACGTTTATGGACCACAAGCTGTTGCTAATGCTGTTGCTAATGTTGAAGCAGCTATCAATGCTATCAACAACAACACTGTTACTCCAAACCCTGAACCAGTTGATCCTGACAAGCCAGGCACTGACACCCCAACCACTCCAGATGATGGTAAAGGAGAAGACAATACCGACAAAGTTGGTACTCCAAACGACGGTGCTCTCGCCAAAGCTGAAGGTAGCACCAGCGCTTCTGCTTCTATCATGGCTGCTATTGCCACTGCTTTGACTGCTGCAGGTGCTGCATTCATCGCTATCCGTCGCAAGATTGCTGCTAAGAAGGAAGCTTAATTACTTAATACCGTAGGTCAAAAACCTTAATAAGTTAAACCCTACCGTATCATAGTAAATCCTGGGGGTTCTGGTCATCCAGAACCCCCATCTAGAACCTTGGAAGATTGCTGAAGATTACACCCGAGCCGAAAGGCAACATCAAGCCTAAGAGATTTGATATTTCTTTCGTCCTCAAATTAATTTATATATCTACTCGTAGTCCAATGCTTTCTTCCGAGGTTCTAGGTTTTAAAGATTTATAGTATAATATATATATGAACAAAGCTGAACGCCAAAATATTGTTGATCAAGCGATTGCGAATGAGCGCCTCGAGGGGCTCGAGCCTTCACAGTCAGCGCAAAAAATCGCCGATGATTACGCAAGTGGAAAAATCTCCGCCAAGGAAGCAGCACGCAAAATTCGTGCGCGCTATGGAATCCTGTAAATGTCAGATTTCGTCGATCCCTACGTCGACCCGAAGCATGGCGTGCTACGCAATTTGCTAAACTTAACCGATAAAGCTCAGCTTTTACAGGTAGAGTCCGATATCGCTACGGCCGGGGAACTTGACCCAGCGATGAAGTCTATTCCACGCACTAATGACCTAGCTGAACTCTGCGCGATCCATCGACAACTTTTCCGTGATATTTATGATTGGGCCGGAGAGATCCGGACAGTTGATATTCGTAAAGATGATGGTAGTTCCGAATTCTTCCTCATCCGTACGAAAATTCCGGTTGCTTCTAATTTTGTTTTTACCGAGCTTCAGCAAAATAATTACCTGCAAAATCTCCAAAAAGACGATTTCGTTAAGAAATTGAGCTATTTTTATGATCAACTTAATTTTATCCATCCTTTTCGGGAAGGGAACGGTCGCACGCAACGTATTTTCTGGAATAGGGTTGCGCTAGATGCTGGTTACCAGATTGACTGGACTAAGGCTGTTGGCGCAGAGAACGATCAAGCTTCTAAATTAGCAGCTGAGACCCAAGATCTCGGTTTATTGCAGAAGATGTTTGAGCGCATTATCTCAATAAAGCCATAATTTTGTCAAATTTCCTCCATTTTTCGCCTCTTTTCCCCTGTTTTCGGCCAAAACCGACAAAGATAATTAATTTATATATCTACTCGTAGTCCAATGCTTTCTTCCGAGGTTCTAGGTTTTTTCTGTGTTTCCACTTCGCAAACTTGCAAAATTTGCATTTTTGCGAAGTGAGAATTATAATAGAGATATGAATAATGAGCAAAAGAAATATCTGAAACGACACTATCTTAACGAGCTAATTGACCTCATTGGTACCCCAGACATCAAAGTTATCACTGGTGTGCGCCGTTGTGGCAAGTCAGTTCTACTAAAGGAGCTTTCCGAATATATTTCCCAGAACGCCAGCCACGCTAATATTATTTCGATAAACTTCACTGATCTCGAAAACGAGAAGCTCAAAAATTATCCTGAGCTTAACCGGTATATCGAATCTTGTTATCAGCCTGGTTATCACAACTTTGTCTTGATTGATGAAGTCCAAATGTGTGAGGGCTTTGAACATACGATTAATAGTTTGCATGCTTCGGGCAAGTATGACCTTTATATTACGGGCTCTAATGCCTTCTTGCTTAGCAGCGACTTAGCCACTTTGTTTACTGGTCGTACATTCACGATTGAAGTTTTCCCATTTTCGTTCTGTGAGTTTATCGAGTACTATCAGCTAGAAGATATCCAAACAGCCCTTGATCGTTATATACTTGAGGGTGGCCTCTCTGGTTCTTATGCCTACAAGACGCTTGAACAAAAGTATCATTACATCGATGAAGTATACAATGCTCTTATTGTACGGGATATTGAACATAAATACGAAATTAAGAACCGATCTCTGCTGGACAATGTTAGCGATTTTATGATGGACAATATTTCTAATTTGACATCGTATCGCAAGGTTGCGCAGACCTTATCCAGTAATGGCGTCGATACTAATGATAAAACGGTTGGTAATTATATCAAATATCTCTGCGACGCCTACGCTTTCTACCAGGTTAAACGCTACGATGTCCAGGGAAAGAAATACCTTTCGTCTCAGGATAAGTTCTACTTGTCGGACCATGCTTTTAAGTTTGCTAGGCTAGGTACAAAAAACATTAATTACGGCCGAATTTATGAGAATATTGTGGCAATCGAGCTTTTGCGCCGGGGCTATGAAGTCTATGTCGGAACTTTGCGTAATGCTGAAGTTGATTTTGTAGCTATCAATCGCCAAAGAAAAATGTATCTCCAGGTATCGCAATATATTGATAATGAAGAGACATTTAAACGTGAAGTCGCCCCACTTCTAGAGGTTAAAGATGCTTATCCCAAAATCCTCCTCAGTCGGACTAAACAACCAATGTACGACTACGAGGGAATTCATATTATAGATATTGCTGATTGGCTTAGTAGGGATCCGAATAAATTGGCACCTCTAGATTAGACATCTCCACTTCGCAAACTTGCAAAATTTGCATTTTTGCGAAGTGAGACTAAAACAATATAGCTCATTGTAACTTGTAATATAAAAATCCATATTCCAAGTTAATGCCGTAAGTTGGAATATAAATATTCATATTTCACGAAATTGAGCAAAGTCGAAATAAAAAATCTGATCATCTCAGATAGTCCGGAAAGTACCAAATATGTTGTATTCTTTACAACATATTTTCCGGGGGGGGGGGCTATTTTATCTGTAAAAGTGATATTTCTTTAAGAAAATCCAATAAAACGCTTGACATTTTATTTATATCGGCTAAAATAAGAACTAGATATAAATTAATTTGAGGAGAAATATCAAATGAAGAAAGGTCAAATTTTGGCTGCTCTTGCTTTAGCATTCGCATTGGGCGTTGTTGCTCCTGTTGCTAATGTCATGAACGCTTCAGCTATCGACCACACAGCACAAAGCGCAACCTGTGATGAGGTTAAGCATGTGCGTGAGGTTGTTGAAGGCAATGCTACATACAAAGCTATGATTAAGCTTCGCGACGATGCTGCTAAGTACACTGGCACCGATAATGAAGCTGCCGTGAAGAGCGCTATCACAGTTGCTATGTCTGCACTCCAGACTGCAAGTGTTGCTGTCAGTTCGATTCCAGGTAGCTCAGCTTCCTTGACCGACACTAAGAATGCAGCTATCATGAATGTTGCAAACTATAGCATTTACGACACTCTACATGACGCTATCGATAATCCTGTAGCAGATACGCTCCAGAACTTCAAGAATGGTGTTCGCGATTACAATGGTATTACTGGCGTTACCCCAGTTATCGCTGACTACTCTTGGGTTGATTGGGCAGCAGTTGCTGCAGATACTGCCGTAGTTACCGGTGGTACTTACACAGCTCCAGCTGCAGGCACACCAGCATCAATTACTGGTACTTGGTCATTCCAAAACTGGACTCTATACAATAACCTTATTAATGCAGTAGACGCTGCCACTGAGTTCACTACTGGAATGAGTACCCTTGAGGCTGATTTGCTCGCCCTTGGTGTTTCGCAAGACGATATTGACGCAACCACAACTCCAGCTGCTCGTGCTGCCTTAGCAAACACTAAAGTCGCAGGTTACGCAGCTTATACTAACACCACTGACGGTGTAGCTCAGGAAGTAGCCGATTCTCTAGCATGCTCAGCTGCCAACGAAGCCACTAGCGCCTACGGGTATATCAATGCTATCGCTGTAGCCCTCAAGAAGGCTGACAGCGCAACCTACGGCAGTAAGACAGCAAATGAAGTCGCCGACATTCTCCTTGGCACCAGCGCACCAGTTGTCACTCCAAACCCAGAGGAGCCAGGCACTGACACCCCAACCACTCCAGATGATGGTAAAGGAGAAGACAATACCGACAAAGTTGGTACTCCAAACGACGGTGCTCTCGCCAAAGCTGAAGGTAGCACCAGCGCTTCTGCTTCTATCATGGCTGCTATTGCCACTGCTTTGACTGCTGCAGGTGCTGCATTCATCGCTATCCGTCGCAAGATTGCTGCTAAGAAGGAAGCTTAAGTTCACCTCACTTAAACAGTGATAACTCAGAAACTCGGCTCGAAAGGGCCGAGTTTTTGTGGTGTGAGCATACTATGAGCCTAGATCGACGTAGAAGTAGGCTTCTTCAGACGTCTAATAGTTGACATTTATGGTAATCTGTGCTACAATGGTAGTAACTTGATAGATTACTATCAAGGGTCAAAGGAATAATTATTCATGAAACAAAACCAACTTTTTGCTATTTTGGCACTAATGTTGGCTTTAGGCATACCGATTCCGGCCGTGCTTTTTGCTACTGGTGCCGACGGTAACCTTTCCAGCACGAGCTCGAAGGCTAAAGCTGCGAGTTCTGACGGAGAGGGAACTTTTGATGGCGAAAAGTCTCAGTCTGCCGACGAACCGACCCTTGTCTTGACCGAAGCTGAGCTCTTCTCGGCGCTCGAAGATCCAAAAATCAGCCATATCGCCCTGGCCGAACACATTATCGTGCAGCGCGACTTGGTTTTCAATCGGGATTTTTCGATTAACCTTAACGGTCATAATATCATTTCTTGTGGCAATGGCAGTAAAGCCACATTGCCAACCCTCAACCCTCGCGCCGTAGATAACGCCAGAGTGATTGACATTGTCTCCGGACATGTAGAAATCACGGGTGCCGGACACATTATGGCGTTGGGTGCTGATAGTGCAGCCGTGCGCATTCGGGGTGCGACCGACGCCGACCAAAAAGATTTCGCGAGCATCACGATCGGCCCAGATGTTATTTTGAACGCGCCGAACTATTATGGCCTCTTCGTCACGCCGAATTTTAACGCTGCTTATGGCGTGACGGTCAATTTCGCTGGCACCATGATTGCGCGCGATGGTTTTTGCGTCAATAGTCGCATTAGTCGTTCGGGCGAGAACGTGCCGGTGATTAATATTCTCGATGGCGCGAAAATCATCGTTGACGAACTTAACGGCACGGCGATTTATGCTGCTGGGTTTGGGAATTGGAATATCGGCGCAGCCGAACTCACTGGCGCCTCCGGCCTCACGGTGAAGTCTGGCACTTTGACCTTGACCGGCACGCATATTCAGGCGCTCGGCGCCTTCCAGAATCTCGAGTCGGATAACGCTGGCGTCGGCGCTGCCGTCCAGATCGAGGAGAGTGATCCTTATATTGGCAATATCCACCTGACGATCAATAGTGGTGAATATGTGAGCGAACGCAGTTACGTCTTCGCGAAATATCATACCGATACGACCAGCATTGAGTCCTTGCGTTCTTTGACTATCGAAGATGGTAAGTTTGTTGGTAATCAAGCTGTTCTGCAAGGTAACGGTATTTTCTATGGTTTGCCACCCCACGACGCCGAGCATGATGTGGCGCTGATTTTGGGTGGAGAGTTTAATTCTGATATTAGCGATTATCTCGCGCCGGGCTATCATATCGAGAAAGATAGTATTTTACGAACTTACACGGTTATTGATGAGGCGAAGCCTCTGATTGCGCCTCCGAATCCAGCTGAACTTTTGGCTACGGCCGAGTCCGAACTAAATCTTACTATCGAAATGGCGACGCATTATATCGCTAGCGATTATGCCGGCAACGAACTAGGCGATCTCCAGACCACAGTGAACAAGATTACGGCTGCGACCAAACGCGCTCTGCGTTCGGCGAAGCGCTTGATTAATTCTACCAAAGAAGTTTCGCTTGACCAACTCAAAGCTGCGCGCAAGAAATTAATTGCTACGATTGACGATTTCCAGAAAGTTGAAGATGACCTGCGTGCTGACATTCTTTCTGGCATTGCTGCTGCGCGTGCTATCGACCCGAACGATTTTTCCGAGTACAGTTATAATTTGCTCATGGAATCCGTCGTGGCTGCCGACAAGTTGCTCCTAAGACGGGGAATTACCTTACAAGAGCTCTATTCGATTTATTGTGATATCGAGCTGAACACTGAACTGCTCGAAGACTCGGATGAAGAGAATACGAGTCTTGCAGGCTTTCCCGAATCTCCTGCTGATAAAACTGCTCCAGCTTTAGACTTGCCAGCAGCCGTGGCGCCTAGCCTCGACCTGCCAGCTCCGGCCGTTCCAAACCTCGATTTGCCCTTGCCTCCAGCACCAGAAATTTCTGCTTTACCAAAACTTCCTGTGATCATGTCGCGCGAAGAAGAGCTAGCCGAGATCGCCGAGCAAGTTGATATCGAATCAGTCACGGCCATCGTTCAGGCGACTTTACTTGCCGAGTTAGGAAAGCCAAAAACCGTCGCAGATGATACTGTGCTTGACCAGATCGGCCTCTTAGCTTCGCTCGAGTCGGCGATTGATCCAGAATCAGAATTAGCAGTGGCTCCTGCTGAAACTGAAGCTGTTGAATCAGAAATTGCCGAGACCGATTCATTGTTACTGGACGCCGAGTTGGCATCAGATGATATAGCAAATGATTTTACAGCGCCAGTAGTAACAACCATGGATACGCCATTAGAATCACCAGCGCCATCAACATCGTCGACATCACCAACGTCGTCCTCCATATCGTCGGTCAGCCCGAATCCTGAGCTGGTTTCGGCTGCGCAAGATCTGCGCCAGTTGCTTAATGCTGTCAGCGCATTGAATCCAGAAGAATATACCGTCGAAAGTTATGCTGGATTTACCGGTGTAGTTTCGCGCGCCGGAGAATTGCTCAATTCGCTTACTTACGATACTGCGCCAGTTGCTCTAACTACGGCGTTCAATAATGTTAATTTAGCTTATAGTCAATTAGTCAAGCGTCCGAATAACCCGACTACCCTCGCTCTGGAAAATTCCAAGGCTAACCTGGCTGCTACTTTGCAAGTCGTGCAAGCTCTCACGGTTAATGATTATCGTGCTGACGCTGCCGAACAATTTGGCGAACTTCAAGTCGCCATCGCTAGGGCCAATGCTGTTCTGGGCCACGAAACTATTTTGCCGGAAGAAATCATGTCGGTGATGGAAGAAATTCGCCTAGCAACTTCGGGGCTAAAATCGACTGAAGATACTAATACGTCAGCAGAAACAGCCACAGGGAATCAACCGACCGACCAAGTTGATCTTAGCACTTTGACGCAAGTCATTAGCCAAATTTCTCAGCTCGAACCAAACGAGTTCACGGCCGAAAGCTATTCTAATGTCATCAATGTGCTCGAGCAAGCCAAAGCTATCCTCGCCCAATCGTTTTCTACTCAAGGGGAAATTAACCATATTACTTCTACGCTCATCTCAGCCACTCGCGCCCTCATACGCGTGCCGGCGCCAGCCATGAATTATTATGGTGGGCAAGCAACAGTCACCTCTGCGCCATATCAAGCTAACTCGGCCCAGCCCACCCCGAACCTCATCGCCGGCACCACGCCCGATCCGAACATCACGCCAAGCTGGCTGATGAGTATGATGGCTGGCGCCTACGCTGGCCTCGCCACTTATCGTAAAAGTCGCGAGGAAGCTAAACAACGCAAACTTTCTGCCCGACTTTCTAAGCGCATGCTTTATCAGAAATAGCGCAAGCGTAATTCTGACTTTCACTTTTTATCATGCTGATGCTTGCATTTTTCTGATCGGTTTTGCTATACTCCGAGCATGCTGCGACAACTGCGCCACTTTTGTTTCACTCGAATCCATCCCTCTTGGTCTTTTTAT
The DNA here is from genome assembly GCA_964515845.1 of uncultured Candidatus Saccharibacteria bacterium. Taxonomy (GTDB): domain Bacteria; phylum Patescibacteriota; class Saccharimonadia; order Saccharimonadales; family Saccharimonadaceae; genus Nanosyncoccus. The sequence continues at coordinate 13,642 of CAZEVF010000008.1, read as the reverse complement.
TCCTGCGTCGTGGGAATTATCTTTGGCATCGTTCTAGCAATCTTTCCGAGCATTAGCCTGGTCCGAAATTCTTACTGGCTCATTCTGAGTTTTGTCCTCATGATTTTTACTTTGCTGGTACCTTGCCGTTTTAGCTTGGTTTTAGCCTTTCTAGCCGGCGCTACGATAGGCAATTTTCGTCCCTTGCCGGACCTAGAGAGCCAGCAACTTTTCCAAAATCTCGTCGGAGAGACTGTGATACTTTCAGGAGAAATTACCGAAGATCCTAGTCATAAAGACGGCCGGACGACTCTACGCTTGCAAAATTTACGTCTCCAACTGCCACGCGATCAACCTTCTGAAAACTCAGAAAACAGCGAACAAGCAGTTGCTGGCATCGCCTACGTCCAACTAGCCCAGATGTATTCTGAGCTTGAACGTTCCGATGAGGTCACTATTTTCGGCAAAGTCGGGGCTGGTTTTGGTACCTTTGTGACGAGTTTTTATCGTCCAGAATTACGAGAAATCAAACGCGCCGAGACTGGTGATGTTTTTGCTCGCCTAAAAAACTGGTTCGCCAAAATAGTCCGGAAGTTTGTCCCCTCACCCGAAGTCGAGCTCGGTCTAGGCTATCTCGTCGGGCAAAAGTCTGGGCTGCCCGAGCAGCTAGCCACCAACCTGCAAGCTGTCGGTATGACGCATGTGGTCGTCGCTTCGGGCGCGCATCTTGGTATTTTGGTAACGGCTGCGAAGAAATTATTTGGCAAGCTTTCTAAATTTACTGGGTTACTTTTCTCGCTACTGCTTATTGCTGGTTTTGTATTGGTGGTTGGCTTTACGCCCTCCATGACTAGAGCTGCGCTTGTCGCCGGGCTATCACTTCTGGTCGGTTATGTTGGTCGTAAGTTCAGTCCTCTGCGCCTCATCTTGTTTGTTGCTGCTCTCACCCTTCTGCTCGTGCCAACCAACTTGCAAAATCTCGGTTGGCAACTCTCCTTCGCTTCGTTTTTCGGGATTTTGGTCTTAGGACCGTACCTCGAGCGCACATTTTACGGTGGTAAGAAACCACCTTGGCTTGCCTCCATGCTGCTCACTAGCCTATCAACCAGCTTAATTTGCGCTCCAATCTTAATCTATAATTTTGGGTCGATTTCATTACTCTCCTTCGTGGCCAACCTAGTCATCTTGCCGACCTTACCCTATGCGATGCTCTTGATGTTCTGTACTGGCTTAGTGGGTTTCATCGCTCCACTAGCGCAAATCCTTGGTCGCATTGCGACTATTCTCCTTGATGTACATATTGCTTTAGTCAATTTTCTTAGCACTAAAACAATGCTTATTTTCGAACTACCTTCAGCCGATCCACGCATTTTTGCCCTCTATGTGCCGATTATGCTCTTTTTGATCTTCTCAAGTGCAAGGAGAAAACACAGGCATCGTCGAGCTCATCCAAACTCTGCCAAATCACATCAGAAAATCTATTCGGGATGAGGCTTGGGAACTAGACGCCAGAAGCCAGACAACGTACTGGGAAACCATACCATCTAGCATTTGGACCGTTGCTAGGATCAATGAATGAAGCATTAAACCAAAGCCTAAATGCACCAGCCGAAGCTGAACTTGTATATTCGTCGGTAGTTCCTGACCAAGTATAGCTAAATAAGCCTAAGACCCTGACATAATCATTACGCAAATCAGCCAACCCACTGCGCACGAAGTAAACTTGCAATAAATAGCACATATCGTATAATTATTATCATGAGAGTTAATTCTGAGGCAGAAATGCTCGCCTTTGGTCGTGAGTTTGCTAAGCGTCTGCAGCTTCCGGCTGTCATCGAGCTTATTGGCGATGTTGGCGCCGGCAAGACTACTTTTACTCGTGGGCTAGCCGAAGGTCTGGGCGTCAATACGGAGCTTTCCAGCCCTAGTTTCACCATCTCGCGACGCTATGCTTTTTCGCTTAACTCGATCGCTCCTGGCGAAGTAGAACCCGAGACCGGCGAGTTGATTCATTACGATTTTTATCGCCTCGACGACCCAGGTATCATGCGTAGCGAGCTAGCCGAAGCTTTAGGCGATAAACATTCGGTCTTAGTCGTGGAATGGGGAGAAAACGTTGCTGATTTATTGCCGGCAGGGAAGCATCGTCTGGAAATTTCGCTTGAGGATGACGGTTCGCGCGAGGTTTTGGTTTCTGGGCCTCTGGCGTCGGAGTTCATGGACTTCTCTGTGGAAAACCTGTGCAAAACTTGTGAAAAACTACCAAAATCTAGTGGAAAAACAACACAATCATGTGCAAAAGACCAAGATATCTGTGCAAAACCTGTGCAAAACTTAGCAACAACCAGTGGAGAACCGGTGGAAAAGCCCCAAATCAAGCTTTATCTCGACACTTCGACCGATCGCTGCGTTGTGCGTCTGAATAATAAAGAATATGTTCGCGTCGGTAAATACGACCTTGCCGAGAAGTTGCCGGCTTTCCTCCGAGATTGTTTGTCCGACCAAGGGGCGACTTGGCAAGATCTTTCGGAAATTACTTTCTTTTCTGGGCCGGGTTCTTTTACTGGTCTGCGTATCGGTGCTACTATCGTCAATACTCTGGCGCACGAGCTAAAAATCCCTCTTTATGACCATCATGGTCAAAAGCATCAAATCATTTTGCCTGATTACGGACGCCCGGCTAATATTTCTACACCGAAGAAATAGCCCAAAATCCCAAATCTATGCTATAATAATACTGGAATTTTATTAATTTTATATTTATTTGTTACCCCATCAGCATAGAGAAAAATGCTGATACAAACAATTAGGAAAGGTACTAATGAACGTGATACTATTTATCGTCGCCCTCATCCTTGGCGTCGGTCTTGGAATGGGTGGAATTTTCGCCTATAACAAGAAAAATGAAAATGGCGAAAAAAACAAAGCTGACGACTTGATTCGCAAGGCGAAGAACGAAGCCTCGGACATCGTCCTAAAGGCCAAGAGCGATGCAGCCGACATGGCAGCGAAGTCGCAGCAAGAAGAAACTGAGCGCCGACGCGAATGGAAAAAGACCGAGAATCGCCTCAGCGAGCGCGAAGCCAATCTCGATAATAAGCTCGACCAGCTCGAGCAGAAAACCGAGCGCCTCGCCAAGCAAGAGAAAGAGCTCGACGACCTCAAGACCGAGGTACGCGACATTCGCAATCGCCAGCAGGAAAAACTCGAGAAAATTGCTGGTTTGACCAAGGCTGATGCTCGCGAGAAGCTGATGCAAATGACCGAGCGCGACATTAAGCAAGATTTGGCTGGTCTCGTCGCCAAGGAACAAAAGGAAATTAAGCATGAAGTCGATGAGGCTGCCCAGTCCATCCTCTTGACGGCGATGGAGCGTATGTCCTCCGAAGTGACAGCCGATCGCACCGTGACGGCTCTGAAGCTTCCGGATGATGACATGAAAGGTCGCATCATCGGTAAGGAAGGCCGTAATATTCAGGCCCTCCAGCGTGCGACTGGTGTCGATATTATGGTCGACGATACTCCTGGTATGGTTGTGCTTTCGAGCTTTGACCCAATCCGTCGTCAAGTCGCTCGCTACGCTCTGGAACGTTTGATGAAAGATGGTCGCATCAATCCTAGTTCGATTGAAGATGCCGTGGCTAAGGCTGAACGCGAGATTGAGAAAGAGGTGATGCGCGCCGGTGAAGACGCTGCGCGTGAAGTTGGAGTAGTGGGTATTCCTCATGAGCTGATCCATTTGCTCGGTGAGTTGAAATTCCGTACTAGCTATGGCCAGAACGTGCTTTTACATTCTGTCGAGATGGCTCATATCGCCGGTATGATTGCTGAAGAAATTGGCGCGAACAAACGCGTAGCGAAGACTGCTACTTTGCTACATGATATTGGTAAAGCCGTCACGCATAAGATCGAGGGCAAACACGCTGAGATTGGCGCCGAGCTCGCCAAAAAATATGGTATGCCCGATGCCGTCGTCCACGCCATGGCTGCGCACCATGATGATATCGAGCCGACTACGCCAGAAGCTATCATCGTCAAGATTGTCGACTCACTCTCTGCAGCGCGTCCTGGGGCTCGCAACATTTCTGCCGAGAACTTTGCCGAGCGCATGCGCGACCTAGAAAACATCGCTACCAGCTTCCCGGGCATTGACAAGGCCTATGCTATTTCTGCCGGACGCGAGATTCGCGTCATCGTCGAGCCGAAGCAAATTGACGACCTTTCTGCGCTGAAGCTCGCACGCGACATTGCCAACAAGATCGAAGCCACTATGTCTTATCCTGGCGTCATCAAAGTCAATGTCATTCGCGAAACTCGCGCGATCGAATACGCAAAATAGATCCATGTAGACGGGCCCAAGCGACGCATTCCTGAAACGCATTGCACGATAAAGATGTTTAGCAAGATCTCACTCTTTACTGATTTTGCGTACCAAGATCGCCAGCCCAGCAATCAAAACCACTCCAATTACCAGAATCACAATCGATCCTGCTGTAAAACCAATCTCGAAACGCTCTGTGATTACTTTCATTAGTTCAAGTGTAATTACAATCGCCAGCATTATACCAATCACGCGCATCAGATTTGATAACACCATTATTAAGCGTTGCTTCGTCTGCCGACTAATCTCGCCATTGTCCGGCACATCTTCGCTCGTGATTGCTGAATCCGGCAAAATATCACCCCGACGTTGACGTTTTAGATTCAGGTATGCCATGAAAATTGCCACCGGCAGGGAAATAATCCCTAAAATACGCTGAACCGTGGGGAAGACTTCACTCGCTTGGTCTAAGAAGTCCCAAATCGCCTCTGAACTACCAGCAGCAACTTGCAAAATCAGATAAAGCCCACTATAAACAATCATTATCCCGAGATTAATCCCAATCACCCAGAGCAAGGCATTCAGCAAAAAGTCGAGTATGCGCTGGATCTGTTTTTCCGTCATACCATCCATTTAATACTCGTACAACCCCGGTAAAGCCTTCAACTCATCGAGAGTCTGTACTCGTTTCATCCATTCTGGGAAAAGAAACTTCGCATTCGGTTTTTTAGCATATTCGCGTAGCTCATCAAAAGTCACTTCTAAGACCTCGATTTTCTCGCCGTTATCTAGGTGTTGGGGAATCTGCCTCGTAAAATCAGTCGCAATGAAAGTATAAACTAGCCAGTCAATCTTTGGTATTGGCTGGTGAACGTCAACCAACTTCCAGTTCGCGAATTCCATCCCGGCTTCCTCGGCTGTCTCTCGCTTCGCTGCTGCTAGCTCACTCTCGTCCTCTGGATCCATCCTGCCTCCCGGATAAGCGTAGAACCAATCTTGATGAGGCTGAATTTGATAGGTAATGACGATTTTGTCATCCTTAATCGCCACAGTCTCTACGGTATCGGATCGGCGCAACATCTCAAACGTAGCCATCGAACCATCGTACATTTCCTGAGGCCACTGATAAACATCAAATAATTCACCTTTAAACTTCAGCTCGGCTTCTTCAGGGATTAGTTTCGCAGTATCTGGGATATATTTTCTCATAGCTTTATTATAACACAAGACCCCAGTATCTTTTTTGAGAATAATCTGTATAATAAAAAGTATGATTTTGTTTAGCGATTACGATGATACGCTTTTCCCACATGGTGACGATGAGACTTATGCTAAGAATTTGCGTGCTGTCAAGGGTTGGCGAAAGGCCGGGCACCAGTTTTGTCTAGCCACTGGGCGTGCCCTTCCTAGTCTCAAGCGTGCTTTCCCAGACTATAACGATTATTGTGATTTTGTCGTTTTAGAAAATGGCGCAATTTGCCTTCATCCAGACCGAGGCACTACTTTTAAGCGCGCCTTCGCCGATGACTTAGTGCAAGAAGTTTGGCAATATCTTCAGTCTGAAGATAGAAAACATCAGTTTGCTTATGTTTTCTACGCTGATTTAGGCGAATGGCCGGAGCCTCGGCAAGATGTTACACAATTTCGCTGTTGGGTAAAATCCGACGACGACGCTACTAGATTAGCAAAAAAGTTAAACCAAAAATACGCTGGAAGAGTAAAAGTTTTCCCAATGTATTGCGCCTTTGCTTCTAGCATTCCATGGATTCATGGCGAGTTTCCTGCCTATTTAGAAGTTGTACCAGTTACGGCTGGTAAGAATGCAGCTATTTCTGATTGCGCGAAAGATGAATCGCGTATCATCACTATTGGTGACGGCATTAATGATATCGAGATGATTCAAAGTTTTGAAGGCTATACTGTAGCGAATGCTCAGCCGGAAGTCCTACAAGCTGTAGCTTTCGATCAAGTTGTTCCAGATGTCGCTAGTTTAATTGTTCGGCTGCTAGCCGAATCAGAATAATCTTTTATTGGATAGAACTAATCAACCTCGTTCCACTTAACTTTTCATACAACATCGGCTGATTTGTAAAAACCAGTTTAATCAAGCTCGCCATATCATACACTCCAATCGCTACGATGATGATCAAGGTCCAAATTTTACCGACCGTTGGATACTTTTGCAAAATTGGCATCGGAAGCGAAACAAACAAAGTCGGTACGATCATGTAGATTACCCCAGCAGTGCTGGCAAAAAAGTATGGATGTCATTTGGACGAAACGAAGTTTCTCGGAAAAAATCAGCAACAAATTTGAACGGCACTAGCTGGGTGGTCGGCGAAGTCATTTTTGCCACTTCATCAATTTTCGGTAATGGTAAAATTACTAAAAAGTAAGCACAAGTCAAATACAAAACCAGCGAGTAAATAATCAAGATTTTGATCAATGCAATTGAACCATATTTATGATATTGCCAAATAATAAAAGGCGCACTAATGACAAAGGCGATGACCGGAAACGCAGCGAAAGCCACCTTAATTACTTCAATATATGATCCCATATTAGCATTATAGAGCTCCAAAGTGACGTTGAGGTGACAAAAAGCGTAAGCAAAGCCTTAACCTTGACAAAAATGCAACATCTTGATAAAATAGAAGCAAAATTGAACCTTAACAATACTACGAAAGGGGGACAAATCATATGTCCGAACTCAACAATGATAACCTTAAAGCTTTGCGCGAAAAACTGAACAAGCTCAGGCAGAAATACGAGGCTGAACGTGAGCAATCGCTCCAGAAAGAGGCAGAAGCTCAAAAAGCCAATACTGACGCCGTTTTGCTGCGCCTCTATAATAACCTGAGAGCCAGAATCTACTCTAGCTGTGGCTTAGACGCAAAGGTCAAATTCCACTTAGACCTTTATGCTGCCAGAGACCCTGCAATCCAGGCAAGTGTTAAAGAGCGCAGTGGCATCGAGTATACGGTTAACGAGGATGACAAGGATTATTGTTTGGCCAGTCTGAGTGGCGAATGGAAGTCAGTAGAAGTTCTTGAGAATGTTTGTGGCAATCAGAATGTTCGCATGCTGAACTTTGACGAGCTTCTGCAGGAGAATAATAACCGTAGTGCTTTCTGGCGAGAATTTTTGCCGGAATTTGCTAAGCAATGCGTCGATATCAGCCATACCTGCCTGGAGGAAATGCCGGATAAGTTTTATGGTATTTTGGAAAGAGTTACAATCGTCCAGAATGGTCGCACGGCTTTTGGGGGAGAATTCCAGTTTAACAACCTGAGAATTGAGTACAGCTATCTAACGAATACACAGAGAACAGAGCTTACGGCTGCGATGAATGCATTAGTATCTCACGGAAAGTTTTCTCTCAATTCTTCAAAGTATTCCTCGGAAACACTCTGGGTTTACTTAGAAAAATCAGGTAGAATCGTCGAGGATTGTTATTTTGACTACGAAGAATTTTATCGTCAATATGATGTTGTCACACCGGAGCTTCAGCAAGTTTTCGACCATATTATTCAGAACCTTGAACTACATTCGGTTGATGAACAATACCAGGCGCTCCAGCCTTCGAGTAAGTTGGTCTACTGGTTCAATAAAGGTGAACTGATTTACGAGGTAGCCAAATCGCATTTTACAGTTAACCTTCACGCGGGCAACTTGTTGGAAGCTGTTAACGAATCTCTTGACGGTATACATGTCAAACAACTGCAGTTCAGAAATCGCGAAGAACGTTGGGCATCACCTCGTGGCTGTGCGCACGGTGTCAATAGTTATGATGAGAGAATCGAATTTGATTGTGAGGTTAGAAGTCCGGATTGCGAGCTGGCTGCCAAAATGGTAAAGATTGAACAGGAAATAGCAAAGTTTAAGCTGGAGAAGGAAAATCGGAACTATTTTGCAGATAGCATTATCGACAACGTCATCGAAATAATTGATAATAAGACCAAGAAATGCTATTCGGCTACTGAGATTATTGAATGGTTGTCTCAACGTAATACAGCACCCAAAGAAGAATTTGCGTTTTACGTTTACGACTACGTCACTGACTTAGAGAAGATTAAGGATAAGGATTTTCTCAACTTAGTTGCCGAGGATGTCAGTAAGCGATCCGGAGGATTGATTAAAGTTAGTTTGACGGATGACGAGCACTTACTCGGATTCGAGATTTGTTTTTAGTATTATGCGTTAAAACGCCGGATTAAGTTCTGGCGTTTTTTTGCTGTGATCTATGAGTTTTTAAAAACGCTATTGTTTTGCAATTACCCCTAGCGCAAGATCGAATATTTTATCGGCAATGTCGATGTTGCAGGCAAGATGCATTTTGCGTAAATCTTCAATTTGCACCCACTTTGCTAATTTTGCGTATTCACGCTCATCAACGTCAAAACCAGCATCAGATATTTCGCCACCAACGATTTTCACTAAATAAAATACTAGGAGGGAATGATGATCGGTGTTACGTTTAAAATGATGAAACAAACTCGTTTCTACATCAAGCAGCTTGACCGGCTCTACCTCGAGTCCAGTCTCCTCTTTAAACTCGCGCTTCAAAGTTTGAACCGTGTCTTCACCAAGCTCAAAAGTCCCTCCCGGCCAATCATAACCATCAAACTGTGGCACAATTAAAGCCTTTCCGTTTTCTATCGCAATGCCATAAACGTGAATTGACGGCTTTAGGCTTTGTGAATCTACTGTATATTCATTGCCATTGTGGTCGGTCGTAATTACTTGGATCATAATGTTATTATATCATCTATGACTTAATGAAAGCGCCGTTTGTGTGCAAATATAAGTACACTATCACTTTAGCAGTCATTTCATGAGTTCAAAAAACTCAGAACATCCGAAGTTTCATGTTACAATAACCTGAAGGAGCAAAAATGGGCCTCAAAGTTGGCGAAGTTAAGCTAGAAAAATGGAATCCCAGATGGCAAGATGATTTTGCAGAGGAAAAGCAGAACCTCTTCAATATTTTTGGATCGCTCGCTCTAGATATTCAACATATTGGTTCGACGTCGGTCTGCCAACTAGATGCAAAACCCATAATAGATATAGCAGTAGGAATTAGAAGTCTTTCAGACTTCGAGAAGGTACGACAGGTTTTTAATCAGCTACCACAGTATTCTATTAAAACCGACAATGAGCCAGGAGAAATTCTCATTCGTAAGGGGTCAGAAGATAATCGTACTCATTTTATTCACGTTATGGAACAAGACAGTCAGAGGATGAAGGATAGTTTAGAATTTAGAAACATCCTACGTCGTAATCCACAGCTCAGGGAGGAATATTGTAAGCTCAAACACCAACTTGCAGATAAATATCCAAATAATCGTAAAGCTTATACGGCCAATAAGGCTGGTTTTATTCAACGGGCTCTAGGGCGATGGGTTTTATTACCTAAACGCAAAAACCTGGCTCTCAAATGTCAATCAAACTACATTCATTTCGGCTATGGTCGGGCGTGGTTTGCTCGGCTTTAACAAAGTTCCTGGGGTGGGAGTAATAAAAAATAGATGCATTATTGCCTAAATTAGGTACTTATTGTATAATTGAATCAGTCATGATTACGGACGTTATGGAATTTGACCAAAATCACCGTTACTCGGTTATACGACTAGATGAGAGCCATATGCCAGAAATAAAAAACATGTTAAAAACTCGCCTGGCGGAGATATGTTATGGTGAAGGTAGCATCGAAATGGAGCCAGATGAATATACATACCATAAAGCATGTAAGCACCTTTGGGGTCAATTGATGGAGGGCTCGAAACAGCGTCGCTATGCTATCATCGCGGAAATAATAATGCATCTTATTTCGCCAATAATGCTTCATTTCGATGTCGAACCACTTAGTGTGGTTTTAGCCCTTCAAGATAAAAATATCAAGCATGGCTTTGATATAAACTTTTTCGATCAGTTGCACAAAAGGATATGGTACGGAGAAGTTAAATCGGGGGTCAATCAGAAGAGAAGTAATTTGATTAACCGTGCTCATACAGATTTAAAAGATTATTTTGAGAATATAGAATCAGAGAACAATGATACCTCGTATAGATGGGATGCTGCAAAAAATGAAGCTAGAGTTATATTCTCTGCTAATACGAGCAAACTTAAGCAAATTTTGCAGTTATTAACAGAAAGCAAGGAAGGCATATTGAGTAAACAGAAAGATAAAAGGAATGCCCTTATTATGACTGTAAATTTTGGCACAGCAGAATTTCCAGACAATAACCAAGACATAGAGCGATACATCAATAAAACAGATAAAGAGCATGTCTTTGATCATTATATAGTGCTGTCAGTAGCAAAGGAACAAGCAGATGATATAATTTCGTTTTTAAAAGAAGAGGGAGGGTAAGATGTCTAAAAAGCATCTATCAATTAGCGATATTAGAAGAGGTATAAGTAACAATAAATTAACAGATAGCTTTGAAAGTTTGAGATCTACCTATCTGAAACTTATTATGACGCGAACATTATCTGAGCAGGATAAATCGATCGCGTTAAGAGTTATCGCCTATCTTATGTGTGCTGGAGACAATAATGTACACAAAATGGCATATGCAATGGCACTATGGTACGGTCACTGTACCAATGATTATAGGGTCGCAATGGACATTGCTACCAGCTTACGATATTATCCAGTAGTTAAGCTAATAAAATCTTGCATGAGTATAAATGAAGATAAAATTAGCGACGCAAATAGCATTCTGAATGAAACATTATCAGACGTTTACAAAGGCGAGTATTATAGGTCAGAGCAACAATATATGCTCAGTAGAACTATTGAAACGCGGGAAAACGTTGTGGCTGTAGCGCCGACTTCATACGGAAAGTCAGACATGCTGCTGAAGAAGGTGTTACATTATTATGAAGTTGGTAAAAATACGTGCATTTTGGTTCCAACAAAATCACTTATGGCACAAACCCTACATCAGTTGGTGATAAAAAAAGGCAATAGAAAAGGCGTAATAGTGCATCCAGACATGTTTAACAATACAGAACATTTCATTGCTATTTTTACGCAGGAACGTCTGGCTAATTTTCAAATCCAATACCCAAATGTAACCTTGGATTACGTCTTTGTTGATGAAGCCCACAACTTACTGGGTGGCGATGAGAGAAGCCTCGCTTTGTCTAGATGTTTAGTTATAACGAGAACAAGGAATCCGACAGTTAATGTTGATTTCTATTCCCCATTTATAATCGATCCAGAAAGATCATTAGAATTAGTCCATCTTGGAGACAGAGAGAACGACGCGGTTACATATAAAGTTGATGAATATATGAAAATACCTAAATATATGGTATGGGATAATGAAAGCGGAGTCCTCGAAGTATATGATCAATTTACAGGTACACAAATTCCACTTAAAACAGTTCTTACGGATTCTGCTACATTCATAATTGATAATGCTAATCATAAAAATATTATATATACAAATAGCCCTAGCCAGGTTGAGCAATTTGCTAATGAGCTTGCTTCCAAATTGCCACTAGCCGACTATAGCGAAGATGAACAAAAGATTGTAGATGAGCTATGTCAAACATTATCTGTGACCGTACATGAATCTTACAACCTGATTAGGCTTCTACGGCATGGCGTAATTATTAGCCACGGAAAAATGTTTGATAACGTTAAGGAATATATCGAGAATTTGTATAGGCAATTAAAGGGAATACGGTTTGTTATTACTACCTCAACATTATTAGAGGGGGTTAACTTGCCTGCAGACACTTTATTTATGTTAAATTTTTATAAAGGACCCACCAATCTATCTTATTCATCTTTCCATAATCTAGTTGGTAGAATAGCACGCCATAATCTACTATTCAATTTTAATGAACCAGACTTGTCATTGTTGACACCGAGTATATTTTTTATAAAAGGTGATTATCTCAATAGTCGCTCCTGTGATCCAATAAGATTCTTAAATGCAAATGCGAAAGAGGGGTTAAAAACCAATGACATTATTAAAAACCCGCTTTTGACGGCATATAAAAACAGTTCTGATGGCGAAAGGGAAAAACAGGCAATATTGATAGCTAATAGTGATCAAACAAACTCGGCATACTATAATAGTGTGTTTAACAGTAATATTCCTTTAGCAGGTACAGATGTAGGAAGGTTGATGTATGAAAATAATGTTGCAGTCTCAGACATAATGAGTAAGGAGGAGATGGTCGCTGGATATTGTGAAGAGTGGCGCAATAGTCAAGTTGTCATTAATGACGGGCAAGGTGCCATTAATGCAATATATAGAATATTTCTTCTCCCTATGTTTTGGGGTTTGGAACAATCAAGGTCCTGGGCGTATTCATTATATGCGAATTCCGACAAACGCAATGTATATGCTGCTATTATTGATAACAGGATTAATGGTGAAAAGCCAGGTTCCATTATCGGAAAAACAGTTGCTGTCTGGAGGAAAAAAATCGAGGAACCAGTCTACGTGGGGTCTATTGGGGATGTCGATAAGTGGGGTAGTGGCACTGGGAGTCGTTACCTAGAGTATCACATTTTTTCTAAAGGAGATGAAAACCTCATGCCCAGCTACGCACTCGCCCTACTGAAAGAAAACTTTGACCACTTAGATTATTATATACTACCTTTTCTCGAGATAATGCACTCTCTAGAGTTAATTGATGATAAATTCTATCTGAAAGTTAAATATGGAACTGATAATGATAGGGTTGTTGAACTTATAAAACTAGGGTTTGACATCTCTTTAGCTATGCCTATAGCTAAAGATCAGGAACTTTGGAACATTGTCACAAAGTATAATTCAGGAGACGGGAGAATATCAAGAAAGGAAGTAATAAGTCTTTTTGAAGATAAAAATTTGCCCTTCATGTCGCTTAATGCGATAAAAAACTTAATTTAGAATTTTGCCTTACGCATTTGCTAATATGTCTTACTTTCTCATACTTATAAAAGTTAGGCTTCCAGTTCTCATTTATCAACGTCATTTAAGACCCTGCCTTGCAATTATTCAACGTTCTCGTCCATATATGCTCAACAATCTCACCATTAGCCCAAAGTTTATATTCTAATTGGCTCAAATAGTTTGGCCTGTCTTCAAGGCTCGGAAAAGCAATGTCGTCCACCATCACAAAGCGATACTCTCCATCCGTGCCTAGATACTTCATAACCGTAATTGACTTTGGAGATTATTGTTCCATAACAGCAATTATCGTTAGAAGTACATCAAAAGTAAATGACAAAAATATAGCCTATAAGTTCAACACCTAAAGGCTACCACTCAAACCTAAAAACTTTCTCGCTAGCTGCCGTTTAGCCGAGGTGGCGTTGCTATAAATCAAATA
>CAZEVF010000007.1:0-55508 GCA_964515845.1 uncultured Candidatus Saccharibacteria bacterium | reverse complement strand
CAACTTGTAAATCTATGCTTTCACCAAAAGTGCTTTTATATTGGTTTTGGAATGCCACTAATAATTCTTTCGAATATTGCATTTGACGTTTTCCTCGTGTTAAGGAAAGACCGCTCGATGGAATGGCTAATTTCGAACGGTCTTTACCGCCATTCCGCCCTCATTAAAACAAAAAAGCCGTTTTAGACGGCTATAGATATTTAACAGGGGTAATTAGACAGGTTTTGCCTAGGTTTCACTTCTTTGCTTTGTTTTGTCTAGGGGCGACAAAAACTTAGAGTTAATGAAAATCTGTTTTTTATTTTGTAGAAAAACTTCTGCATCACCTAATTTAAACATTTTGGCAATATCATTATTAAGCTTAATTCTAGCAGCACTTACGGTTCCAGCAAAGGTTTCTGAGACTCCAGGCTCCTCCCAGCTTTTCGTACTGTTACCAAGGGCATCGTATAAGTCCATTAATTCAACCGTTTTTCTAGGATTGCTATTTGCTCTCTTGAAGAAAATGCTCGCAATATTTGCTCTGCAATAACACTTATCCCCCAAATCAACTGTAATTCCATTTAGCTCCAAATAGCATTTTGATCCAGTAACCAGAAAATTAGCCCGATCAATATAAAATGGCCAAATTGTTCGTTGTAGTGGCATAGCACTTTGCTCTGGCCCATCTTCTAAGAAAGTTAAATATTCTGCCCCATAAATAAACTCTAACGGACGCTGAATAGTGGTCTTGGCTGTTTTTATTACTTTATTATTCTTCAATACCGATACTACATAAATCATTGTACCTTTCACAGAACAACAAAATGGTCCATTTTGCCACTCTATGTCTCTTAACTCTTGGTCATCAATGCCTGCAATAGATCCATTATTGTCACGAGTAACCAAACATTGTTCACATTTTGCTTCAATAACTAATGGCTGGGAATTAAAACCATATTTCAAAATGGTGATTTTCGCATTCCCAAAAATCGTTTCATACTCTACATCTATATAACTATTACGCAAATCATCATAGCATATCCCCCATTCATTGGTGGACTTACCAACTTGTTCTTGTCCCAACTCCGTATTAGTTTTCTGTTCATTGGGCACTTTGATCGATAGAATTGTCTTCTCTAGGACTAAACGCAACACATCTGTATTAAGTGTGCCTTTTGTGTAATCCGGAGAATCTGGGGTTCTTCTACCTAGTCTCTTGCATAAGATATTGATAATGCTATAAAGCGTAGCATTAGTTTTGAGATCGATTGGACATTCGGAGATTTTGAATGACTCTCGACTTATTTCAACTTCTGTTAGGACGGAAAAGACATCAGTTTGTGGAATTGCAACAAAATGAACCCTGCTAATTTGCGACATATCTATAGGCCAGAGTGCTGGACCATTATCATTCTTCCATTTCGCCATTCCAGAACAATCCTTTTAACTATTATAACAGATTATTTTAGCATTGCAATATAGGTAATTTGGTGCTATAATGATATTGTTCAAACTTTTCAAAAATTAAGACAAGGACGGAGCATTTGCTCCTGTCAAACTCAGAGTACAGCCACGTACTAGTATTCGGGTTTGAAGCCTTGTCTACGAAAAGTTTGAACAGCCTGTACGTGGCTGTATTTTTGTTATAGCCTCGGCAGAACTGTTCAAACTTAAACGAGGCTTCAAAATGAGTACCATATTAAAAGATGAAATAATTCGTCTTATTAATAATCTTGCACAACCAAACAAAATTTTCGTATTAAAGGGCTTTAACAGATATTTAGATAAGATTAACCAAGATTTCCTTTTTGAGAGAAGAGATATTCTCTCGGAAAAAGCATCATTAACTCCAGAGGTCATTAAAGCACTCTTGTCTGCCAATAAAGCTTCTTTTATGATTTTTGAAGATCTTGCCGCATTGGCAGATCAGCAGATGGTTGGTATATTTAACGCAATAGGTAAAGAAGTGGTTATATTGGATAATGATTTTTACGAATTGTATTATCCTGGACCAGCGAATCCAGAAATCTCACAAAGAATCAAAGCTGACTACGAATCAGAACAGGATAACTTAACTCAGTTGTTTTATGGCGACGTGCAGGAAAATGGCGATAATGTCTGTATGGCTTTCAATAGTTTTGAGCTTCCAAAATACGAGCATATCAATATATCAGATTTGTTAAAACGGGATGGAGTTACCATAACAGGCGATCAGAATCTTGAAATACCAGAAGAATATACCTCGGCAGTTTTTTCCAGTATTGTAACCGAAATTATAGAAAAACCAGTTTCCAATCTGAATGTACTAGCTTCCGCTAGTGGTACTGACCTAAATATTGAGTATCTCAAAAGCAAACTTGAACCACTTGGCATCAGTTTTTGCTACCGCGAATATCAAACACCAGAAAACATTACTAGCACCGACTTGCTGTCTAGCTATCTGGATATTTTACACCGAAAGAATCCGAATTATGATTTTCGCACACTTAAAATCTATAAAAATCCATACGAAAGCAATGAGCTAACTGATATTAGCCAAGTGCAAATTATTGACGACATAGTTCAAAATGCTATTCGAGCTAAAGACTCGCAAACCTTCCGTGATGTGTTTGTAACGGCACCTACTGGTGCTGGAAAATCTGTAATGTTCCAAATTCCTGCCATCTATCTTGCAGAACAATTCAATTTAGTGACCATCGTAGTGTCTCCGCTAATTGGTCTAATGAATGATCAGGTACAGAACATCCAAAGTATGACCGATAAAGCCGCTACTATAAATTCTGACTATACGCCATACCAAAAGGAAGAGATCTTAGAACAAGTTAAAAAAGGTGAAAAATCAATTTTGTATTTATCACCAGAATCACTCCTATCGAATACGGATATTAGTGGTTTAATTGGTGATCGTCAAATCGGATTAGTCGTGGTGGATGAAGCACACATTGTTGCAACTTGGGGTAAAAGTTTTCGTCCTGATTACTGGTATTTAGGAGATTTCATAAACAGTCTGCGGAATAGCGCTAGAGTAAGCTATACTTTTCCAATTGTCACTTTTACTGCCACGGCAACTTTTAATAGTGATGATGATATGTATCGTGATATTATTGAATCGCTCAAGATGACACCTAATAAATATATCGGCAATGTTAGACGTAGTGACATTAGTTTTGATATTAGATGCAAAGATAAAGAAACCTCAGATTATAAATCTGAAAAGCTTGAGATTGCCGTGAACTCCATTAATGAACTGATGAAAACCAATGATAAAGTACTAGTGTATACTCCATACACTAAGCACATTGATGAGCTATACGAGAATATTAACAATCCGGAGAAGGTTGGCAAGTACTATGGCGGGTTATCAGCTGCAGAAAAGAATGATACGCTAAAGCAAATTGGAGACGGAACAAAGAATGTTGTTCTAGCTACTAAAGCCTTTGGTATGGGAATTGACATTGATGATATCAGGTATGTTTATCATTTTGCCCCAACAGGTAATATTACTGATTATGTTCAGGAGATAGGTCGTGTTGCACGGAAGCCTGATATGACCGGTGTCGCCGTTACAGACTATTATAAGGAGGACTTTCGCTACATTAATCAGCTATATGGTATGTCTAGTATTAAGAATTATCAAGTAATTGGTGTGTTGCGCAAAATTTTTGAGCTATACTCACATTACCGTAAGCGTAATTTCTTAGTTTCACCAGAAGAATTTTCCTATATTTTCGCTGAACTTAAATTGGAAGATATTGATAGCCGCCTAAAAACTACTCTGCTGATGATAAAGAAAGATTTTGAAGCTAGTTCACGCTCTAATTATCCGCCTTTGATCTTTAAGCCACGTAGTATGTTTACGAATGGTTATTTTATGGTAAATGATGATTTTGTGGCTGAGCTTCAACAGAAAGGTCTGATGAGATATTTCACAAAATTAAATCTACCCCTCATCGTAAAACAAGCCGGAACTCGGCGTTTTGATCCAGAGATTACAGTGCGCTCTCCAGGCTACACCTATAAATTAGATTTTAAAGCACTTTGGGAACATAGATACCGCGATATGTCATTCGGTATGTTTAAACGATGTTTTATGGAAAACAAGTTAGACTTCAACTTTAAAGTTGGCGAGAAGCTTATTCAGAGAGTAGTAATTGATATCAATTCTCCAATAAATCTCGTTGCTGCTAAAATGAAATTATTTGATTTTCTCGACACTATTCAAGAAATCTTTGACGACTTACATCAGGAAAACAAGCATTTCGGCATAGATGATTTAGCTGCACGCATAATTGAAAAGAATTGCATCAAAAAGAGATACCAAGCCGAGGCGGTAGCTGGTTCTATCATAAAATTATTAGAAAGGGTCGAGCTTCATAATGTTTCTGGTGCTTTGTCGTACGGATTCGCAAATTTCTATGCTAATACTGGAAAATATTACATCAAGAACACCACTTATGAGACAAGAATCAAAAGACTACGAGGGGCTGCCAATGTCTTTCTGAGTGATCCTGAGTCAAACCATACAGTTAGATATGCCAGTAATACGGCATCTACTGACATTATTGTCGCTCAACTGCTAGAGTTGCTCGAGATAGCAGATTGTAAAGTAATGGCTGGAACTAACCCAGAATTCTTTATCCGTATTAATGATCCATCGGCAATCAAAAAGATCATTGATAGTCCAAACTATGTTAGCAAAACTGTGTCGGTCGTAGGCAAGAAACATAAGGAGTCTTGCGATTTAATGAGTTATTTCTTCTCTGTGCTAAAAGATGACTTAAGCCGGTGGGACTTTATAGAAAAATATTTTTTGGGACAATTGGAACCATTAGATGTGCCTAAATAGTAATTATCCTAAACTAAGATAAGGAAGTAATGTATGTCAAATAATAATCCTTTTAGCCCTTGGTGGTACTACGAAATGGGCAAAGATGCCGCCAAACACCCTAACCGAGAGGTTAGCAATGGAGCTTTTGCTGTCATTGTGGTTTGTTTCATTCTCGCACTCCTTTTGTTTGGTGTTTTCGTTGCAATTTGTATTTGGTGTTTCATCTCATAGTCCTAGTTCTCACCAGCTCTTCCCACTTTTCCAAACTACAACGATGGAGAACTGGTTTGCCATACAGCTCTCGCTCCACCCACTCCACTTTATTTGTCTTGAAGTTGTAATATGGTTCACAACATACTAGCTCACCAAAATCATTAGTTGGTGGGCTGGTTCTGGTTTTGAACCCTGCACCAATGCTATGAGCCACTACTGGAATTATACCGCCCCTGATAGAATGGCTCTGTGGGCTGTTTAGAGCCTGTTCTGGAGCATTCTCGGCTTCGAGGTGAGTATCTGACCATTTTGGGCTTTCCGGTCGTGTCTGGTGGCGATTTAGCCGCCTCTGATAGCGTCGGTATTCGCTCGTTCTTGCTAAACCAAGGCTGCTCCAGCATTGAGCCTCGGTTGCTTCTTGCACTAGCTTAGCAAACTCAGGTTTCTCCCTTCGCCAACGACAAAAGGTGTCTTCGCTGATTCCAACACCAAAACAGCAATCACGCACAGTTAGCCCATCAGAGATATATTGCCTGACGCGCCTCACGAGTTCTGGTGTGTATTTGGTAGGTCGAGCCATAATGATTTAATCTTAGCACCAAAGGGCAAAAGCGTTTTTGGCAAACCCAGAACTCACCAAGCGCTGCCTATATAAATTTAATCTGGCTTAAAGTATAATACCGATAATATAGAGAAAGGTAAAAATAGCGCCGACACCAAAACTTCCGATTTGCAGATAAAGCCAGATTCGTCCGTATTCCTTTGCAGTAGTCTTTGATAATTCCTCAATTTTCAGATTCGCCTTTTCACGCTCTTTAGTGCTATATACAGCCTTTGCGAGTAGGTTAGAAATTTCCATATATTTTGGTGTCGCATTTCTAAAAGTTTTAACAGCTACAACGGCCTCCAAGATACCAAACACAATAGATATCCCAAAACACATTAAGCCTAAGACAATAAAAACCTTAATCGCACAGGACAATGCTTTTAACATATCCACATCCATAAGTGCAGTTACAACGCCAATATAGGCAAGTGATGCAGTCATAAGTAACCCATTCAGATTTCTAGTCGTTTCGTTACATAGACTCATTGCAATGTTGCTATTTTCGGCATAAAAATCCGACATCTCTTGCAAGTGCTGTTTTGCTTCATTATCAGAATCAGTCATCAGCTTGTTCCTGGGTAGCTTGTTTTGGCGGTTGAATTATTGCCCTAGCTTGTGGTAATAAGATATCTTTTTGTTTACTAGGTGCATTATTTTGTGGCATTTTTTATTTGTCCTCCCACGGCGTATTGATAGAAATAATTGTAACTGGCAACCCCTCAAACTTGATATCAAATTTGAGGCTCGATTCCACAATGGTTGAAGCATTATGGATCCTGAAACTAAATTGCCATCCCTTATCTAGGAAAAGTTCAGCAGTATTGCTACTGCCTGGGCGCATACCAGCCGCAATGATACGAGTTGGCAAGGCGGACACCGGTATTACAAGAGTCGGCTTATTTGATCCATCTGGTTTATTGAGTGTGCCGTGCAGATTTACTGGTTGAATTCTCGTTAGCTGTTCATTGTCTAAACTAATCACTTTATAGAAGTCATACCGACCCAGAAGATACTCCACGAGCTTTTGTGGTATGGTCTGGTCACATCCATAAGCACGCTCAAGCTCTGCCAAAAAGGCTTTTAGAAGTGGAACATAGACATCCATCTCCTTATTTGGTAAGTGTTTCCACTCATTTTTCTTATGATGTTCCTCATCAAGATAAGCAAAGATCGGACTAACTTCGTCCCAATATTCTTGTGAGCATTTTACTCCAAACCATTTGTCGCCAAAATCCAAGGTTTTTGCTAGCCTGCTATGCTTTACGGCAAAATTGTTGTGTTTTATGCTTAAGCCGACCTCCCAACAACGATCTTTTCTTCTGATTAGGATGTCTCGAACATCACCTTCTCCGCCAGCTTGATCTGGCTGTATTGATAGAATCGTTGGGTCATCGCCATCGGCGATAATCATCTTCTCTAAAGTCAAGATCGTTTCTGCTGCCGCCTTACCACTACGAGTTAGTTTGCCGCGCAAAACATCATCAATTTCATTCCACGAACGCTCCGTTGCCATAAAGTGGCTATCTCTAAGAATTTCTACTGGATGCGTCATAGCTACCAGCTCTGCTAATTGTGTAAGACAGGCATACTCATAGGCACGACCGTAAGTATTATTATTCGCATTATTCACTAAACAAGTCCTCCTTAATTTTTAGAGCTATGGCTTTTGCTAGATTCACTGGAACAGCGTTACCAATCATCTTATAACCATCTGCCACATCAGTATATATAAACTTAAAATCGTCTGGAAAAGTTTGTATACGTGCACACTCTCGCACGCTCAACCGTCGATATTCGTCTTCGTGCCCAGGTGCAAAGATTTGCTTGTTTGGTTCTATTTTTACCATTCGTGGAGCTTTTGGGTGTATTGGCGCCTGTCTGCCACCAGCCTGAATTGTAAACGAGGGTTCATCCCAACTGCGCACGCGATTTCGTGACATATAGATCGATGAGAACCCTCCGGTTAAATACTCATTATTGAGCGGTGTTGTTTCGCCATTGGTTTTATTCGTAGCAAGCGCAGGCAAAGCTTCAGGTAGATCGCTAATGGCTTCACGTAGAGTTGGTTTATGCTCTTCTGGGTCAGGAAATTCAAATTTCTTGTCCAGATCATTTCGATAGCCAATAATAATGACGCGCTCACGATCCTCTGGCACTCCATAATCATTTGCATTTACTAGCTTCCAATTGATCGTGTAGCCACATTTTTCAAAAGCCTTTAGAAAACCAGTAAAGGCTTCACGATGCCTAGCACTCAAGATGCCTGAAACGTTTTCCACCAAGAAAAACTTTGGCTGTTTAGTCTGGACAATACGAATATAGTCATAAAAAAGTTGACCTCGCTTATCCTTGATCCCACGACCTGCACCAGCTTCACTCCAACTTTGGCACGGCGGACCGCCAATCATCCCATCACAATCGGGGATCTCCTCCACAGAGACATCCGTAATACTTCTACGATCTAATTTTGTGTGCGGAAAATTATGCTCAAAGGTCGCCCAGATTTTTCTATCAAACTCGTTCGCCCAAATAGTGGTGAACCCAGCTTTTTCAAATCCGAGGTCTAAGCCTCCCGCACCAGAAAATAGGGATACTATTTTCATCGGCATTGCTTTTACCTCCTTATTGTTAATAATCTTATTATACCAGAAAAAGCGATTCTTGCAGACATTAGTAATAAGCTGGTCCATTCCTTATATTTGATGTTTTATACTTATGCTGCAATCGGCAAAGAGAGTTTTCCCAGCCAGAAACCCTAAATGTTTAAGAAAACCTAGGAAATAAATACCTCTTACAAAAAGCACCTCACCTCTATATCTCGTGTGCACAACATCGCCAAAGAGAAAAATCTTCGCTTACCAAAAATACGCTCGGCAAAAGCTAAATCTTTCGCAAAGCGTGGATGCAGGAACTTAGGGTGGTCATCGAAATATAGGGGAAGGGGGTATTAGTTTGAGACAGTAATTACTACTTTTCTTCAGTTGCTCTGGGTATCTGTTTTGGCATATATGCCAAAAAGGCTTCTCGTAATCCACTACAAGCATTATTTTCTAAGAGATTCAGCACACGCTTGATAAAGTCCTTATCTTGCAATCCAAAAAAGTGACCAATCTCATTTGACAATTTCTTGTCATTGAAAATTTTAATAATCTCATTGTAATTATTGCTTGTAATTACTTCCTCGTATTTACTTAATATTTCTGAGTATGTTGTAGAAAAATCTATTTCAGAGATCAACTCGTGCAACCTTTTGTCTATTTCTTGATTGTTTGTTCCTGAGATGTCCGCTATTGATAGCCTATGTTTAATTCTTGAAATTGCCTGAAGCCTAGATTGTTCATTTTTGCGCTGAGAAAATCGCTCAATGATTTGGTTTTTGACTTCTTGAACCACTCTCTCCTCAAGCGCTAAATGGCTACTAATATTCTCAAGTACTTCACTAGTTAGAAAGAGATTTTCTATTTCGGCTACTTCTATAGGAAAGATATTGTCATTTTGATAAGATTCTAGTTCTATCTCCGACTTATAGTCACGGTCTATGATACCGTATGCTCTATAGCGATGCAGTTGAGAGGATCTATTAAATGCCCTGACTCGTGAAATCACTTGTTCACAACCACCGCACGGAACAATATAATATTCTGGATATAATAAGCTATACAGCTTATTATCATAACTATCTTTTTCTCCTTCAATAAAAATAACATTTTTTCTACTACCTAGCAATTCTAAAAGTAAGCTTTCTGGCAAATCGCTATCCTCCAAGGTTTCTAGCTTCCAGTCTTCACCATTAAATTCTTGTATCCATATTTTATCCGACGCATCGTGTAGTGCCGCAAAATCCGTATCGTGCGTAATATAAATAAAAAGGCAATCAGACCGAACATTCTCTAAAGTTCTCCAGAGTGGATACATAATAGATTTATGTAGATGCAATTCTGGCTCGTCTATGATTAGTCTTTGGTTTTCGGGGAGACATAACACCTGAGCTGTTAAATATAAGACTGAGCGTTCACCATCACTCATCTGGTTAGCCGGGTACTTAACAATACTTCTATCACTATTGCGTAAAATCGCATAAAATTTCGAATCATCAATATCTAAATCGCGTTGCGGGAACACTTTACGCCAAACCTCCTCAAGGTCATCAACTATCATCCTAGGAACATTTGGCTTTAGGCGATTGCCCTGTTCGGCATCTTTACACTGGGCAGTAAAGTAAGCTTGTTGAACATTTTGTTTTGCTAATAACGCCGCCAGCACCGGCTCAAAGTCATCAATTAATCTTGTGGTCGGAGTCTCATTATTCGTTGTCCAACGGTATAATTTGTTTAGGTTTGGCTGCAATGTAGCCGTTCCATACCTAACTATATTCTCAGCCTCCTCATAATTCTTTAGCGGAATATTCTCCTTAAAATTTAGTTTACGTTGCGCCGCTATTCTATGTGTTCCGTTGCTATCTATCTCCTCAATCCAAGCACCAAGTTTACTTTTGCCAGATCCGTTTGCACCAATAATCACTATCGAATTATGTTTAGTGCTATGTTCTTGCCGTTCTCCATTTTCATCAGGGAGCCAATATGTAAAACTTTTTTCCTGCATAACTAATATTATACAATGTTCAACTAACATTTTAAATATAGCTCATACGGCGAGTAGATTTCGTGTCTGTTCGGGTCCGCTATATTCGGCGTGGGAAGGTATTAGTTTTGACCTGATTGCCAAAAAACGGAATAATCCTAATGTTAACAAAATCAATGAACGAAGAAATATAATGGTTCTCACCCTGCGCTACTTTTCTCCAAATATAAAACTACTCCTATCATAAGCAAAATATATAGGGATTACCATTCAGTAATTCACCCTCAATAGCAGTTCTGACTTCCTGCACTGCAGTCCACCATGGATTTGAAGGTTTGTAAAATATCTTTTATAGTATACTATGGAAGATATTTTTTGTTTGATATGATGCTACGGAACTAGGCGCCAGAAGCCAGACAACGTACTGGGATACCTTGCCAACGATTAATTGTACTGCTTTGACGTAATTTTGATCCAGAAAAACTTGAATAGAAGGCGGTAGCTAGCGTAAGGTTAGCATAGGAATCAGTCACCGATGACCAATCATAACCAGAAGCGCCTATATACCTTAATAATCCAAGATCAAAATTGCCTACCCCACTGCGCACGAAAAAGGACGCCATCATAATTAGGCGTCCTGATGAGATTTTCTCAGTGGATTGTGGACCAAGTCTCGTAGGCTGCGAGGAGTTCTTTGCTCAGCTCACCCCGTTTCTTAAAATTGAGGGTGATGTCTCGAGGATCTTCGATTGTGTATTCATGAACATACTCGAACTTTGCGTAATATCGAGGTTCAATGACCGATTCGAAGATTACGCGTTGATGTTTGATGCGCTGGACATCCACTATGCAATCCTTGAAACGTCCATGGATGAGCTGGTGATGCAGCTCGGTCGAGGGCCACATTTTTAGCAAAGTCAACGGTCGGTCTAGACCAATGAGAGGAAGCATTGTAATTAAACCCGTAGGTGTGACGGTATCGCAGTAGCAACCTTCGTAGACAACGAATTTTCTGGATTCCAGAGCCGTTTTCACGATGTCCATGAGTTTGGTCCGAAACTGCTCGTCGTCTGTGGGGCTCAATCCTTGGACGAATTGCTCCTTTGGTAGCTTATGCTCGTTGATAAATTCCAACAAGACATCGTCATGCGAGATGATGATTTTGTCGCGATATGGTGCTTCCTGGAAAATTCTACGAGCGAGAGTGGTTTTGCCGGTAGTGGATGGTCCACAGATGAAAACCATGCCATCCTGAATCTGTAAAGTTTTCATTTTTTCCTCCAATCCTGTGATATAAAAGTGCGTGTGGCTTCTATATTATATCACAGAACGTGGCTTTAGGAAATGGTCGCACCATCAACTGAGACAATTGCACCAGTAACATAACTTGCAAGTTCGCTGGCGAGAAAGAGAAAGACATTCGCGACCTCTTCTGGCTCTCCGGCGCGCCCGAGAGGAATCGTCGAAGTGATACGCGCAACCATCTCCGGAGGGAGGCTAGCGACCATGTCAGTTTTGGTGACGCCTGGGGCGACGGCGTTGACGCGAATGCCGTCCTTCCCTAGTTCGCGAGCGAGAGATTTCGTCAAGCCATTGACGGCTGCCTTTGAAGTTGGGTAGCCACAGCCACTCGCCTGCCCATAGAGGCTGACCATCGAGCTGGTATTAATAATACAGCCAGAACCTTGTTCTTTCATGTACGGCGCGACGGCGCGCGAGCAAGCAAAAATAGCCTTGACATTTAGATCCATGATTTGGTCGAAGGCTTTTTCGTCGTAGTCGTAGAATGAGTCACGAGCAGAAATGCCGGCGTTATTGACTAAGATGTCGACACACCCAAACTCGTCCACGATCTCACGAAAGGCTGCGTCGGTTGCAGCGCAATCGGTGATTTTCGGCGCGAGACCTTTGACTAGGTAATCGGGATTCTCGGCTTTGAGCTCGGCGACTGCTTTATCAGCCGTCTCTTGGCGCGAACCGAAGATAATAACCTTCGCGCCCTGCTCGAGGAACTTACGCGCAATCGCTAAACCGATGCCTCGAGTGCCTCCGGTAACCACAGCAACTTTATTTTCCAACAAATTAGTAATAGTCATAAACCTCCTTTTTCTGTGTAGATTATAGCATAGGAGGAGGCTAAAAACCAAATTTGGTATGTTTCATGCCCATGGCCGTGTCGAAATAAATATTGAAACGCTGAGAACTAAGCTCGAGGGCGAGCGACCAGATGGTTTCATTATTATAGACGTAGCGTGACTGACGCAAGATGCGCCAAAGATCGGTGAACTGGAAGCCAGGTAATTGCTCCTCAATGAGATAATTCGCCTCGGCTTGGCGCACATAAGTCGTGGCAGTATGATTTTTCTGGTAGACACGGTCGAGGGGTAACGTTTTAGGCGATAGGGCGTTATTAGTTTTGACGAGTAGTTCGTAATGATGATCGGCGTCTAGATCTACTTTTTTCGGGCGTACAATTTCGTGAAACTTGGCAGCATGCTCGACGACGGCAATTTGGCCAGTAGCGTCGGCGATGAGGAAGTTCTTCGGCACGGCACAAGGAATTCTCGCAAAAGCGTTGAGAGCCTGGCGCGTAGTGCGACAATGTTCGGCGATGTAACGTACAAAATGTGAAGGTGAAAGTCCGTAATTCCATTTATTAATATGGGCATAAGTGATGCCGATATAGAGACCATATTCATTAACGGCGTCTTCGGCGTAGAGTGCGCGAGTGTTGCGTTCGGTATGGCGACCGTAAACTCCTTCGTCGGAAAAGGCAAAATAGCGATTTGCACCAGTGAAGGCGAGATCGTAGCTTTCGAAAAACTCTCGTGCTTCGGGTAGCCAGTCGTAATTTCTACCGACGAAAACTTTGCCATTTTCGGCAATGGCGAAAATCGTGCAACCATGTTCCCGGCGATTAACATTGCGGCGTTGCGAATCGACGAACGAGGCAATATCTTCGTAAAGCATGAATTCGGGTTTCTGGCCGAGGGCTTCGGCGACAGCGTAAATCTCTTCGATGATCTCTGGATAATACTTTTGGTAAATTTTAAACTGTTTATGTAAAGTATTAGCATTAGTGTGACTATAAAAATCATGATGATAATCTTGCAGATGCTTGGCGTGCAAGATACCAAATTCTTTTCTCGAGCCTTGAAACTTAATCATACTCTTATTATAGCATAAGAACTTAACCTAGACTCAGGTTCGCTTCTAGGCAAAAGCTCAAGCTTATAGTATACTAAGAATAATTAATCCTAAGTCAAAATGGCAACTCAAAAAGACCCTAAAATAACTAAAACAGCCAAAACTCAGCAGAGTTCAGCTTTGAAATCGGAAGTTAAGACTGGAAAGCCTGAGCCAAAATTTGCTGAAGGTCTATGTTTTAAGAAACTATTTTTTATCTTTTTGATCGGCTCGGTGATCGGGTCGCTGTATGAAGAAATTATTAATCTCGTGCACGTCTATCATGATACCGGACAGATTGTTTGGAGTTTGCGTCGGGGCGTGATCTATGGGCCGTTCAATGTGATTTATGGTTTCGGGGCGGTGATCATGATTCTGATTCTGGCGCGCAAAACCTACACGGCTTGGCAAGTCTATATCTACTCGGCGTTGCTTGGAGGAATTATTGAATATTTGATTGGATTCTTGCAAGATTTCTTCACCCATACGACGTCTTGGGACTATAGCGATAAATTTCTGAATATTAATGGGCGAACGACGATTCCGTATATGTTAGTCTGGGGTATGCTGGGCTTAATACTGGTGAAAGTGATCTATCCGGCGATATCACATTTAATCGAGAGAGTTCCAATGCAGGTTGGTAATATCCTCTTCTGGACGCTGCTGATTTTTATGATTGTGGACATGCTAATTTCTTGGACGGCGATTATTCGGCAAACCTTGCGTCATAATAATGTGCCACCTTTCACGCCGGTCGGTGAATTTTATGATAGTTATTATACGGATGATTTTTTGGAGCATTATTTCCCTAACATGTCGCACCACGATAAGGGTAGCTAGAGATGGGCATATTTGGGTTAATTTGTTTGGGCTATGCTGCTTATTTGTTTTGCAAAAGCCAGAGAGCTTTGAGGGATAATGTTTTGGTCTTGCGTGCGCGTCGTAAGAAGCAGGCACGCGTAGCTGTTTTGATTCCGGCGAGAGATGAAAGCGCCGTGATAGCTGGGTTGCTCGAGGATCTGAAAAAGCAGACGGCGCCGATCATGATGCGTGATATTTATGTGATCGTGGAGGATTTGAACGACCCGACAGTGGCGATTTGCGAGGAGGCTGGAGTGCAGGTGATTCTGCGTAAGACTTTGGCTCGGCAGCGCAAAGGCTATGCGCTCGACGAAGCGATACATGAGATCTTGGGGCGATTTGAGGAGTATGATGTGTACTTCGTTTTTGACGCCGACAATCGACTTGAGCCGGACTATATTGAACGGATGTTGAAGATTTACCGTAAGGGTTATGATATGGCGACCGGCTATCGCAAGCCTAAAAATGGCAATCAGAACGCTGTAACGGCCGTCTCGGCGCTAACTTTCACGATGATTAATGTCATGAGTAACCATAAACGCGTTCGGCATGGCGCGAATGTAGTCTTTTCTGGTACCGGACTATTCGTGTCGGGCGATTTAGTCAAAGAATGGCAAGGATGGCCGTTTCATGGTTTGACTGAAGATTACGAAATGTCGCTCTATGCCACGCTTTATGGTGTACCGACGTATTATTACGAGGACGCAACATTTTATGATGAGCAGCCGACGCGTTATAAAGAGACCGTCAAACAGCGCGTGCGTTGGATCAAAGGATATTTCGAGGCGAGGAAAAAGTATGTGCCACTTTTGAAAGTTAAAGGTGAGTGCAAAAATCGGGGAAGCGTTACAAGGGAAATCGTGGGAGTGAAGCCGGCGATTTGGGCGATTATTGGCGTGGTGGCCTTGATTCTTGACGGACTGATTTGGCTAATAGCCTTCGGTAAGGCAGCTTGGATTCCGGTCTTGGTGATAGGAATGTTACTGCTAGTTTACATAGTTCTGATGGTAATCACGCTAGTGATGATCCGGCGCGAGAAAATGGAATTTTGGCCGGGGATTAAATTTCTCGCCGTGATATATAATCCGATTTATCTGGCGAGCTATGTTCCCTGCGCGATCAAAGCCCTGCTGAAACGCGAGGTGACTTGGCAAAAGATCGAACATGGTGAAACGAAAGTAAAATGATTACATTTGGGACGAAACGTTAGGTTAACGTCTTTTCTTAAACCATTTTTCTTTTATACGTTTGAGACTTCGTGCGCAGTGAGTATGCTTTCTTGGGTAATGGGTTCTTAAGAGGCATGAATGCTATTGGAGATAATTGGCCCAGTCTAGCTGCTATTTATACCGATATTGCGTCAGCTACTACCTTTAATCTCTATTTCAACGAAATAGGCCTCGTGTCGTCAGGTGGCCCTGCCAATCGCTGGAATGGTTTTCCAGTACGTTGTCTGGCTCGATAAACCAATTTACCTAAAACCGTGCGCATGCGCACGGTTTTGACTTAGGCTAACAGAGGTGAGAAAGTTACAAAGTGTAGCACAGTGCTACACTTTGTGTAGAAAGCTTATTTAGGCCTTATTTCTCAAAGTGGATTACCGTGACCACTTTGGCGTTTTTCCACCTCTGTTAGTAAAAGTTAAAAGTGGGTCAGCGTGACCACTTTGGCATTTTCTAGGGAACTAGGCGCCAGAAGCCAGACAACGTACTGGGAAACCACGGTAACGAGTACCTGGGCCGTTTGAGGGGACAAGGCCTGCTGCAGTGAAGCCGAAATAGTATGCTGTCGCAGATGAGAGGCCAGATGCTTCAACGGTTTGCGATGACCAATCGAAACCATGGGAGCCTGAAGCCCATAGGAAACCATTACCTAGAAAGATATACCCACTGCGCACGAAGCCCCAGCTTAGAATATTTACTTTTCTGGTGGAACTGCTCGTCGCTTGCTCTCAAGCCATTCGGGGACGTCGGTGAAGGTGATTTCTGGGCAATAGTTGATGTCGTGACTTGAGACGTCATAATAGAGCTTATAAATCTCATCGACAGAGCCATAGTGTGCGTTTTTCAGGCTGAATCCTAGCTTCGTAGCAACGTCTTCGACGGCTTGGGGGCTGGGTCCTTCGATTTCGACGTACGGTGGTAGCCAAGGCCAAGTGTCGATATCGATGTCAACATTATCCAGTTTCCATTCTTCGCGCAAGGTTTCTTGATAAGCTTTGGCTTCTAGACCGATACCTTTGAGGAAGTTGACGCCAGCATCGTAATCGTCGATCTCGACGTTGACTTCTTCGGTGCCTGTAAGGGTGTTCTCATGGATACGTTTATAAGTCATGACGATTTTGTTGCCTTCGTTTCTGACTCGAGCGAAAGCTGCACCTGGTAGCTCGAAAATTACACGTTTCATGTTGATTTCTGGCTGGATCATGGTCGCGCCAAGTTGTTTTAGCTTTGCGCGCAAAGCGTCTTTATCGATGTTGATAAAAGTGGCTTCGATTTCTTTTTGCATACATTCCCTTTCTAATTTAATTCAATGCCGATGGCTGGTTCGTTGGGGCAGGTTTCGAGGATGCGCATAATGGCGTCATGCTCGGCCGACGTGACCCAAAGTTGATATTTGTACTTGACTGAAACTTGACGGGCAACGTATTGGCAGCGAAAGGCTTTATTCGGAGGTAGCCAGGTTGCAGCGTCGCCGTCAGACTTTCCCTGGTTAGCACTAGCATCTACGGCGAGCAGATTCAGTGGGTCGGTAGCTAAATTATAGCGTGTTTCGGCCGGAAGATATTGGGCGCCCTTCTGCCAAGCGTCCGACAGAGCGACGACGTGGTCGATCTGAATAGACTTCGAAATATTTGCCTTCTCGTGAAAGACGAGGTGTGAGCCGGTATAGGGCTCGTTAAACTCGCCCGAAAGTACCGTGCAATTATCGTCGTCAAGCTGAGCTGTATCGCCGAATTCACGCTTAATGATGCGCTGACGTAGGCTACAACCGTCGATTTTGGGCCATGATTTATAAAACTCTTCGCGCGTGTAGCCAGTTTTGGGTGCACGACCTTTGACGGCGAGCTTTTCGAGTAAGTCCTTGGCAAGAATTTGGCCATTTGTACTTTCCGGACTAGTTGTTTCGCTAGCATCGGCTGGTTGTTCGAAAAACTGTTCGTAGCTTTTTGGATTAGCAATAATCACGCCGACTAGCGCGCCGACGGTAGCAATGATGGCGAGGATGCGTTTTGCGCGAAATTGTTTGAGCCGAAATGATTTCAAATTTTCTCCTTAGGTTTTATTATAGCTGAAGTTTGTTATAATGAGAAGGTGATTGACATGGAAAAATATCGACAGGCGACTTTACTGGACTTTTTTGAAATTTGTCGACAACTGGAATATGGTTGGGTTGACCATTCTGGAGTAAAACATCATGGAGCGAATAATAGTCCGGAATATTTCTTGCAAACTCCGGAAGAAGTGCTGAATAGTGAGATTGGGATTTGTTGGGACCAGACGGAGCTGCAACGCGCATGGTTTATAGAACATGGCTACGAGGTGCAGACTTTTTTGCTCTTTTATGAACTAAATGAGAATTGTTGGCCATCACATTCAGTTTTGGTTTATCGCGAGGGTAGTAAATATTGTTGGTTTGAACCGATGTTTAATGGTGATAATGTATATTATTCTGGAATCCATAAGTACGATAGCTTGGAGACACTGTTAGCAAAGCTGAAGGTGAAATTTATTGCTAATGCTAAAGATTTGAATATGCTACCCGATGAGATTTGCCTCGATAAGTTTTCAATATATGAATATGACCGACCAACTTTCGGGATTGACGATTGTGAATTCTTCCGTCACTGTTTGCGAGGCAGGAAGATCAATTTATAACTTTAGTCTGTGATAAATCTCGGCATGAATGTCTTCGGGGCTGCGCATTTTTGTGCCGGATTGGTTAGCGCAGTTTATCATGTTCCAGCCAAGATATTCGGCGACGAACATTGCGTTATCATAAACTTTGCGCATGAACTCGAGATTGCTCTCATGGATGTCGTTTGTGATGCCAGGGTTGTCTTGACGAGCGTTACGCATTTGGTTGACCAGCTCGAGAGGAGCGTGGAGAAAAATAATGCTATCCGGCTGGCCGATGCCGAGCTTATGGTATTCGAAGTCAATCACATAATCGAGAAATCTCTTCTTTTCGCTCATTTTTTCGATGGTGGCCGACTGATAAATCAGGCTGGATGTGGTATAGCGATCTAGTAGGATAGTGCGACCTTTTTGATATTCGCGCTGAAGCTTGATTTGCCAAGTAATAGCGCGATCGAGCGCATAGAGGCTATTGATGAAATAAGGGGAAAGCTCTTCCGGTTTGCCATACTTGCCGGCGAGATACATCTCGACTGGTTTACCTTGGTAAGCATAATAAGTCGGAAAATGGTGAGTGGCGATTTTGTGACCGTCGGCTTTGAGATGATCTTGCAAGAGATTATACTGCGTGGTCTTGCCGATGCCGTCGCTAGCACCTTCGATAATGATAAGCTTTCCTCTTTTTTCGGTCATTATTTGTTGGCAGCCTTAGGATTAATCAAGTAGTAGAGTCCAATTACGGCGTCGACTAGGCCGATTGCGATGAGGCCAGTGTAGACGGTATAGGTTTCGCCGGGGCGAGCGTTATTGTAAGAAGCGGCCGTCAAGATGCCACCAAGAGCAGCGATGCCGGCGCCAAGGCAGAGATTGATGATGCCTTTCTTGCGACCGTCTTTCTTGTCGGCTACGGCTTTGACTTGTTTCGCTGTGGCGATTTCTTTTAATCTAGTATCTAAATTGGCGAAGAAATCTTTGGCGTCGATTGCGTCGTAAGTACTGACGACATTGTCGCCGTCGCTGCCCATGACGACTAATTTGCCTTTGAGGTTGAGTCTGACGCCACGCTCGGAGTTATTGGCTGACCATTTGGCAGCGTTATCCTCGTCTTTGGTAGCGAGAAAATCGTTCTGATCGAGGATTTTGTGTGCAGCCGTGATTAGTGCCTTGCGTGTATTGTAGTAACTTGTCTCGATACGTTCGTCATTTTTATCATAAGTTAGCTGATATTTGACCGTGGTGTCGACCTCATTAATCTTGACGTCGGCTTCGGTGCCTTTACCGTCGCTGAGAGCGATGATATAATCGTTGGTCTCGCGATTTTTGAGCGCAGTCTTGCCGGCACTTTTGGCGCAGGCCTCTACATAGGTTTCAGCCTCTGCGCGAGTTTTAAAGTCGACAGCGAAATCTACCCCTTGGAATTGAAAAATTGCTAGATAGCTCATTTGGTTCCCTTAATTTTATTAACTATTTATCTTGATTATAGCACACTTCTTGGCTTATGCTCCGGCATTAAGAACGGCTGTTTCGAGCATTTGTCCGAGCTGAGCGAGATAGCTCGCATTGGGTAGATTCTCGGTCAAGATTACTACGATATAATTCTTGTTTTGCTCGGGAAAATTGATAATAGCTGCATCGTTATAGATTTTCCAACGGCTAACGTTGAATTCCCAGCCAACTTTATCGTAGACTTTTGCAACCTTGAAACCCGAAGGTAAACCTTGGCGCCAATCGTCGGTCGTGGCTGGCTGATTTAACATTGAATCGAGAATACGATTCCAGGTGGTTTCGTCAAACTGTGGATGTTGATAGTAAAGTCTGAGCAGAGTAGTAATGTCTTCGGCGCTAGTATAGAGACCGGCTTTGCTGGTCTTGCTGAGTTTCAAATCGTCGATCATGGTTTCGACGCGTTGATAACGCTTAGGATCGTCGCGCATCGGATCGGCGCAACCATTGTAGGATTCGCGCATCATCAGGTCGAGGCAAGTGATGAGCGATAAACCACCTTTGTCGGCTGTATTGACGAAATGCTCGTCTGGGTCGTCGGCGCCTTGGGCAATTTGGAGATAGCCGTCATAGATGAAGAATAATTTATAGAGCGAAGCTGCGCCGAAGACAAGGTCAGATTGGTATTTCGCGACGACGGTATCATAATCTAAATCATAAATCATGATGCCAGCACTTGCTCCGGCCGGTAGACTTTTCATCCAGGCATCAACTAGGGCTTGGAGGTCGGTCACTGAAGTTTCTGGTTCGAGCTCGGGCGAATTTTCGGTAGAAATTACTTCGGGTTCAGGAGTGTTTTTCTCGGATTCTTCTTCGCTAGTAATCGGAGCCTCCGGAGCTGGGTTGGGTTTCCAATGTCGCTTGATGAGTGTGGCAAAAATGATGACGAGCGCGATGGTTAAGACGAAAAGCAGGAGCATGCGCAGCCAATATTTATATAAGAATTGTTTGAAGCTTTGCCAGCTGAGTTTAATCTGGAGCCGAGGAAGCTTTGCCATAATCAGATCTCCTAGCTTGTAGGCCGAGCCTGATTCAGGCGATTAATGAACCATTCAGTCGTAGCGTCGTCCATGAGAGTTGTCTGGAAACTATCATCATAAATTGTTGGAACAACTTTGGTCTGCAGGAGGCGATTTTCCCAGAAATAATGCACGAGGATCAGGCTGCGCGTCGTGCCGGGCCATAACGATTGGTCGAAAAAGAGATTGCCAAGACCATAATAAATTGCGCCGTCATGATAAAGTTCGTAAGTTTGGGGTTGGTGGGCCGAAGTACCAACAACGATGTCGGCGCCAAGGTCGATTAGTTGACGGAAGAAATCAATCTGATCGCCGGCTGAAGAGTTGGCATAGTCGCAGGTGGGGTTTTCTTTCGGATCGTCGTAAGCATTGCATTCGTAATATTGAATGTCGACGATGATAAAGTCGCCTCGAGCTTTGGCTGCTTCGATATCAGCCGTGGCTTTTTCGAGAGTGTAAAAATTAGCTCCTGGCGTGTCGTCTAAAGTATAGCCTCCGGTAGAAAGGTTGTAGGCTAGCATGGTAATCCGAGTGTTTTTCTGATTGATTTCGAGAGGTTGCTCAGCGAGCTGGGCTGTCTTGCCCCCGCCGACGGTTTGAATGCCGAGCTGGTGGTAGAGGTCAATCGTACTACTAGCAGCCTCGTCGCCACAATCTTGATTATGGTTACCGGTGAGCTCGACAATATCGACACCAATAGCCGTCAAGACGTCAATCATGGCTGGCTTTGAACAAATGTTACTAGACGTGGCTTGGTCCGAAAAGGAAGATTCGTTGCTAGTGTGGGTGAGGTCAAATTGGCTAAGATAGGCGCCGATATTAGCTGTGAAATAATTAGCATCGCCGACTTGGGCAAGTTTCGCTGTCATCCGGCGCGAGAGGGCTGTGACGCCGGTTTGGGCTAGGGTTAATACAGTTTCAGTGCTAGGAAAGTTCTCAGAGAGCTGAGTTTTTAATAATGTTGTAATTTTTACAACATCTTCGGGATCACCATTGAAGTCGAGATAATGAAAAATAGCGCCAGAATTAAAATTATCTAGATAATAATTGTCGTCGATCGCGAGTAATTTTTGTTGATGATTAAGCTCGGCGATTGGAATCAGTAGATCGGGGGAGATTTCGGCTGCGCTGATATTATTGACCGGATTATAAAAATCTATGACTGGTACATATATATTATATAGTAAATGTTGGCCGGAGGCCGGCTCGGCTTGATAAGACTGATGGCTGGCGATAGTCAGATCATGAGCTAATTCTTGCTCCTGCCAGGCTTGGTTAATGAGATTACGCTCACCCTCGGAAAGACTGTCGTCGAGAATAAGTTTGCCGGGTTGATGAAAAATCCCAGTATGATTGAAGAATTGAAAACCAATAATACTAAGTCCACTAGCTCCGATGATTAGTACGAGGACTAGCAAGAGCATTCGAATTGATTTTACCTTCACCATGTTATAACTATTGTAGCATGGTTCTGGGTAAAATTGCCTTGAAATCGAAAGAGTGTGCTATAATGAAAGAAATTAAGCATAATAAATATCGAAAATAAAATGATTTTAAGTGTAGTTTTGCTAATAATTGGCTTCGTATTACTGATCAAGGGCGCTGATATTTTTGTCGATGGCGCTTCGAGTACAGCCGAGAATTTTAAAGTTTCTAAAATGCTAATTGGTCTAACGATCGTGGCGTTCGGTACGAGCGCGCCGGAGTTTGCCGTGTCGATGAGCGCATTAGCTTCGGGTAGCACCGATATGGTACTCGGAAACGTAATCGGTAGCTGCATTTTGAATATTCTCTTGATTCTCGGAATCGCTGCCGTAATTAATCCGATTAAGATTAAAGATAACACAGTGAGAAAAGAGATTCCTCTCTGTATGCTGATTTCGACTTTGTTGGCTGTGCTATTCCTAGACATGAGCCTAGGTAATGGCAATGCGAACCAGATTACGCGAGCCGATGCGATTGTGATTCTGCTATTTTTCGCGATCTTCCTATATTATCTAATTTCCTTAGCGCGTCAGAATAAAGATAAAAAGAAGAAGGAAAAAATTAAGCCGAAGTTTCGCCTCGGTAAGTCTTTGCTATTCGTAGCGATTGGTTTGGTTGGGATTTTGGCTGGTAGTGAGCTGGTGGTAGATAGCGCGTCGAACATCGCAACTTATCTCGGGATGAGCGAGCGCGTGATTGCTCTCACTGTAATTGCTCTCGGTACGTCTTTGCCGGAGCTGGTGACGACGATTGTGGCCTCGAAGAAAAATGAGCAAGATCTGGTAGTTGGGAATATTATCGGTAGCAATATCTTTAATATTTGCGTAGTGCTAGGGATTCCGGTGGCGATCTTTGGGACGATTACACCGGCCAGCTTCCAGATGGTAGATATTATTATGCTGGTAGCTTCGTCGGTCTTGCTCTTCGTTTTTGCTGTCGCGACTCGACGGATTAACCGGCCGGAAGGTATCTTGATGCTACTCTTGTTCGCTGCTTATTACGGTGTAGTCTTGATTGCCTGAGTTATGAATCTCGGCATCGTTGAAATTGGGCTCGCGCACAGCCGTAACGATTAGGCGATGGGTTGCGTCTTGGTTTGGTAGAGGCTCGCCGGCGCAAGTCATGAGGATGATCGTATCATCTTCGGTCGGCGCGAGGATGGCTGCCATGTCAATATCGGATTTCTCGCGCGTATCAATACTAATCACGACGTAATTCTCGCCATTATAATGAAAATTGCTAGCTAGCGAAATATGTTCTAGATTTTCAAAGACGGTTGAGGAGTGGCCGATGATGAAAGTTTTATGCTCGCTTGGAGTATAGACGCCGGCAATGGTGTCGGGCGCAATTAACTGACGATCGATCATATCGATAGCTTCGACCGGAGTAGAAAGATTGATCTCAGGCATTTCAAGCAGGGTTTGATCGGCAGAATCAGCAAGAGTTTTGGCCTCGACTTGGCTATAAGCGTAGGCATAAATCGGTAAAATAATCGCGAGCAGACTAACGACGCTCACTCTGAAAGCGCGACTTGACCAAAAATTACCGAGGCCATTATTTTGTGGCGATAGGGTTAAACCTTGGTTACTACCTATAATATAATTGTTCGCACGCTTCATGCGTCGCAAGGCAATCCAATAAAATGGATTCAATTTCCATGCACCTTCCATATCTACTCCAATTATAGCATGAGCTTTTTGGAATGTCAGTAGCTTAAGTCTAAATGTTGTAAAAAGCACAACATTTAGACTAGAATTAGCATCGTTCCAAGCACAAGGCAGGCGACGATGATGCGATAGCGACCAAAAGTTTGGAGAGATTTCGGTTTCTTGAGATAAGCGAGGAGGTATTTTAGCGCAAAGATACCAACAACGAATGCTACGAGGTTAGCGAAAAAGAGCGAATTGAGATTCTCGGAGAAATAGGCGCGACCACTTTCGGAGAGGAACATCTTGACGCAGACGCCGAGCATGATCGGAATCGAAGCGAGAAAAGAATATTCGGCCGACGATTCTGAATCTAGGCCGACTAGTCGACCGGTAATAATTGTCGTACCAGAACGCGAGACGCCAGGAATGAGAGCCAGGACTTGCGAAACGCCAATAGCTAAGGCGCGCCATGGCGTCAGATGATTTTCGTTCTTGAGAGTTGAAAGATGTGGTAGTTTATCAATTAAGACCATAATGATACCGACTACGCCCATGGCGATACTGACGGTGAAAAGCGAGCTGAAGAAGTCGCTTTCTTCGATGAGACTAGATAGTAATAGTCCAGCGACACCGGCCGGAATAGTGGTAATGACGATATTGATTGCGAGTTTATAATTACGATTCTGAAAAACGTCTTTGATAATTCTCCAAATCCGTTCGTGGAAATAAATTAGCAGTGCTAGTAAAGTTCCGAGATTGATAAATTCGAGGAAAAGATGAAAGTTGTCGCCCGAAAAATTAAAGATATGTTGCGCTAACTCCAAGTGCCCCGAAGACGAGACAGGAATAAACTCAGTGATGCCCTGAATGAAGCCTAAAAGTATT
Organism: uncultured Candidatus Saccharibacteria bacterium; assembly: GCA_964515845.1. Lineage (GTDB taxonomy): Bacteria > Patescibacteriota > Saccharimonadia > Saccharimonadales > Saccharimonadaceae > Nanosyncoccus. Next base: position 30,852 of record CAZEVF010000007.1, on the reverse strand, counting down.
GCTTGAAAAATATCCATAAGTTTATTTTATCACAAATTTAGGATTTTGAGTTCTTATATAAGGCGCGCTTGATGCGCTTAATAATGGGGGTGACTTGCTCAATGTCGAGGAAATAGCCGGCAATAATGTAGGTGATGAGGGATCCAGCTGTAATGACGCAGAATTTCGGAAAGACCATGAAAATCGAGTCGTCGGTAGCCATGAATGGGAAGAATTTGGTCAGGGAGTAAGCGACGCAGCCGGTGATGCCGGTCGCAATGATAATGCGAATGGTATTCTTCCAGAAACTCTTGTCGAAAAGTTGCTGTTTCGAACGCCGTTGCAAGATAATTAGTAAGGTAATAACTTCGAGCATCGCGCCGATGGATTGTGCCCAACCCAAACCTTCGACACCACAACCGATCAAGGAGAGTCCGATTGCGAGTAAGATAGTGAGGCCGATAGTGACGATCGAGACGATGAAGGGTGTCTTCGTGTCTTGATGAGCATAAAAACCTCGCGAAGCGATGTGAAAAATCGAATTAGCCAGAATGGAAATAATTAGCGTAGCGAGCACTGAAGCAATAATTGGATCGCCACCGTTCTTAATGAAGCTAACGACGTAGCCTCGGGCAAAGAAGGCGATGATGCCGACCGGCAGCGCAATCCAGATAATGGTGCTGAGTGCTGTGCGAAAAGTCTGGCGAAATTTCGCTTCTTTTCCTTCTCCAACTTCTTCGGTGAGTTGAGGAAAGAAGGCCGTAGAAATGGCGACGCCGATGAGGTTGACTGGCATTTGTGATAGACTGTAAGCTTGTTGGTAAGAGCGCAGGGCTCCGGCGCCCATGCGCGACGAAAGGTTCGTTGTGACGATAGTATTGACGTAGTCGATGCCTTGGTCGAGGCTGCGCGCTGGTAAAAGTTTGAGGACTGAACGGAAACCTTGATTTTTCCAACTAATTTTGAAATTATAGTCAAAGCCGAGACCAAAGAGTCCGACGAGGCTAACGATGACCTGCAACACGGCGCCAAAGACCACGCCGAGCGCGACGCCCATAATGCCACCTTCGAAAATTTGCCAGCCGAAGAGATTGATACCATTAGTAAACCAGAGAATACCGATAAGAATGCCGACATTATATAGAGCCGGAGCTAAGGCATAGAAGATGAAGCGTCCGAGGGCTTGCTGAATGCTGGACAAAATAGTCGAAATACTGAAAAGGAATGGGTTGATAGCAATAACGCGCATCATGTTAATCGCGAGGATCATGCCGGACTCGTCGAGACCTGGGCCGACGATATATCGTACCAGAGGATCAGCAAAAATCATGATGAAAATCGAAGCGAAGAGCGTAAGAATTGCCATGAGGTTCAACATGCTAGAGCTGAGCTCCCAGGCTGATTTTTTATTACCACTGGATAGGCGTTGGTTGAAAACCGGGATAAAGCTCACAGCCAATGCTCCGGAAGTCAAGAGAAAGAATAGAAAATCTGGTACGGTGAAGGCTGCTGTGTAGGCATCGATGCCGGTCGGGTAGGTATCAAGATAGTATGAGTTCAGTAAACGATCACGAAAGATTCCGAGCAGGGCCGAAACCAGCGTCGAGCTGGCTAGTACGATAGCTGCGAGACGAATCGGCAATTTACTATTAGCTCGAGCAACAACCGAGCGAAACTTAAAACGAGGTTTTTTCGGCTTTTGGTCCTCAGCCATATTAAATCTCGGTCGCGTTGTTTAGATATGGCTGGAGGACTTTCGGAATATGTAGTTTACCATCTTTTTCGGCATAGTTTTCGATCAGGGCTACCATAGTGCGTGCCAAGGAAATTGCCGTGCCATTAAGCGTATGCAAGACTTCAATCGTACCATCGTTGCGACGTACACGAATGTTTAGGCTGCGCGCCTGGAAATCGGTACAGTTAGAACAGCTAGTAAGCTCTTGATATTTCTGGTTGACCGGTGACCAATACTCGATGTCGTACTTCTTGGCAGCTGGAGAACCGAGATCGCCGGCTGCAATATTAATAATATGGTACGGAATGCCAATTTCCTGCCAAATTTCCTCTTCGATAGCGCGAATCTTTTCGTGCATTGCTTTCGACTCTTCGGGCAGACAGAAAACATACATTTCGAGCTTGTTAAACTGATGCACGCGAAAGAGCCCACGCGTATATTTACCATAAGTACCGGCTTCTTTACGGAAACAAGCACTGTAGCCGGCGAGGCAGATCGGCAAATCTTTCTCGTCAATAATCTCATCCATGTAATAGCCGGTCAGAGGCATTTCGGCCGTCGCAATCATGGCGAGATCTTCGCCCTCGATATAATATTCATCGCTTTGCTCGCTACTGCGTGGATTAAAACCACAACCTTCGAGCACTTTGCCAGAAACCATATCTGGCACGGTCATGTAGGTAAAACCATGCTGGATTACTTTTTGAATACCGAATTGCAATAAAGCATTCTCAAGCAAGGCCAATCCATCTTTGAGATAATAGAATTTCGCTCCAGCGACTTTTGCGCCACGTTCAAAATCGAGCCAACCCCGGCCAGTAGCATAGTCGAGGTGATCGACAGCTTCGGACTCGGGACGGTGTTCACCCCAGCTGCTAACTTCGACGCTACACTCTTCCCCTCCGAGAGGTACATCGTCAAAGATGATGTTCGGTACGCGCTTCAGGCTGGCGTTCAGATCCTTCTCGATTGCATCAAGCTCAGGTTCCTTCGCTGCGAGCTCGGACTTGATACGCTTGGCTTCGGCGAGCATCTCATCGGAAGGTTTGCCACCTTTCATTTTGCTAGAAATCTCATTGCGCTGTTGGCGTAGATTATCGACGACTTGCAATAGTTTCCGACGCTCGTCGTCGAGTGCAAGCAACTGGGCGATGTCGACCTGATAACCTTTTTCGGTAGCAGATTTCTCAACTAGATTTTGGTTTCTTCGGATGAAATTAATATTTAACATAATAATATTGTATCACGCTATGGAGGTTTTCGCTATATTAGCTGGTTCTACCAGCCGCCCCCTCCTCCACCTCCTCCGCCCCCTCCGGAGAAGCCACCTCCTCCCCCACCGGAAAAGCTAGAACTGGAACCACTCGAGGTAGAATGGGTAGTTGTGCTCGCCATGTAGCTGCTAGCCGAGCTGAGAGCTGAGGCGAATTGGTCGGCTGAGAAGATGGTTGCGCCAACATACCAGGTAGGCGTGCTAACGTCGCTATATTCGTAATATCGTGCCATTTCTTTGAGCCAACTCTTCTCGAGTCGAAAGACGACGGCGTAGGGTAGAAGCTTTTCGTAAAGTTTGACGATGCCTTCGTGGCTAGTGTCGGCACCTTTGACGCTCTGGAGAAATTCAATGCGATCTTTTTCGGCCATTTTAATATAATCGCGCAGTCCGTCGAGATAACGAGAATATTCGAGACCCTTAGTCGTGTGCGTAAAATATGGGCTCAGTCGAGCGCCGACAGTAATCATGGTGGCGAGAACGGCAATAAAGATGATCAAGGTAGCCGTGAATAGTCCCCAACCTCCGATGAGATGATGGTATGCTGGTAACTCGACGATCAGGAACGGACAGGCCATAATCCCGAGGAAGAACCAGAAGAAAGTGATGACGACTAGAGCTGAACAAGGATTTTTAGCTGTCGGTTCGGCCTTAGACTTACTCTCAGCAAGCTTTTCGGCTTTCTTTTCGTCGTATTCGAGCAGACCTTTGCTTCGGAGGGCGTTGCGTACGTTTTTGTCAAAATCATTGCCGAGCTGGATAAGGCTAGAGGTGGCTGTATGGGATTTGACTGGGATTTCTTGGCCGATATAGAGCGATTTATCCTTGCCGGTGAGAATTTTGAGCGCGATAGCTTGCTCAGCTTTGAGGTCGAGCGACTTCACGCGCACAATCCATTTATCTTTAGCTTTGCCGGTAGCTTGGTTCTGGATAATTTCGATTTTATGTTGGACGGCGAGCTCCATCAAAGTCGCGACTTGCTTCGAGCCTAGAGTGCCCTTGCTCATGTAGTTTTCGGCCATTTCGGCGACGGTAAAATCGCGAGGAGGAGTATATTCTGGCTTGACGAAGAGATCCTGATAGAACTTACGCTTATCTTTAACTTTTTGCCAAATACAGAAGCAAATGCCGAGCATGGCGATACCACCGACGACTACGACGGTAAAAGCAGCGACGAAACGGTAATCGTTAATCGGTTGGCCCATCTTGAAACTGCCCGGTTGAAACTCGATGTCGAAGCTGAGATTCTCGCGCGCCCGGAGATTGCTGACGCGAAATTCGAAGCCGTCGGCTGTATGGAGGACTTGGCAGCGATCCTCGTCGTTGTAGCCATAGAGCCCAACGTAGCACCAAGCTTCGCCAGTGGCGTTATCTTTGATTTCCTGATCGGCGAAATGCACTCGAGCTGTGACTTGATTGAACTTTTGGCGCCAATCGTTACCATTGGTATCCCAGTACAGCTCTTGCCAACTGCGACCATCCTCGCTAAACTCGGTGATCACATTGCGAAACTCGTATTCTAGTTCGTAATATTGAGTTTCGTGAACATAATATTTCGGATTGCCAATATAGACGGTAAAATAGCCATCGCCCACTTCGACCTTATGGGGGCGCTCGGTAATACCGTTGTGCTTGATCTTAATATCGAGATGTTTGTCGCTGGCCATGGTGAGGTTCTCGCCGTCTTGATTAGTGAACGGGATGATGCGCGTAATACCATGATTCTGGCTCATTTCGGGGAATTCGGTAATAAAACTCTCTTTGACACGCAGGCGACTGGTGCCGTCCTCGGCCTTACTAAGGTAGTAATCGGCCGTAAAATCTTCAAAATGAAAATCATCGTAATCATAGGTAGTTGTCGTCAGGGCAAAAGCGCTCGAAATGGGACAAAAAGCTTGACAAATTAGAGCGAGTGTGATACAATAGAGGGATAGGGTAACGATTTTCTTAAATTTTGTCAAAAAACTCACTTTTCCTCCTTGATCGATTTAAGAGTTTGGCGTAGAACGTTAATCGAACGTTGCAATTTGATGCCTTCGGGTTCGGTTAGATGAAGGTCGAGCCGACGAATAATGCCGGAGCGCCCGACGACGGCCGGATAACCGTGATAAACGTCAGCACAATCATTATAGGATGAAACCGGCAGAATGCGTTTTTCGTCGCCGAGGATGCAATTAATAATTTGCACGGTGCAGACACCGATGCCGTAATGGGTGGCGCCTTTACGCTTAATAATGCCATAAGCTTGTTTGCGAACGGTGTCTTCAATCGCTTGGCGCTTACGTTCGGGCAGGATTTCGGCTAAATCTTCGCCCCCGACGTTAGCCGATGACCAGAGCGCAAATTCGCTATCGCCATGTTCGCCGATTTGGTAGGCGTGGACGGATTTCGGGTGGACATTCAGCTCCTCGGCAATCCGGAAACGCAGCCGAGCTGAATCGAGAACCGTACCACTGCCGATTACGCGTTCTGGTGGGAGGCCGGAAACTTGCCAAGTTAGATAACTCAGAGCATCCATCGGATTAGTCACGACAATAAAAATACCGTCGAAGCCCGAGGCCATAATTTCTTGGACGATGCCTCGAGTAATCTTCGCGTTCTTTTGTAATAAGTCGACGCGAGTTTCGCCGGGCTTTTGGTTTGCGCCGGCCGTGAGAATGCAGAGGTCGCAGGTCTTAGCGTCGGCGTAACTGCCAGCGCGAATCTTGAGCCAACTCGGCGCAACGGCAAGCGCGTCGGAGAGATCCATGGCTTCGCCTTCGGCGTCGTCAATATCAATGTCTGTCAAGATGATTTCATGCACCGAAGTGCGTTGATTTAACAAGGCGAAGGCGATACTGGCGCCCACGTTCCCTGTCCCCACAATCATTACCTTTCCACTCATGTTAGTTTTATTATAGCATACAATCTTGCGTTGCTGTATAAATATGCTTTCCGGATCCTCTTAATGAGTATTTAGAAAACCATTCAGTCGTATGTTATACTTAGACTAATTATGGCAAAGTTATATTTTGAATATGGGGCGATGGGATGTGGCAAGACTGTGCAACTGCTGCAGGTGGCGTTTAACTATGAGGAAAGAGGGCAGAAAGTCTGCGTGATTAAGCCGGTGATCGACACGAAGAATGGCTCGAAATTATTATCACGGATTGGATTGGAGCGTGAAACGGATTTTGTCTTCGACCAGAAGACGGATCTTTTTGAACGGATTAATCAAGATTATGCTAAGGTACATTGTGTCTTAGTAGACGAAGCACAGTTTATGACGGCAGAACAGGTTGACCAGCTGGCGCGCGTGACGAGCCGGCTGGAAATTCCGGTGATGTGCTATGGTTTGCGCTTGAATTTTCGCCAAGATGATGGTGGCTTTGATGGGGCGACGCGTTTGCTTCAGATTGCTGATGAGATTCGAGAAATCAAGACGATTTGCGAATGTGGTCACAAGGCGACGCGCAATGTGCGTTTTCTGAACGATCAGATTGTACTGAACGGGCCGGATGTGTTGATTGATGACGGCAAGTCGAAAATCGAATATCGGGCGTTGTGCGCGAAGTGTTTGGATCAATATCAACAAAAAGCAAAAGCATAGGATATTTTTAGCCTCTTGTACAGTTAGGTTACGTTATGCCCTGTTGCTTTCATTCTTTGCTTTTGATGATAGGAAAGGGGACGGCTTCGCGACCGGAGACGCCTTCCAGTAGCCAGAAATTGCGTTCGCTATTGCCCCAACCACAGGCCGGAGGCATGCCGTATTCTAGCATTTCTACAAAATCCAGGTCGAGCATTTGGGCTTCGTCGTCGCCGGCGTCACGCATGGCTTGCTGTTCTTCGAAGCGCGCTAGCTGGTCGATCGGGTCGTTCAACTCGCTGTAACCGTTGCCCATTTCGGTGCCGGCGATAATCGGATGGAACCTCTGGGTGACGAGTGGATTTTCTTCGCTAACCTTCGCTAGTGGACTGAGGCTGAGAGGTTCTTCGATCAGCCAGTATGGCCCAGCAGAAGTCTTGCGGATTAGTTTCCAGAGATTGTCGAGCAGGCGTGCATCATTCATCGCCTTAACGCCTTGTACGCCAGCTTTTGTCAAAATACCTTCGGCTTTACTACGATCAAGGCTGAAAACATCGATATCAAATTTTTCCTTCAAGAGATCAGCGTATTTGATCCTGGGCCATTTACAATCGAGGTCGATTTCAAAATCACCAACGTGGAACTTGAGCGTACCCCAAGTTTGCAAGGCGACGTATTTAATCATCTCCTCGTAAAGATCCATGCCGTCTTCATAATTCTCGTAGGCTGCGTAGCTTTCGAAAGCAATATGCTCGGGTAGATGCTCATCGTCGACGCCTTCATTACGAAAACGTGGACCGATGTCATAAACTTTCTCGAAGCCACCACCGAGCAAACGTTTTAGGGGCAATTCGTGGCTAATACGCAGATAATAATCTTCGTCCAGCGCGTTCATGTGCGTTTCGAAAGGCGTAGCATCGGCGCCACCGGTAGTCTTCTCGAGAATTGGGGTGTTAATTTCGATGAAGCCGTGCTGATTCATAAAATCACGCGTGGCCTGCCAAAACTTCGAGCGACGAACTAGGCGCTCGCGCACCTCAGGATTGACATTCATGTCGACGTAGCGTCGGCGATAGCGCTCTTCCTTATTCTTGAGACCATCATAGCCAGGCAGAGGACGCAGAGACTTAGTCAGGAGGCGAACTTGGTTCGAAAAGATGGAAATTTCGCCGGTGCTAGATTTACCAACTTTGCCACTGACTTCGATAAAATCGCCAGTATCGAGGAGCTTTAGCTCCTTAATCCCGAAATAACCCGGGTCGACCTGATCGGTTTTTTGCATGAAAATCTGGATTTCGCCAAAGTAATCGCGAATCTTGACGAAAGCAATCTTGCCAAAAGCCCGAATCGCCACGATACGTCCAGCCACACAAACATCTTGACCGTCTTTTTCAGCAAAATGATTCAAAATCGTTGAAATCTTGGTATTGCGATGAGATTTAGCTGGGTAAGGATTAATGCCGAGCTCGCGAATTGCTTTTAGCTTGCGTAGACGCTCGTCTCGATAGTCATTTAAAGTTGTCATAGTTATAGTATAGCATAAAATGCTGGAACTTAACAGCTAATCTTTAGGCTAGTGTGATTCTAGTTATTATTAGGCAATCGACTTGATGACGACTTTTTTGCCATTGAAGTTGAATTTGTCTTCGGCTTTGCGACCGAGTAATTCTTTGCCGATCGGCGATTCGTTGGAGATTTTGCCTTCGAGAGGGTTAGCCTCGACTGGGCCGACGATAGTGTAAGTAAACTCTTTGCCACCCATGGTGATAACTACGGTCGAACCAACGGTGATGTTGCTGGTCTTTTTCGGTTTGATGATTTCGGCATTTTTGAGAATCTCCTGGATCTCGATAATGCGATTCTCGACGTTTTTCTGCTCAGTGCGCGCGTCGGTGTATTCCTGGTTTTCGGAAAGATCACCAAAAGCGCGAGCCGTAGCGATGCGTTCGGCGATGGCAGGGCGCTCAGCGATTAAGTTGGCTAATTCTTGTTCTAGTTCAGCTTTGCCAGCTGGTGTGAGGTTGACTGTCTTCTTCATAACTATGAAAAGTTTATCACGCGACTTCAGAAATGTAAAGACTTGAAGTGATTTTTGTGACTCTTGGGAACTAGGCGCCAGAAGCCAGACAACGTACTGGGTAACCAATATAACGAGCATCTGGGCCGTATGACGGGTAGATACTGTTTCCAGCGAAGAGAAAGTGGTATCCCATTGCTGATGTAGCATCAGAGTAGTCACCAGCCCATGGAGACCAGATATAACCTTGACCGTTCGCGAATCGCAAATACCCGGTGCGTATGCGAATATACCCACTGCGCACGAAAAATCAGATAAGTCTTGACAAAATGGAAAGTCTGTGCTACAATGGAAAAATAAGCTCTTTTTGAACTGCGAGCTTGGGATTTTAGAACTGGAGTGATTTCAAGAAAGGGGGTGTTATCATGAGTGTAGCACCAATTACGCCAAAAGAGGCGAAAGATCTGCATAGCGAAACTGTGGTGCCGGATTTTGTGATAGCGATCGTGAATCAACTGTTGGTGGAGAAATATGAATCTGGTGATATTCAAATTCTGCAACGTGATATCGTTGAGAGAATTATGGATGCAGAACCTGGCATAACTAGCCAACAGATTTTCGAGCGTCGTTACCTTGACTTTGAAGCAATCTACAAAAAAGCTGGCTGGTCAGTGACGTATGACAAACCAGCCTATAACGAAAGCTACGATGCGTATTTTTTATTTAAGAAAAAATCATAACTCCAGTCTTCAGCCTAAAATCCGATAAGGTACCTTATAGTCACAGGTTTTGGCCTGTGACTATTTTATGTATAGTAGGATAGACTTTTGGCTTCTGGCGCCTAGTTCCATAGTGCTTCGTCTAGAATTCGAGCTCCTCAAGACTAACGAGCTTTGATTCGCCGGTGGCGCGCTCGGTGAGTTCGGCTTGGCCGTTTGCGAGAGTCTTATCGCTGATGACGATGCGATAAGGGATACCCATTAGCTCAGCGTCGGCGAATTTTTCGCCAGGGCGCAGGTCGCGATCGTCGTAAAGGATTGTTTCTTCATGGCCGGCGTAGAGAGCTTCGGCTTGCTTCGTTCCCTCTTCACCAATCGCAATCAGGTAGTACTTATACGGTGCAATATTTTCTGGCCAGACTAGACCTTTATCATCGGCGAGTTTCTCGGCAATTACGCCCATGACACGCGAAACACCGATTCCATAGCAGCCCATAATCACCGGCTTTTCCTTGCCGTCGTGATCCATGTATTCTAGTCCGAGAGGTGCAGAATATTTTGTCTTGAGCGAGAAGATATTACCAACTTCGGCTGCGCGAGTTGACTGTAGCTCTTCGCGCTTGACGCCCAGTTCGGCCAAAACTTCATCTTGCAAGACTTCTTCGTTTAGAACGACCGACTTGTCAGCATTATAATAAATCGTATCTTCGCCGATCTCGAGGAAAGTCTGGAACTCATGACTATATTTCGCGAAAACTCCACCACTGGCGAAAGTCTGATGAGTATCACTACCAATGCCGAGGCGATTGTAAATCCGTCGATATGCCTGCTCGGCTTGGTGATAAAACTCCTCGTGCGAGGCTTCATCGACCGAGAAACTATAGAGATCTTTCATCAGAAATTCGCGCGTGCGCAAAATACCAGACTTGGCGCGCAGCTCGTTGCGAAACTTGGTCTGGAACTGGTAGGCATAGGCTGGCAAATCTTTATAACTCTGGAGATAAGTTTTCATCAGCTCAGTGATCGGCTCTTCGTGGGTCGGAGCGAGGCCAAGTTCGCCACCGGCAGCCAACTCTGTCCGGAACCAGACATCCATCTTTTCGATATCCCAACGATCGGTCTTTTGCCACGGTTCGGGGTTCTGGAGGCTCGACATGAGGACTTCTTCGCAACCGATCGCGTTCAGCTCTTCGCGAATGATGGCTTTGATATTTTCGAGAACGCGCAGGCCGAGAGGGAGATAGTCGTAGATGCCGGCCAATTCTTTGTGGACGTAGCCAGCACGACTGAGAAATTGAGCGCCATGCGCTGTCTCGTCTTTCGGTGCTGTACGCAAGGTCTTGATGAATGATTTACTAAAACGCATAATATTCATATTATACAAAAAAATTCGGCTTAGCTCAAGAGTGAGCCAAGCCGTTTGGCGGTGAAGTAGTGACAAGTTGCTAAGATCGCTGTTCGATTTTGCTTTTATTCCTGGGCGCCCTGGCCGTCATGAGCGTCGTGTTCTGCTGCCAGGAAATCCTTGTAATCCTCGGAATTTAACCCATAGAGCCGGCTGCGTTCGAAATCTTCCGGATAATAAACGTAGACGCCCTTCTCGCCGAGCGAGATGAGCTGGCCTCCCCGAGCTTCGATTGCCGGACGGCAGTTCAGATACTGCTCCAGGAATTCGCCGATTTTTGCTGCTTCGGCGATTTCATACTGATACATAACTTCAAACCGAACAATGCTCTTCTCCAGGTAATAGAGGTTCGACCCTTCGTAGAGATATTCCTTGCCATGGTAACGACAAGCGATAGGTTCACCCTTATCATTGAGAATCTCATAGAGCCCGAACTCGTCTTCGCGAAAATCGATTTCTGTTGCCAGGACTTTCCCAAGTAACCCCGATAAGCGTTTGTTTAAAAGTTTGGCCTTTGCCTGTCCTTCTGCCAGCGTGTATCTCGGGATTTTGAGCTCCCAACCTGTGTCAAGTAGGTCGAAGCCTTCAAGGCTCATTTCGTAATTGTAGCCATACTGGTCGGCTATCGCCTGCCAAAGTTCCTTGCTGGTGGTGATTTGCTCCGGTGTGTATTCAGCACCTCCGTCAATTTCGAGCTGTTTGACACTGGCGAATGAAGCTGCACCACAACCCGGATAAGGTATTTTCCAACTCAGAATCAGGTCGTCGCGACCGATATTATGCCAAATCTTAAATCCACGTCTCGGGTCATCACTCTGCTTGATGCAATAGTCGGCAACAATTAATTTTCCGTTTGGCTTGACGACATAGACGTCGCACAGGTCATGCTTGCCTTCCGTGCAAAAGGGTGCGATGAAAGGCGACATATCCGTTGTTTCTCCCTGGGACTTAAAATATTTGGCAGTTTTAATTAGCCCATCCACAAGATTACCTGTAACATAGCCGGTATCCGGCTGCGCTTCCAGCATAGCAGTGACATTGTCTACAGGTTTCAGCGCTTCAATTGCTCCGGTAATTGTTTCAGTTGAACCATTAATAGTTTTTTCCATCTTTCTTCTCCTTTTCTGCCTTTTCAGTCATTTTTTAGTGGGTTGGTCAACAGTTGCAAATACGTCCAAAATAAACTTACTACTTCGTAAGTTGCGAGGTAACCTTCTCAAGAGAAGGTTTTGCCATAATCACTAACGGCTTATAGCAGATATTGACATTTAGCTGTCAAAAAATATACCTTATCCTTCCATTGTAGCACAGATTATCTATTTTGTCAATAGTTATGACGGATTTTTGCCTATTTTCCCTACATTACGACATACAACAGGTAGAAAGCGATACCGTTTGATAAGATATGCAGCAGGGTACCGGCCCAGATTGTGCCGGTAATTTCGCGTAGGCTACAGAGGATGAGACTGAGGGCGAAAGTACTGATCGCGATGTTCCATTGGCCGTGCAGGAGGCCAAAAAGTGCCGAAACTAGGATCATGGCGAGGGGGATTTTTAATCGGCTGCGCAGTTTACCGTAGAGCCAGCCTCGCATGATTAGTTCTTCAGCAATCGGGGCGATGATGACCAGGGCGACCATGGCAATAAAACGATCGAAGCCAGTGACGAAGTAACTAAAGCCGACGTCTTGGGACTGGTCGGGATTAAACCAGGGGAAAATTTGCATCAACTGAGTCAAAAGTTGGGCAATCATGAGATAAACGACATAGCCGATTGGCGCGAGGCCGATGTCGACGAAGGTGGGTAGATGCTGGACGCCGAGCTCGTTCGGGGTGGTCGAAACTTCCTTTTCGAGCGTGGCTGGGACTTTCGGATGGCTTTTACGATAGATTTTGAAAATCATGGTCGGAAAGACGATAACAAAGAGCAAAGTTAGCGTATAGACTAGCGCTTCGTAGATGCAGGTCCAGAGTGGACTAGAGAAGCGTTCGCCGAGGAGGGCGACCATCGGTAGACCAATGATATATTGGCTGGCGATGAAAGTGATAGCTGCCCAGGCGAGCGTCAGGATGACAAAACACGCCGTCTGTTTACGCTCTTTCGGGGTGAGCTTAGTCTTTTTCGGCTTATTTTGGCTTTCCTGTTCAGCATCCGACTGCTGCTTAGCCGACTTTCGGGTCTTTTCTTCGGCCATTAGAATAGCCTCATGATATCAAGAATCGAGATAATAATGATTAGCAAGAATAGAATCATGAAGGCGCGCGAGACGATTTTTTCTTCGGTTTCCTTAGTCAATGTCTTGCCACGGAGCTTATAGATGGCGATAAGGAGCCAACGCCCACCGTCGAGAGCTGGGATCGGCAGGATATTCATACAGGCGAGCGAAACTGAAATCAATGCTGCAAGGAAGGTGAGGTTTGAGAGGCCGGCACTAGCAAAAGCTGGGAAAATGACGCCGATGATGCCGATGGGGCCGGAAACTGAGTCGCCGGCTGATTGGATGGCGTTCTGGCCTTCTTCGCGTACGACGCTATCGCCACTGAATTGTTTGAAGACGCCAGAGATTAGGTTCCAAACCATTTCGCCGAGGCCACGGAAGGTTTCGCCGGTGAGCTGGAGCGTGGTGCCGGCGCCGACGATGGGCGCAGACCAAGTCGAACGAATGAAGGTTTGGCCGTAATTCATGGAAATGCCGAGGGCGTATTCTGAACCGGCTGGGTTGAGTTTAGCTTCGAGGATTTTTTCCTCTTCGCCACGCTTAATCTTGTATTTAACGACTCCGCCAGCGTACTCGGCGCCATAGCCGGTGACATCGGTGGGATATGTCACGGAGTTTTCGGCGACGCTGATGATTTGGTCTCCGGGTCGGAAGCCGGCTTTGTCGGCCGGAGAGTCTTCGATGACTTCGTGGACGGTGACGCCGTCGCCAATAATCTCGGCATCGTTGCCAAGATAGAATTGATGCTCAATGAACTGAGGCATGCCGGTAAAGGCCAGAATCGTGAGTAGAACGAACGCCACGAGCCAGTTCATTACGACTCCGGCGAAGAGGATCTTGGTCTTTGACCAGAAGCTGGCTGACCCAAAAGTGCCAGGGCGCTTGTCGGCGTCAGATTCGCCGTCCATGGAACAGAAACCACCGATTGGCAACCAGTTGAGACTGAAGATGAGGGTTTTTTGAGGTTTGCCCCATTCGGATTTCGGTAAACGCAGCCATTTTTTAACGCCTTTCTTTCCCTTCTTCCAGTCGGGATTGCGTACCCAAGCGATGGCGCGTGGGGGAAAACCGATACCGAATTCATTGACTTTGACACCATTACGGCGAGCTGCGATAAAATGGCCAAATTCGTGCGCGACGACGAGCAGCATTAAAATTACTAAACCAACAATTACTCCAATAACTATATTCATATATATAATTGTAGCACAGATGAAGATGTTTTTGGTTATTTTCCGAAACGACGATTGCGATTATGGAACTCTTCGATCGCTGCGAGACAATCCTCGGCTTCAATGTCGGGGAAATTTTTCTCGAGCCAGAGAAATTCGGAATAAGCTGCGCGCCAGAGTAGAAAGCTAGAAATGCGCTCTTCGCCAGAAGTGCGAACTAAGAGGTCGAGGTCTGGGACTTCCGGATGATAAAGATAGCGACGGAACTCTTCGGGGGTGATTTCGCTGTTTGCGTCGCTGTTCGTCTCGCCAGTTCTCATGTGTTCGGCAAGAATCTTAGTCGCTGCGTCAGCAATTTCCCAATGGCCACCATAGTTAAAACAGATACAAACGGTTAGACCGGTATTATCCTTGGTGCGAGTCTCGGCATCTTTGAGTTTTTGCCAGAGTTTCGGTTCAACCGGTTCGGGACGACCCATGATCAGACAACGAATATTCTCTTTTTCGAGACGCTTGATCATGCGACTAATCTGATTGTTGGCCATATCCATCAGGTATGCGACTTCTTCGGGCGAGCGATCCCAGTTTTCCGTGCTGAAGAGATAAAACGAGGCAAACTCGACTTCAGTCTCGCGCAGAGTCTCAATCATAGTCTCGACTTTATCGAAACCACGACGATGGCCTTCGAAGGTCGGCAAGCCTCGGGCACGCGCCCAACGACGGTTGCCATCAACAATAAATCCGATATGTTTAAGCTGGTCGGCCATTAAATTTCCATAATTTCAGCTGATTTGACTTTGAAGAGGGCGTCGACTTGCTCGGAGAATTTCTTGGTGAGTTCGTCGATAGCTTTTTCGGCTTTTTTCGCTGTATCTTCGGGGAGTTCGGCGCTTTTTAGTTCTTTGCGAGCATCTTCACGCACGTTACGAATTGCAACTTTGGCTTCCTCGACTTTGCTGGAGGTAGTCTTGACGATTTCTTTGCGTCGCTCTTCGTTCAGAGGTGGAATCGGCACGCGTACGACATGGCCATCATCCGATGGATTCAAGCTCATGGTTTGATCCTCGCGAATTGCTTTCGAGATGGCCTGGATATTTGCCGGGTCAAATGGAGTGACGAGTAGCATCGTACCACCAGAGACGGTAACATTGGCGACTTGGTTCAGGGGCATATATTGACCGTAGGCCTCAACCTTGACATTTGAAAGCATGTCGGGATGGGCTCGCCCCGTACGCACCTTTTTCATTTCGTCTTGGAAGCGAGTAATTACGGCCTCCATGGCTTGCTGATATTCTTTATCGTCGAACATTGTTACCTCTCTAACTTTGTGGTTAATATGGGGGCTAATTATATTATTCAGTGACACCGAGCTCAAGGCGCTTGAATTGACGCACGGTGATATTCTCGCCGGTCTTAGCAATTGCCTCTTTGATAAACTGGGCGACGGTCAGGTTGTCATCCATAATGTATGGCTGCTCGAGCAAAACCTTGTCAGAGAAAGCTTTTTTGACTTGGCCACCGATGATTTGGTCTTTCATGTTTTCTGGGCCATGGAAGTTGGCTTCGAATTCTTTCTTCTTGGCATTCAAGACGTCTTCTGGAACATCTTCGAGGCTGACGTAAAGTGGGTTCATCGAGGCGACTTGCATGGCTAGCTTATGGGCGAGGTTTTTGAACTCCTCGGTCTTAGCGACGAAACTAGTCTCGCAGTTGACTTCGATGATAGCGCCGAGGCGACCATCGTGGATATAAGAATCGATGATGCCTTCGCGAGTCTCGCGATCGCCACGCTTCTCGGCCTTGGTCATGCCTTTTTTGCGCATGGCTTCAAGAGCTTTGTCGAAATCACCCTTGGCTTCGACAAGGGCGTTCTTCGCATCGGTCAGACCGACGCCAGAAAGTTCCTTGAGTTTTTTAATCAATTCGATCGAAATAGCTTTGACTTCGTTGGCTTTTTCTTTGAGTTCCTCGCTCATATTCCTCCTTGGGATAATTAGTTTTAATAAGAACTAGTTTAAGCTTTTTTGGCTTCGCCTTCTTTGATGGCAGCGACCATGTAGTCAAGAATGAGCTGGACGGACTTAATCGCGTCGTCGTTAGCTGGGATGACGTAGTCGATATTGGTTGGATCGACGTTAGTATCGGTGATAGCGAAGACTGGCAACTTCAAGCTATTAGCTTCTTTGATCGCGTTTTTATCCTGGCAAGCATCAACTACGAGGATGGCTGCTGGCTGCTCGGTCATATCCTTAATACCACCGTAACGTTCGTTCAAAAGATCAATTTCTTCCTGGAAGCGCTGGACTTCGAGTTTTGAGTAGCGTGCTTCGAGCTCACCTGAGGCCATGCGACGCTCGAGATCTTGGAGCTTCTTAATTTGACGATTGACGGTCTCGACGTTGGTCAAAGTACCACCAACCCAACGTACCGTGACGTAAGGCATGTTGACGGATTCGGCAGCTGCCTTGGTAGCTTCCTTGAGCTGCTTCTTGGTGCCGACGAAGAGAATCTTCTTGCCACTAGCTGCGATCTTGGTGAGCTCTGGTAGAGCTTTCTCGAGGGCTTCGACGGTCTTCTCGAGGTTGATAATATGGCCACCCTGGCGCTTGCTATGGATGTAAGGCGCCATTTTTGGATGCCAACGGCTAGTTTTGTGCCCAAAATGGGCACCCGATTCTAGGAGGGCTTTGATGTCTACTTTTACAGTCATGGTTTTCCTTTCGCTTTGCTATGGGGTGAGATCTAGCTGTCGCTAAATCAGGAAACCTCCCAAAGCTGTTTCATTTAATAATAGTATATACTTCCATTGTAGCACAGATTGCTCAAAAAGTCAAGAGAAATTACTTCTCTGAGGCTTTTTCGGCCTTCTTGGCTGCTTCTTTTTCGGCTTTTTTAGCCTTGTTGCCGAGAGAGGCACGCAAAGCTTCGGCGCGCTTAGCACGAGCCTTGAAGCGATCGACGCGACCTTCGGTGTCGATGATCTTCTCTTCACCAGTAAAGAATGGGTGCGATGCTGATGAGATCTGGACCTTAATCAGAGGGTATTCTTGACCATCTTCCCATTTGATGGTTTCCTCGCTCTGGGCTGTAGAACGGGTGAGGAACGAAAAATTCGCAGCTTCATCCATGAAAACCACATAGCGATAATCTTTAGGTTGTGATGCTTTATTACTCATAATTCCTTAGATTATAGCAAAGTTTTTTGAAAAAGTAAAGAGAAAAGGCTCTGCCGATGACAGAGCCAAATCTAACTGATAAGTTGCTACTTTTGACGAGGCACGAATTATCTGGTAAGACGGTTGAAAAGGTCGCTGAGTTGCTGTTCACTCATGCCTTGCTCGACACCTTTGTCGTAGGCTTCAGTTGCATTTCGACCAACGATGCCAGTCTCATAGTCGGTGATCTGGCCACCATGTTGGCTGAGGACGCTACGTCGAGCTGCATCGGATGAGGAGTACGGATTGTCGGCGTAACCGGAAACAGTAGTGTTGGCCGGTTTGCGTCCGTCGTTTAAACCAAAGTCGAATAAGCTCATTCATCTTCACCCCCTTTCTCTTGAGAGATGAATGTTGAAAAATGTACTAAGTTCATCCTTGGTGAGGCCAAGTAGAGGTATTTTACTATGTCGAGAAGAAAATAGCAAGCATAAACATGAATAGAAATAACATTACACAGTTCATCACTATTGCTTTCTAGTGACTCACTTGGTAACATGTAGCTCAAAGATACAACTATAAGTGTCCAATTATGGATTCTTATAGTCACTAAAAAGTAACAGCGATGAACTAGCAAATACTATCGTCTATTCTAGTTCTAGTAGCTTCTCGACAAAGGTGCGAATGTCTTTGATGGTGTGGTTTTTGTCGGCTGGGAGGTTGATTTCGGGGTTTTTGATGAAATCGAGTGAAGTGATTTGATGATAGACGGCATTAATCAGGCGCTTGAGCTCGGATTCGGATTTTTCGTCGTATTCTAGGACTTTATCGTAGACTTTATCTTCATTGTCGGGCGAAACGAAGAGGATGTGACCAGCCGTGACCTTATAATTACGGTAAGTCGGCGAGAGATTCAAAAGTAGCTTGTAAAATCCGAGCTGGAGAGCATATTTATATAGTGTGGGGTGACTTTGCCACTTCGAATCATGATAATTTCCGGTCTTAAAATCATAGACTTCGATAGTTTTTAGCTCGGGATCAATCTTCAGATGGTCGATTTTGCCGGCCAGAGGAACATCGCCGAGGGTGGGGTGTTCCGGCGAGAGATTGAGCTCGGCCTTCGCGCCGGGGTCACGAATGATGGCTGAAAATTCACTGAGCGCAATCTTTAGACTATGACTACCCTTAGCCTGGAGCTCGAGAATGGAATGAGGATCGAGAGGAACTTCGAGGGCCTTGTCATTAAAATATTGCAAAGCAGCTTCGTCGGAGAGGCCTTGGCTGGTGACTTGCTCGAAAGTGGAGTGGATGAGATTGCCATAAGCTAGCTGCATCGTTAGAGGTTCGTCGGGCGCGTGCAGTAGACGCTGTTGATAAACTTGCTCCGGACCGGCATAAATTAGGTCGATAAAATTCGTCAGGTCGGTGGCACTGAGGCGATAATGTTCGAGACGCTGCCTCAGGAGCTGCTCGAGCTCGGGGCTTGGCACTTGATAGCTCGAAATCCAACCTTGGCGCGTGGTCTCGATACGGGTCTCGAGGTCGGTTTCGTCAAAATGCTCTATGATCGTCTGAGAATCTTTGGGGAGGTAGGGCGAAAGCTGGCGATTAGTCTCGACGTCGTATTTTTCGTCAAGGTAACCGAGCAGTGAGACTTCTTTGCCGGCGAAATTTTGCAAAGAGCTAGTCATGGTTAAAAATTGCTTGGCGCGAGTAATGGCCACGAAAAGTAGACGCAATCTTTCGTCGTCGGTAATGCCGGTATGACGAATTGGCAACAAGTTGACCGGGAGAGAAAAGGTAGTGTTGTTCCCTTTGGCGCGACCCCAAGCCATTTCGTCGACGGCAATTAGAAAGACGTATTTGAACTCTAGACCTTTACTCTTGTGCGCCGACATGATCTGGACGGCGTGGTCGGCGTCTTGATAGGGACTAGAGCTGATGATCGGCGCCTTCGCTGCTTGGTAATCTTGAATAGTGTTAACAAAATCGTCGAGCCGAGGTTTGGAATTTGTTGTGTGGTTAATGACGGTCGAACGCAAAGTATGAAGATTCTCGTAAAATTCGAATAGCTCGGCTGGTTCGCTATGGTTTTGATAATAGGTTAAATATGGCGAACGTAGATGACTGCGTGGGAGCTCGGCATTGCCGGTCAGATAGTCCAGCCAAAGTTCGAGAGGGGTATCGAATGTCAGAGTGGTCAACTCGGCGAGCCAAGTGGCAATTTCTTGGAGTTTGGCATCGTCGGATTTTAGCAGATAGTCTAATAATGAACAATGTTCGCTGCGCGCACGATAGACAGCTTGGAGGGCGACAACTGGCTCGACGGCTAGAAATGGCATAGCGAGAATCTGAAGCAGGCGATGCGACGGCTGAGATTCGTGGGCTAAGTCGTAAATCAATTCGGCGAGAGTGATAATTTCCTGCAATTTCGGATCATCGAGGAGGTTTGACTTTTTCTCGTAGGCAATATTAATATTACAAGCCTTGAGGTAGGGTAGAATCGGCGCAATATATTTGTGTTTCGGGGCGATAATGGCGATAGTATTCGGATCTTCGCCGGATTCTATGAGTTGGGCAATCTGATGAGCAATCCAATAATATTCGTCGGTCGCTGCCCGGAAAAGGTGGCGCGAAATTTTCCCTACTGGCGCCTTGCCGGCTGCACGCGCGAACTCGTCTTGCATCGACTGGAGGCGTTTTTCGACGCCATGATGTTTGGCGAAGCTGTCGTCGATTTGTTCGGCAATGCGATGAGAAAAATCGAGAATTTGGCCGGTGCTGCGATAATTTTTTTGCAGTTTGACGACATGGGCAGAATAATAATTCTGGAATTCGAGCAGATTCGAGGCGCTGGCACCTTGGAATTCGAAAATGGCTTGGTCGTCGTCACCTACGGCCATGACATTAGGCTGTTCGTAATCGGTCAGCAGCTTAATCAGCTCGAATTGCGAGGGGTTGGTATCTTGGAACTCGTCGAGCAAAATATATTGAAAAAGCTCGGACAAAGTTAAGCGAAAACCCTCATCCTCGCGCAGGACGCGAATTGCCTCCTCGATCATGTCGGCGAAGTCGAAGAGACCTTCGGCTTGCAACTTTTCGTCGTACTTACGCATGATCTCGGCGAGCGAAGAAAGTTTTTTGTTCGCAATGTGGTCTTTCAAGCGATAATTGCCAGCATCGTCACGCTCGAAACGGGCAGTTTTCCATTTGGTGAGGGCTGAGACGCTCGGTTTTTCTTTTGCGCTTTCTTCGTCGATGATATGCGAAAGTTCGCGCAGAAGGTGATTCGCCAGGGGCTCAATATTGCCGGCGATTGGCTCTTGACTAGAAAAATCGCTGAGGATTTGTAGGATCAGCTGGTAGACGCTATCGAGCGCGACTTGATATTTGCTGCGTGGAACTAGGCTGAGGAGCAAGGGCGAGATTTGTTCGCTGAGTGAACGGCTATCATCGAGGTTACGCTCGGCGATTTTAGATAAGTCGTCGGCAGAGAGTTTGGCCGACTTAGCGTTTTGGATAGTATCGATGAGTTGGTCGATTTCGGCTGTTTTGAGAATGTCGGTGACCGGAAGGTGGGTCTGGATCTCATGAATAAGTTTATATTGAGTGACGCCGTCGATCACGGAGTCGAGACGACGATCGAAATGTTCGGCGTAATTTTTGTAACGCTCGAGGATGTGTGCACCGAAAGCGTGATAAGTATAAATATGAACATCGCCGGCAGCCTGGCCAATCATGCTAGCGAGACGTTCGCGCATGTTACTAGCGCCGGACTCGGTAAAAGTAATACAGAGGATGTTTTCCGGATTGGCGTCGGTATGCTCGAGAATGTAGGCGACCTTGGCTGAGAGGAGCTGAGTCTTCCCGGTACCCGGGCCGGCTAAAACTAGCAGGGGGTCTTCTAGATAAGAAACGGCTGCTTGTTGTTCGGTGTTTAATCCCATATTAATATTATACTTGATGTTGGAAGGAAAGTGCAATGCCGAGTCGTGCGCAGTGGGAACGCCAACCTGAGTCTTGGCTTTTTGAATAGTATAGGTGTTGGTGGTTATGATTGGTCTAGTGTGGCTGCCGTCTTTTCTAGTACTACATCAGCTACTGCTTATCGCCTGAACTTCGTGACCACTGGACTTAGCTCTTCGCACGGGCCATACAGTCGTTACTATGCTTTCCCAGTACGTTGTCTGACTTCTGGCGCCTAGTTCCCTAGCGATATTTGATGATTGAAAGACATAAAAATAAAAAAGAAGTCTCAGTGGAAAGCACCTTCTGCGCCGTGCGAGACTTCTATTGTTTCGATGGTATCAAATAAGTTTCATGATGTCAACAACTTGACTTTCTTTCGTAATCATTAGCATTTCCTTGATTCGTTTTGTTTGGCACATTTGTGTAATTAGGAAATTGCACATTTTATCGTCTCGCATTTTAGTGCGTGACGTATCAATAATTAGGTTTGGACCGTCCAGCAAAATGTCTGGGCTTTTTATTTTTTCTCCACTAAGAATTCTATTGAATGTCTGTTTATAGCAAGAATTTTTGCCACACGCATCTCGTGAGGCCAGATTTTTCTTTCTGGTGGCGTAAAAATACCTTTTCTTCGAATTATTTTCTTCATATTTGATAGCCGATTGATTGCTCTATGGTCTAGGCTAGTAAAACTAAGGAACTAGGCGCCAGAAGCCAGACAACGTACTGGGAAACCGTACCAGCGATTGTTCGGGCCGTTCGACGAGTTGAGACCGGAGGCATAGAAGTAGAGGTAGTACGCAGAAGCCGACGTAGCGCCAGAATAAACAGCAGCAGCCGAGGACCAATCGAAACCATCGAGGCCTACGCTCCTCAAGAAGCCGAGGTACAGGTAGACGTGCCCACTGCGCACGAATCATTACTTTTCTAAGACGACGAGATTTTCGAGGTGAGGCGTGCGTGGGAAGAAATTGAAAGGTTGCACTAGCTTTAACTGATATTTCTCGAGCAACAATTTAACATCGCGCGCCTGGGTGGCTGGATTGCAGGATAAGTAAATAATTGTTGGTGGGCAGACTTCGAGTAGATGTTCAATCAATTCTGGCTGGCAGCCGGCGCGAGGTGGGTCGAGAATGACGGTTTGGTCTGGAGCGATATATTCAAGTGCTGTTTCGGATTTAGCGAGGATGGGCTTGGGTGCGAGTTTGCCAGCATTGTCAGGAACGGTTTGCTCAGCATTAGCGTGGACGGTCTGGCAATTTTTGACCATTTCGGCATAAGCCGACTTATCGCACTCGACTAGGGTTAGATCGCGCCCACGCGCTACTGACAGTCCAATTGTGCCAACTCCAGCGTAGAGATCGAGCACGCGTCTGGTTTTAACCCAAGGCTGAATTGCCTGCAGAGCCAATTCGTAGACCGGCAGGTTGATCTGGAAAAAACCGTTGGGCGAATAGGAATAGGTTTGGCCTAGGATTTTGTCTTTTAGTAAAGCGAACTTAGGATGAGGTTGATGCTTTTCGAATAGCCCACCACTAACCCCTCCCTGCTGATTACAACGCAGTAGTAAACTTTGATACTGGCGTGCATCGGCACGGCCGGCATTAAGCTCGGCGACAATCTCGGTAGCTCGTTGCCAAATTTCTGGATGTTCGATGCTGGAAGTATCGACCAGGATTTTTTGGTGGCTGCCTCGCGCATGGAAGGCAAGATGAATCTTTTTATCGGCATGGTCAAAATAGAGCGCATACTCCATTTTATTACGATAGTGGAAATCTTGGCCGTCTGTAATAATTTCCGGAACGGGTGACAACTCAACTTTTTGTTGGCGAAAACACTCTTCGACTAGCTCGGTCTTCTCGCTAAGCTCATAGTCATAATCGAGGATTTGCCAGGGCGAGGTCGAGAGATAACATGCGTCCTTTGGCTCAATCCGTTGCTCGGAAAGCTTGGTAAATTCCCTGGCGACACCTTCGCCGTAATGGCTCTTAACTTTGGTTAATTCGACTTTAGTAACAATTTCGCCGGGTAAAGCATTCCAGAGGAAGAGCTTCTTACCGTCGGCCATGGTGGCCAAGGCTTGACCACCAGGAATGAACTTTTCGACAGTAATAGTCTCCGTGAGGTAGCTAGGCGAACGTTGCTTCATACTATTCGTAACGCAAGGCTTCGATTGGGTTCTTGCGTGCAGCTTTGATTGCAGGGAAAGTGCCGGCGATTAGTGCAATTAGCATAATAATGAGAATGATTGGAATAACGGTCTGAGGAGTGAAACGGAAGAGATCGAAAGTTGGGAAAATCTCAAGGAAACCACCTGGAGCATGGACGATAGCATTAGTAGCACTACCAATCAACATTGCGATACAGACGCCAACGGCCGATCCCCAGAAGCCAATCAGGATGGCTTCGGTAGCAAACTCCCAGAAGACACGACCAGACGACATGCCTAGCGCTTTGTCGAGGCCAATTTCACGCGTACGCTCTTCGACTGACATGAGCAGAGTATTGACAATGCCAATAGCTGCAGCGAGCAAGGCAATACCACCAAAGATATTGAAGACTACCATGATAACATCGAAGAAGGAGCGAATCGTGCCCATCATGTCGGTGACGGTCCAGGCAAAATAGCCGGCGTCTGCTACTTCCTGCTTAATTTCATCCTCGGTGAACTTTTCGTTGTCAAAAGTAGCCATGACGTAATAAGTCGGTAAATTATCTTTATACGATGCTGGTAAATGTGCGTAAACGGCATCGAAAAGTTGATCGTAAAGCGCGCGAGAGATAATTGCGCCCATGCTAGAAGAAACAATACCATTAGCTTCAACACCAACAACTTCAGCGTTAATTTTTGTCCAAGTCTCAAGAACATCGTTCTTGATAGCGACGGTAATCGTCTGGCCGATGATGTCTTCGTCATTAGCATAACCGAGAGCCTGAGCATAATCTGGAGGAAGCGTAATCTGGCAAGTATTTTTACTATCATCTGGTAAGCCACCGACGGCAATTGGAATCTTGAAGTTGCCTGGAGGCAAAATCATCATATTATTGATAGTATATTTCTTATCGGTTTTACCACTAGCATAATAGCCTTCGCCATTGAGTGGTATGGGTGAGTAGAAAGAATCAGCATTGATACCTTCGATTTGCTTTAGCTTTTCGATATCTTCATCTGTCAGAGCTTCGGTCATATTCGCCTCTTTGTCTTCGACATATTCGGTCGGTCCACTGCTGGCACCCATACTGCTTTCGTTCATCATGTTCTTGGTAGTGTCACTAAGCAGCATGATAAAATCATCGCCACCGAGACTAGCTGTCTGCTCGTCGATGAAGGCGTTGACGCCGGCATTAATCGCGACGTTGAGGATGATTGTAAAGCTACCGACAAAGATAGCGAGGATGGTGAGGAAGGTGCGAACTTTGTTGCGAAAAAGATTATGATTCGCTGTGCGTAGAGTTTCAAAAAGTTGCATTATTTTGCTCCTTTCGTAGCTTTGGTAGAAGTTTTGCTGGTCTTGGTCGCCTTGGCAGATTTTACAGATTTGGTAGATTTATCGGTTTTGGCTGATTTTGCGCTGGGTTGAGACTTTTTTGTGCCAGTATCTTCGATGATCTTGCCATCGGAAATCCGAATCTGACGACTACAGAGCTGAGCTAAATCTTCATCGTGAGTAACGATAATCAAAGTAACGCCTTTCTTATTCAAGTCGAAGAGGAGTTTGATTACTTTGTCGCCAGTGGCTGAGTCGAGGTTACCCGTCGGTTCGTCGGCGAAAATGATTTTTGGATTATTAACAATGGCGCGAGCGATGCAAACACGCTGTTTCTGGCCACCAGAAAGGTCGTTTGCCTTGAACTTGGTACGTTCGGTCAGATCGACGGTCTTTAACGCTTTGGCTGCGAGCTCGTGACGCTTCTTGCGCCGGACGCCGGCAATTTTCAGGGGCAGGGTGACGTTCTCGAGCACGGTATCCTGGGGATTCATGAAAAATTGCTGGAAGACAAAGCCGAATTTTTGGTTGCGTAGCTGGTTAAGCTGGCGAGCTTTCAACTTAGTCGAATCGGTGCCGTCAATTTCGATTTTGCCCTTGGTCGGACGATCGAGCAAAGCAATGAGATGCATCAAGGTCGACTTGCCCGAGCCGGATTTACCGACAATCGCGACGGACTCACCTTCGTTAATTTGTAAGTTAATTTTTTTCAGCGCAGTAAAGGCCGTGGATTTTTTGCCATAGACTTTTACTAAATCTTTTACCTCAATAACTGGTTTCATCCCTTTATCATAGCACACTAAACTAAATATTGCCAGACTTGACCATCGGCCGTATCGAGTACGGTGATGCCCTTGGCCTGCAATTCTGCGCGTAGCTGGTCGGAGCGTTCAAAGTCGCGCGCCTCGCGTGCTGCTTGTCTTTGGCTGAGGATTTCAACTTCTTCGGTTGTGAGTTTGCGAGCTGAAGCGATTAATCCTAACCCAAAGAGCTGATCGATTTGCTGCCAAAACTCGAGATTCAAATTTTTCGCTGAGTCGATCAAAGCAAAGGCTTTCGGCGAGTTTAGATTATCGTTCAGGCTCTTGATGATTTTTGCTAGTAGCTCTTCACCGTTGCCTTCAGCTTTGCCTTGATGGCAGAGGGCGATTTGGTCCAGCCAGTTCAGGCGTCGCTGTTTGGCTGCAGTGAGCGCATCGAAGCTAAAGTCGCGCTCGGACTGATAATGTCCTTGCAAGACCCAAGTCTTAAAGTCGAGCGCAGTGTAACCCCACTGCATTAAATCGTCAAGGCTATAGCCGTTGCCAAGGCTCTTGGAAAGTTTCTGGCCGTTACTAGTCAAATGATTACAATGTAGCCAGTAGCGAGCGAGCTGTTCGTCAAAAGCTGCTTCGGTCTGGGCGATTTCATTCGTATGGTGTACCGGGATGTGGTCGATGCCTCCAGTATGAATGTCAATTGGCTCGCCGAGTTCTTCGTGGATAATGGTCGAACATTCGAGGTGCCAACCCGGATAGCCAGGGCGCCCAAGATAGTCCCAGCGCATGGCGTGTTTTTCGTCGAGCTGGATGAATTTCCAAACGGCAAAGTCGGTCGGATGATGCTTCTCATGCGAGAGCTCGACGCGCGCGCCAGCTTTTAGGCCTTCGAGATTGAGCTTGGCAAAATCGGCGTACTTCGGGAACTTACTAGTATCGAAATAAATTCCGTCGCTAGTTTCGTAAGTATAGCCTTTTTCGGTCAGTAGGTCGACAATCTTGATATCAGCCTCAATGTAATCGGTCGCTCGGGCCCAGACGGCCGGCTCGACGAGGTCCAATCGATGAAAGGCATCCTTGAACTCCGTAATATAATGCTTAGCTACATCCCAGACGGTCTGACCGGTAGTACGAGCGCCTTTTTCGAGTTTATCTTCGCCCTCGTCCCCATCAGAAGTCAAATGGCCGACGTCAGTGAGATTCAAAATGCGTCGCACTTGATAATCATTGGCCTCGAGGACGCGCACGAGTAAATCCCAATAGACATAAGCTGCAAGATTGCCGATATGGGGTGTGCTATATACCGTCGGGCCACAGGTATAAATCTTGACATTGGTCGGATCGATCGGCGTGAAAGCCTCGAGCTGTCGGTGGAGAGTGTTATAAAGTTTGAGATTATTTGGCATGGCGATTTTGCTCCTCGCGTAAAACTTGTTTGAGTTCGATTAGAATCTTTGAACGTTTGGTGGCCGAAACGTCGTGATGGCCCATGACGCTAACGAAACGGACGTAACTAGGATTGGCTTCGGCTGCGCGCTTCAGATTCGAACGCATGACGAGTGGGTCGAAATGACCGTGGATAATTAAGGTCGGAACCTTGAGCTTGGTAAAGGTTTTGAAATTACGATGATTGAGAATAATATTGCCCATCGAATGCTCGAAAGCCGGAGTCTTAATATAGCGACTGCTGAAGCTGCTGAAACGTTGGATGAAATTTGCAATCACCTCTATCACTGGTTCGTCCTTAGCCAGCTGACAAAGCGAGCCGTAGGATTTAGTATAAACTCGGTCTGGGAGCTTGGCTAGCTCTTCGGACATCAGAATCGGAGGTGAGACTAGGATCAAGCGCACCAAGTTTACCGAAGGCTTGAAATTTGTCGCGTAGTCGGCAGCGATCAGCGAGCCCATGGAATGCCCGACGATCACGACCGGAGTCCGAGCGAGTTTGAGACGTTTTAGGGCCTGATCTAAAGCCTTATCATAATCAAGATAGTCATAATCCAGCCAGTTGGCTTGCAAAGATTTGCCAAAACCCAAGAGATCATAAGCCACCATGCGTACGCCCTTTAGATCCGGATTCTTGTTCAGCTCGCGCCAAGTTGTGCGCCAAGTGGTCGAGGTGGCCGAAATACCATGTAGAAAAATTACTGCCAGGCGAGGATGTTTCACCTTATTATCATAGGCGATTTTCAGGCGAACCGGCCGGCGCAACTTTTGATACCAAAGCTTGGTCCGGAAGTTATAGAATTTGCTCGGATTCTTCGACATTTAGGCTGACTCCGGTTGGTTGGTGGCCTCGGACTCGGCCTTGGCAACGGCTACCTGCTCGAGGAGTTCGGGCAGAATTTTAATCACATCGGCAACAACTTCATCATAACTCATGTCGTAAGTCCGGAAACCGGCTGCATAGGGGTGACCCCCACCCCCGAAGTAACCAGCGATCTGCTCGGCGATCGGCTCGCTAGTGCGAATTTTGCCAGTAATCTTGCCATCGGGATAAGTTTTCACGGCGATCGCGACAATCACGCCCTCGACTAGACGCATTTCTTCCAGGATTAGAATATTCGGATTGTATTCGTCGGAATATTTCTGAATGTCATCAAACGGAATATGGACGGTGGCTAACTCGCCATCAAGCGAATATTGGATGCGCTTAATCAAGTCGGCCTTATAATCGAGAATGCGAGGAGACTTCTTCATAAACTCACGACGCTCTTCGTCGAGCTTCGCCGGGCTGACACCGAGATCGATTAGGCTGGCCATGGTGCGCATGGTATCGGCTGTGACCGAGGTCGCGACCAGGCCCAGCGTATCGGAAGAAATTGCCGAATAAATCGCTTCGGCAGCCGGGAGTGGAATCTCGAGATCGAGAGCTTGGCTAATTTGATAAACCAGCGCTGCGCAGGCTGGCAAGGTCTCGATAATGGATTCATGAGGAAAGTCGAGATCGTCTTCGGACTCATGATGGTCGAGGACGAAAACCGGCTTATGATAGAGGCTACTCCGAATCGCTGTGTCGTCGAGGAGCTTCGAAAGCAAGACACTCGCAGCCGTATCGACGATAATATAACCATCGGCGCGATAATCAAACTCGTTCGTGACGCGCGACCAATCCGGAAAATAGTGCAGATATCTCGGGATGTCGATTGGACAATAAAGCGTATTTTCGCTAGCTTGCAAAATATAATCTAGCGCAATCGCTGTGCCGAGCGAGTCGCCGTCAGGATTTTCGGCCTGGATGATACAAAGGCGCTTTTTGTCGCGCAAAAAATTACTGAAATTTTCATACATATATATTATTATAACACAAATAATTAGCTTTTTTGCGTCTTTGACTTGGGTCTATGAGCTGGCTTTTTACTAGGCGTCTGATTTGGGAAGGCCTTGACCAGGCGACGATTTAGCTTACCCTTGCCCATCAGAACTTCGCGTACGCGCTCGGAAATTTCATCGGTGGCGTCTTTTTGGACGGTGCCAACGGTGACTTTGACGCCTAGGATGAGCCAGAGCGAGAGACCGATATCGATCAAAATCAGCGTGAGCAGTGTCGCGCCGAGAGCATAAAGCTCGACAACTGGCAGTTGACCAAAGAGATGGAGCAAGAAGGGCGTGATGAATTTAATAATCAGAATGCCAGCGAAGCCGAAACTGAGGACGGATTCGAGACAGATGCGACCGTTGACGTTGAACGGCTTTTTACTATAATCCCACCAGCGTACCCGGAACATTTTTTCCATCAGGTAGCCGGCGCTATATTCGAGGATAGCGCCACCGACTAGCGAAACGCAGAAGATGACCAAGGGACTTTCGTGGCCGTTCAGGATTAGCGAAGCAATGACGGCGCCGGTGCCATAAATCGGACAGAGAGGACCAATCAGGAAGCCTCGGTTGACGAATTTGCGATGCTCTAGCATCGTGACTATGACCTCGACCAGCCAGCCCCCGACAGAATAGACGATGAAGATTAGGAACCAGATGACGAGATTTTGCATAAGACTATTATAGCATGGCTTGGAAGTTAGAGTTCGATTTCGCCAATCAGTTGCTTACTCTCGCTCTCAGGCAGTGTCTCGACCTGTTTTAGCTTACGCTCAATTTGACGCGAAGTGGTCTCGGCATCGCCAATTTTATTCGCCGTTTCCTGTAACTTCTTCTTGGTAGCTGCGAGCAGGTCGCCAAATTTTGAAAATTGACTCTTAACGGCGCCGAGAGTTTGCCAGACTTCGGCTGAACGTTTCTCGATCGCGACGCTGCGAAAGCCCATGGTCAGGCCGGACAAGATCAGAGGCAGAGTCGAAGGCGAAGCTAAGGTAACGCTGTATTTCTGGCGAATTTTGTCGCTTAGACCGGGGATGCGCAGAATCTCGGCGTAGAGGCTTTCGGTCGGGACAAACATGACCCCAAAATCGGTGGTGGCCGGAGGGTCGAGATATTTCAGCGAGATTTTCTTGGCCTGCTCCTTGACGTCGCTAGTCAGGGCTTTGCGCCAAGTCTCAATTTCCGATTTCTCGCCATGGTCATAAGCGTCAATCAGACGCGCGTAATTTTCGACCGGGAATTTCGAATCAATCGGCAGGAAAACTGTCTGGTCATTCTTCCCTGGCATCTTGATGGCAAATTCGACACGATCGTTCGAGCCGGATTTCGTGATGATGTTCTCGGCATATTGACTGTCGGCCAGACAGTCTTCGATGATGTTGCCGAGCTGGACTTCGCCGTAGATCCCTCGGGTCTTGACGCCCTCCATCACCTTTTTCAGATCGCCGACGCCATGGGCGAGATTTTTCATTTCGCCAAGACCTTGGTAGACCTGGGTGAGCTGACCGGAAATCGTCTTGAAACTTTCGTTGAAGCGTTTTTCGACGGATTGTTGCAATTTTTCGTCGACCGTGAGGCGCATCTCCTCGAGCTTCTTGGTATTATCATCTTGGAGACTTTTGACGCGTGTGTCGAGAGTTTTCTGAATCACCTGGAGATTCTCGGCGATCTCGCGCCGGTTCTCGCGAAAAGCCTCTTCGACGCGAGGCGTCAGCTTTTCGAGTTCAGCTTCGACCCGAATCAGGCGCTCTTCGAGCTTGAGAAATTCGGCACGCGAACCCGAAGGCTTGCGCGCGAGGAGCAGAATCAAGATACCAAGGTTGACCAAGCCGAGACCGATAATTGCGATATCCATAAGAGTATTATAACACATCTAAAATTTTTGCTGGTAGTTTACGATTGTCAGCCGGGGCTCGGCGTGATATGATGAAAGTAACGTTTCTTAATCTGTTATGCGCCGTTGCGTCTCATTGTGCTTATGCTAAATCGACTTCCAATCAAAATAAATTTTGATTGGAAGATAACCCTCGCAAATGCTAATGCACAGGGGAGTATCTGTCCGAAGGGATGGAAGTTGC